>NZ_JBIGIN010000001.1:0-417763 GCF_043558715.1 Scandinavium sp. M-37
GCAGGATGAGTGAAGGAATCAACAGTGAAACCTTCCCAGAAGAGGGAAGAAAGATTAGCATTCATGGCAGACGGCGGTTGAGTGGCTGGTTAGTGTTTTGGCGAATACAAAACTAACCACTTTTACCGCCGTTTTCTATTGATTCACGCTTAACCGCGATGAACCAAAAAAAAGCGCCACGAGGGCGCTTTTGTGAAAATTAAGTCAAAAGAAAATAATTACAGGACGTGAACGGACGCCGTGTTGGTGGTTCCGCTTGGGACCAGAGCACCAGAAACCATCACGACAACGTCGCCTTTCTGAGCCAGACCACTCTGCAGAGCCACTTCTTTACCCAGACGGTAGAAATCATCAGTAGAAGAGATTTCTTTAACCAGCTGAGCGTTAACGCCTTTAGACAGCACCAGCTGACGCGCGGTCAGTTCGTTGGTGGTCAGCGCCAGGATGGTGGCATCCGGGAAGTATTTACGGATAGCGCGAGCAGATTTACCGCCCTGGGTCGCAACAACGATCAGTGGCGCTTCCAGTTTCTCAGCCGTTTCTACCGCACCGCGACATACCGCTTCAGTGATACGCAGCTTACGGCTGTCGTTGTTGAAGTCCAGGCGGCTGGTCATCACACGGTCAGTACGTTCGCAAATGGTGGCCATGATGGTCACGGCTTCCAGCGGGTATTTACCTTTCGCGGATTCACCAGACAGCATGACTGCATCGGTACCATCGAGGATGGCGTTCGCAACGTCACCAGCTTCAGCGCGGGTTGGACGTGGGTTCTTGATCATAGAATCCAGCATCTGGGTCGCGGTGATAACCACTTTACGTGCGCGTACGCATTTTTCGATGATCATCTTCTGCGCGAAGATAACTTCTTCAACCGGGATTTCAACACCCATATCGCCACGTGCAACCATGATGCCGTCAGACGCTTCGAGGATTTCGTCGAAGTTGTTCAGGCCTTCCTGGTTTTCGATTTTGGAGATGATCTGGATGTTTTCGCCGCCGTGGGCTTTCAGGTGTTCACGGATTTCGAGCACATCTGAACGCTTACGGATGAAGGAAGCGGCAACGAAGTCAACGCCCTGTTCGCAACCGAAGATCAGGTCCTGTTTGTCTTTCTCTGCCAGCGCTGGCAGGGCGATGGACACGCCCGGCAGGTTAACGCCTTTGTTTTCGCCAAGGTCGCCGTTGTTCAGCACTTTACAGATAACCTTGTTGCCTTCGATGGCAGTGACTTCCATGCCGATCAGACCATCGTCAACCAGAATAGTGTTGCCGACGCTCAGGTCAGTGGTGAAGCCTTCGTAGGTGACAGCAACGATTTCGCTGTTACCCACGACGGTTTTGTCAGTGGTGAAAGTGAAGGTCTGGCCTGCTTTCAGGGAGACGTCATTACCGCCTTCCAGTTTGATGGTACGGATTTCCGGACCTTTGGTATCCAGCAGGATAGCGGCTTTCTTACCGGTTTTGCTGACTACGTTGCGCAGGTTCTGAATGCGCTGGCCGTGTTCAGCATAGTCACCGTGAGAGAAGTTAAGACGCATGACGTTCATGCCGGCGTCCAGCATTTTGGTCAGCATCTCTTCGGATTCGGTTTTTGGACCGATGGTGCAAACAATTTTGGTCTTTTTCATGACAGTCTTAGTCTTCAAGTTGAGAGAGAAGGAAATGGGAATCTGGATCCTGGGCGCACGGCCCCGAAATCAAACCTGTATTACGAAAGTTGCGATGCCACGAGATAAGGATAGGTGACATCAAATAAGCGTGCAGAGGAAAGTGAGCCTGGTTGCCAGCTACAGAGGAAGGATGAAGTTTTAAGCTATTTTTTGTGCAGTCCAATGCGCTGAAACCATTCAAGAAAGAATAGATGCGTATTATACGAGGTTACGGGTAAAAAGGAAAATGAAAACGCTGTTTCAGAACAAGACGATAGCGGTTAACAAAATCCCTACTTCTTGATCTTTACGTTGTAACAGAATCAAAAGGCGAAAGTTTCCCTGAAAAACGCTATTATCAGTAATGAATTTAAAATTAATGACTTAGAGGGAAGTGGCATGGGTAGTCAGACCAAAGATGACGCGCTGTATCAGGAGATGTGTCGCGTCGTGGGCAAAGTGGTGCTGGAGATGCGGGACCTCGGTCAGGAGCCGAAACACATTGTGATTGCGGGCGTGGTACGCACCTCGCTGGCGAATCAGAAAATCAAACGCACCGAGCTGACTCGCGAAGCGATGGAGCGGGTCATCACTGCCCTGGCAGGGCAGTAAAGTTGTTGTCAGGCAATGACAAAGCGTAACACGGCTTTCACAGCGATATCGCTGTGATGCGCCACCAGCTGGGGATCGTCGATTTCCGGCAACGGACCTTCCAGGTACAGGCTGTTAAAGGTGTAAAAATTCGACACCTGATAGAAGCTGAAGCTGCTGATCAACCGGTGTACGTCGCGGGCTTCCATGCCTTGCTGGAAAATCCCCTGGTGCTGGCCGCGCTGAAGGATGTTTTCCAGAATCGACAGCGCGCTTTTGTTCAGCGGCTTGAGTAAGCCGGAAGCATTCAGCCACTTTCCGCGCTGCATATTTTCCATGCAGATAACCCGCATATAGTCTGCATGGCTGGCGTGATAGGCCACGCTCCATTTCACCAACTGCACCAGGGCTTCCACCGGCGGCAAATTTTCCAGTCCCAGCTGTTGTTCGTTCTCACGAATACGGGCGTAAACGTGCTCCAGCACCGCCTGATAAAGCTGCTCTTTAGTTTTGAAGTAGTAAACCACCATGCGTTTGGTGGTTTGCGCCTCTCCCGCTATCTGTTCCATTCTCGCCCCAGCCAGTCCATGCTCGGCAAACACCGCGATGGCGGCGGCAAAAATTTTCTCTTTCAGGCTCTGGGCTTCATCGTGAGCAACATCGCTAGCAACAACGGACATGGCAACTCCAGCTTCTTATAAAGAACAAAAAATACACACAATGATCACAAATTAGCAACGAACAATGGCGCGAATGAACCAAATGATTCATATTCAATTTCCCCGTGGATCATGACAGGTGAAACTATGCTGCGCTCCATTGCAACCGTCTCAATATCAGGCACCTTGCCGGAAAAACTCAGCGCTATTGCCGATGCAGGCTATCAGGGCGTTGAAATTTTTGAAAATGATCTGCTCTATTATACCGGTTCGCCGGCGGATATCCGACAGATGGCCGCCGATCTCGGTTTGCAGATCACGCTTTTTCAGCCGTTTCGTGATTTTGAAGGGGCGAATCGTAGCCAGTTTGCCGCCAACCTCGAACGCGCCCGGCGTAAATTTGAGCTGATGCATCAGCTTGGCTGCGACACATTGTTGTTGTGCAGCAGCGTTGCTCCCGATACCAGTCCCGACATCGACCTGCAAATCAGCGACCTGCGTGCGCTTGCCGAACTCGCCGAGCGTGAAAAAATTAAGGTCGGTTACGAAGCGTTGGCTTGGGGCACCCATGTCAACCATTGGCATCAGGCGTGGCAGCGGGTGAAAGCGGTCGATAGCCCGGCGATGGGGATCGTACTCGACAGTTTTCACGTGCTGGCGCTGGGCGACACGCTCGCCCGCCTGGATGAGGTGCCGGTCGAGAAAATCACTTTCCTGCAACTGGCCGATGCGCCGGTAATGAAAATGGACGTGCTGGAGTGGAGCCGTCATTTCCGCTGCTTCCCCGGCCAGGGTGAACTGCCGGTGGTGGAATTTGCCAGGGCATTAACCCAGCGCGGCTATCGCGGACCCTGGTCGCTGGAGGTATTCAACGACGGTTTTCGCGCCTCACCCAATGGAGCCACCGCCAAAGACGGCTACCGTTCACTGCTGTGGCTGGAAGAACAAACCCGTCAGCAGCTGCCGCACACTGACGCCGACTTGGTCTCACTGCCTGAGCTACCGCAGTTTCACGGCCCTGAGTTTATTGAATTTGCCACCAGCCCCGCAGAGGCTAAAAAGCTGGGCGCAAGCCTGAGTCAGATGGGCTTTCAACAACAGGGTACTCACCGCAGTAAGAAAGTGAGCCTGTGGCAAAACGGCGGGGCGCGGGTGGTGGTCAACCATCAACCGCACTCCTGGGCAGACCATTTTTGGCAACGCCACGGCGTTTCCCTGTGTGCCATCGCGCTGCGGGTGAGCGACAGCGCGGCCATCATCGCCAGGGCCAAAGCGTATGGTTATGCCACCTGGCAAGGAGACGTCGGGCCGAATGAAAGTACGATCCCTGCGGTCTGTGCCCCCGACGGTAGCCTGATTTACCTGGTCGAAGAGGGCGACGATATCTATGCCCGTGATTTTGAATTACTGCCAACCGATTCCGCGAATAACCTGCTCGGCATCGATCACCTGGCGCTGGGCATGGAGGCCGACAGTCGCGATAACTGGGTGATGTTCTTCCGCACCGTGTTTGGTTTCACCCTCGAACACGAGCAAACGATGCCGGATCCATACGGGCTGGTGCGCAGCCTGGCGGTACACAGCCCGCAGGGGGAGATCCGTCTGGCGCTGAATATATCCCAAAGCCGTGCCACACAAATAGCCCGCTCGGTAGCCTGTTATCAGGGCGCTGGGCTGCAACATGCGGCATTCGCCTGCGCGGACTTACCCGCCACACTCGATGCGTTACCCTCGGGCAGCGCCTTGGCATTGCCGATCCCGGCTAACTATTATGATGATTTGCGCGCGCGATTTGGCGACAGCGAGCAGGCTGAAACCTTACAACGTCAGCAGATCCTGTATGACCGCGACGGCAGCGGTGGCGAATTTTTACATGTTTATACCCGCCCGTTTAGCGCCGGACGTTTTTTCTTTGAGTTAACCGAACGACGAAACGGCTACGCGCAGTATGGCGCGGTCAATGCGGCCGTGCGTCTGTCGGCGATGCAGTACAGTGAGTAAACCAGACTGAACCAGAAGGTTCAGCTGGCGGAGTGAAAATAACAACATTCATCTGCACCCTACAACGACAGGAAACACTATGAGCACATACAGCCATGACCACGTAGTGGCCGCGGAAGCGGTGACTGCTGTACGCCGTACCCGGCGTCGAATCGGTATTCTGGCCCTGCTGGCAGTGGGCACCATGATCAACTATCTCGACCGTACGGTGCTCGGTATCGCCGCGCCGGAACTGACGCAGGAACTCGGCATCAATGCGGCGATTATGGGGCTCGTTTTTTCCGCCTTCGCCTGGACTTACGCCCTGGCACAAATTCCCGGCGGTCTGTTCCTTGATCGCTTTGGCAATAAAATCACCTATTTTCTTTCGTTGACCCTGTGGTCGCTATTCACCCTGTTTCACGGCATGGCGGTGGGCATTAAATCGTTACTGCTGTGCCGTTTCGGGCTCGGCATCAGCGAAGCGCCGTGTTTCCCCGTCAACAGCCGGGTGGTTAGCGCCTGGTTCCCGCAGCAGGAAAGGGCCAAAGCCACAGCGGTGTACACCGTCGGAGAATATCTTGGGCTGGCCTGCTTCTCGCCGCTGCTGTTCTGGATAATGGGCAGCTTCGGCTGGCGCGCGCTGTTTATCAGCGTCGGCGCGGTCGGCATTTTATTTGCCATCGCCTGGTGGCGGCTGTATCGCGAGCCGCATGAAGACAGCCGCCTGAGCCAGCAGGAGCATGACTACATCGCGGCAGGTGGCGGGATCCACACCGCCACCGCGCAGAAAACCCAGTTCAGCTGGCCGCTGATACGTCAACTGCTCAGCAAACGTCAGATTGTTGGGGCCAGTATTGGCCAGTTTGCGGGCAATACGGTACTGGTATTTTTCCTGACCTGGTTCCCGACCTGGCTTGCGACCGAACGCCACATGCCGTGGTTGAAAGTCGGCTTCTTCGCCATTCTGCCGTTCCTCGCCGCAGCCGGTGGGGTGATGTTTGGCGGCTGGGTGTCGGACAAACTGCTGAAAGCCACCGGTTCGGCTAACCTTGGGCGCAAGCTGCCGATCATCGTCGGCCTGCTGATGGCGAGCTGTATCATCGGTGCGAATTGGCTACACAGCGACACCGCGGTGATTCTGGTGATGTCGTTTGCCTTCTTCGGTCAGGGCATGGTCGGCCTCGGCTGGACGCTGATTTCCGACATGGCCCCACGCGGACTGGGGGGTCTCACCGCCGGGCTATTTAACTTCTGCGCCAATCTGGCGGGGATCCTCACGCCGCTGGTGATTGGCTTCATCGTCGCCGCCTTCGGCAATTTCTTCTACGCCCTGATTTACATCGGCGGTGCCGCGCTGCTCGGCGTCGTGGCGTACGTCTTCATTCTTGGCGATGTAAAACGCATCGAACTCACGGAACCGCAGGATTAAGGAGCAGTTGATGACCATTTCCGGAAACACACGCCTGATAGCGCATCTCGGCTGGCCGACAGAAAACTTTAAGGCACCGATGATTTACAACCCGTGGCTGGCGGCTCAAAACGTCGATGTCAAAGTGGTGCCGATGGGCGTGCGACCGGAGGCGTTTGCCGCCTTCGTGCCGACGCTGTTTACCTTGACTAATCTGGTCGGCGCGCTGGTGACCATGCCACATAAAGTGGTCACCGCCGGGCTGGTGCAGCAGCTTACCCCGACGGCGGCGATCGCTGGAGCCTGTAACGCCATTCGGCGCGAAGAGGATGGGTCGCTGACCGGAGACATGTTTGATGGCGACGGCTTTGTGCAGGGCATCCTGCGCAAAGGATTCATGCCGGATAATGCCCGAGCGCTGGTGGTCGGCTGTGGGGGCGTCGGCTCCGCGATTGCGGCCTCGCTGGCGGCGGCCGGCGTGCCAGCCCTGACGCTGTTTGATACCCAAGAGAGTAGCGCCCAGGCGTTGGCGATGCGGTTGTTACGCCACTATCCGACGCTGGACGTTACGCTGATGAAAAAAGACCCGCAGGGGCACTCGCTGGTGGTCAATGCCACTCCTTTAGGCATGTCGCCGGGCGATCCGCTCCCGCTGAATACCAATCGACTGCTGCCGGGCACCTTTGTCGGGGAAGTGGTTATGAGCCAGACGTGGACACCGTTTTTGCAGGCGGCGATGGAACGAGACTGCCAGGTCCAGCGCGGGACTGACATGCTGTTTGAAATGATCCCCGCCTATCTGCGCTTCTTTGATCTGCCGGTTGCCACGCCGGAACAGCTGCGCCAGCACGCTGAAATCAAGGAATAGGCTGAATGGATATAGCTCAGCGTTATAACGCATTTCATCTGTTGCATATGCCCGATAACTTATGTATTTTTATGCACATTAAATGCATAAAAAGGTGGTTGTATGATTAGCAAATGGATTAAAGCCTGTTGCCTGACGGCGGCTCTGGCAGCAAGCGCACAGGCAGCAGCAGAAACCTACGTCGTCGGCGCCGGTGGCACCTATCGCCCGTTCGAATTTGAAAACAATCAGAAGCAGTTAGAAGGCTTCGATATTGACGTCATCAAGGCTATCGCTAAAGCCGAAAACTTCGACATCAAGCTGGTCAATACCCCGTGGGAAGGCATTTTTGCGACCCTCAATTCTGGCGACCGTGACATCATCATTTCCGGGATAACCATCACCGACAAGCGTAAGCAGATGGTCGATTTCTCAGCGCCATACTTCCCGGCCGAACAGTCGATTGTGGTGCCTAAAGATTCAAAAGTCAGTTCGCTGGCGGCGCTGAAAACCGAGAAGGTTGGGGTGGTGAACTCCAGCACCGGCGATATCGTGGTATCGGACGTGCTGGGCAAAAACAGCACCGCCATTAAGCGCTTCGACAACACGCCGCTGATGTTGCAGGAGCTGTTTGAAGACGGCGTCAGCGCGGCGGTTGGCGACGTGGGTGTGGTCAAGTACTACATCAAACAACATCCGGAAAAGCAGTTCAAACTGGTGCCAGACGCCAAATTTGAACGCCAGTATTTCGGCATCGCCGTAGCCAAAGGCAACAGCGAACTGCTCGGCAAAATTAACGCTGGCCTGAAGAAAATCGTTGCTGACGGTACCTACGCCAAAATTTACCAGACCTGGTTCGACGCAGACGTGCCGACACTGCCTGCGCAGTAATCGTTTTTCGCTTTCACGGCGGTCGCCATTAATGATGTCGATCGCCGTCTTTTTTCAGGGATAAGTTATGACGGGATTCCGTTGGGAAATTATCGAGGAATACGGTCCGCTGTTTATCGACGGCGCGATAATGACCCTCAAATGCACCATTATCTGCGTGATCCTCGGCACCCTTTGGGGCCTGACGCTGGGCCTCGGACGGATGGCGAAGGCCGAACACGGGCCGTGGAAATATATTTTGCGTTATCTGGTGCAATTTCCGGTGCGTTTTTATGTCAGCGCGTTTCGCGGCACGCCGTTGTTTGTGCAAATCATGGTGGTGCACTTTGCGCTGGTGCCGTTGTTCATTAACCCGCGTGATGGACTGCTGGTTACCGGTGGGATAATGAGCAGCGATCTCGCTCGCGAACTGCGTTCCAACTACGGCGCGTTTTTATCCTGCATCGTGGCAATCACGCTCAATGCGGGTGCCTACGTTTCGGAAATTTTCCGCGCAGGTATTCAGTCTATCGATAAAGGACAAATGGAAGCCGCCAGGGCGCTTGGGATGCCGTGGTGGAAGACCATGCGCAAGGTTATCCTGCCACAGGCGTTTCGCCGCATTCTGCCGCCGCTGGGCAATAACGCGATTGCGATTGTCAAAGACTCCTCGCTGGCCTCGGCGATTGGTCTGGCCGATCTGGCCTATGCCGCGCGAACGGTTTCTGGTGCATATGCGACCTACTGGGAACCGTATCTGACCATTTCTGTGGTGTATTGGGTGATTACGTTCGTGCTGGCTCAGCTGGTTAACCGTCTGGAAAAGAGGTTTGGCAAAAGTGATTCACATTAAAAATCTGCATAAACACTTTGGCGACAGCCACGTTCTGCGCGGGATCGACTGCGATATCCAGCCCCAGGAAGTGGTCTGCGTGATAGGGCCGTCGGGCTCGGGGAAAAGCACCTTCCTGCGCTGCATGAACGCGCTGGAGTCGGTCAGCGAAGGCGAAGTGCTGGTCAACGGTTTCCCGGTGCACGACCAGAAGACCGATCTCAATAAGATGCGTGAGAGCGTGGGCATGGTGTTCCAGCGCTTCAATCTGTTCCCGCATATGACGGTGCTCGAGAATCTGCTGATGGCTCCGATGGCGTTGCGGGGGATGTCCCGCGCGCAGGCCACGGTGTTTGCCGAAGGGCTGCTGGCTAAAGTCGGGCTGAGTGATAAGCGCGATGCCTGGCCATCGAGCCTGTCTGGCGGCCAGCAGCAGCGTGTGGCCATTGCCCGGGCGCTGGCGATGCAGCCGTCCATTATGTTGTTCGATGAACCGACTTCAGCGCTGGACCCCGAGCTGGTGGGCGATGTGCTGGAAGTGATGAAGAATTTGGCCAGTGAAGGGATGACGATGGTTATTGTCACCCACGAAATGGGTTTTGCCCGTGAAGTGGCTGACCGGGTGATTTTTATCGATCAGGGTATTATTCAGGAGCAGGGGACGCCGGAACAAATTTTCAGTGCGCCGCAGAACCCGCGTACCGCATCGTTTCTCAGTAAGGTGTTGTAATTAATCGTTGCCAGCGATGCCATCTGACTTGTCGGGACGGCGTCGCTGGATTACGGTTAAGGTCTGTGACATCAGACTGACAGACGACAATGGCCTATTTTTCTCGCTTACTGGCAGACGTTCCCGGCGTTCGCCACGCCTTCCTCGATGTGCATGAATCTACCGCGTTCGACAAATCCCAAATCGTCGATATCAAGCAGGTTCACGGCACGGACATCCTTAACTTCACCAAGACGCCCACTGAGAGACCGCATGTTGACGGGGTGTTTACCGCGATGACGGCACAGCAGATTGGCGTACTCACTGCCGATTGCTTACCGCTGTTGATGGCGTCCCGCGACGGGCAGTTTATTGCCAGCGTACATGCCGGATGGCGCGGGACGGCGCAGGGTATTGTGCAGACAAGTGTGAAACAGTTTGCGGCGGCGGGCGTCAGCGCAGACGACATTATTGTCGCGGTCGGGCCACATATTCGCCCCTGCTGTTATGAGGTGTCTGGCGGCTTTTATCAGGCGTTGCTGGCAACGCCTGCCGCGGAACGCGTGCGGCAGCATCAATCGCGCTTATTCTCCGACACGCCGCACGGGCAAAACGCACACAGCGCGCAGGCCCGGGAGGAGAACAGCCTGTGGTTTGATTTACCGGCATTTTGTCAGTTGGAATTACGGGAGGCAGGCATAAAAGCTGACAATATCGACTGGCTGGAAACCTGCACCTATTGCACGCCGGAGGCGTTAGGTTCTTATCGTCGACGGACGCATGTGCCAGCCACCAAAACACAACAAGTGTCGTGGATAGTGCGGGCGAGGTAATTTAATCATTAACTGTGACAAAGCATCGGGCAGCAGTTTTCTGATCCACTATTGGACACTCTTTCACATTCTCATCATCCGATGATTCGATTATTCTGGCACCGGTAATCAATTTCTTAGTGTGATGTTGTAATCAAGGATGAATAACTGTGCCAGCGCTCTTTCTCTACGAACCCCGAATGTTGTTGCGAACGGTTGTCACACATTTAGTGACAGAGGAAAACGCTACCCTGCAGACGTTTCAATCGTTACCCCATTTAGCTGAATATGTTCGCAGCAGTACCGCCGATAATAAAATCCTGCTCGTTGGTATTGGCGGGGCAGGTGACAGGTTCAGCGACCTGTTACGCTTCATTCGTGAAGTTAAAGCCATGAAAGTTAAAACCCTCGTTTGGATCCCAGCGCAATATCCGTGGGTGCGTAAATTATTAAACACGCTTTACGTCGGAAAGATTATCGATGAGACCTGTCTGGCAATGGCGTTACGGCCTGCGGTGCAGGAACTGCTCGCTGCCAGGGCTGCGTTGAACCGACAACATGCCACGGTGCTGCACCCTAGACGCATTACGCTCACCGAGCTGGATATTTTACTGCAATTTGCTTCAGGATTGTCCTCTCGGGAAATGGCGGAGACGCGTCAATGCAGTTACAAAACCATTTTCTCGTGGAAGCATAATATCTGCGAAGCATTAAATATAAATACGCATGCACAATGGCTTGAAATGCTGACTGAAATAGTCCAGGTAACGTCAATGTATCATCCAGGGAAAAGTTATGGCCCGTTATAATATATGCTCTCTTTCTCGCCCGACAATTTGGCTTGATGCCATTAATCATGGATTCGAACAACTGGCACGAATGAATCCAGGTTGGACATGGTCAATGGAGACGGGCATGGTGGAAAGTGAGCCGGCACCTCATCTCTATATTCTGGATTTAACTGCACAACAATCGGTGTATCTTGAATCTTTTCCGGTTTCGGGGCCGCGAATGCTTATCCTGGTGCATGCGTCGCAGCGTCGGATAATCAAGCAGGTGTATGAACAAACCCGCTGTTCTATTCTGTGCGTCGATGAGCACGTTTTTCATTTCCGCGATATTATCGAGTCGAGTATGCGCCATAAACGATTCCTCAGCCCGTTCATTCGTGAAGTCACAACTGAGGTTGCACCCTCAGAAGAGATAATCCTATTGACCGAGGCGGAAAGTAAGGTGCTGGGCTTCATTCGTGAAGGAAAGAGTGGGGTAGAGATTTCGCAAGCCTTGTTCCGTAGCCAGAAAACGGTCAGCAGTCATAAGCGTAACATTATGCGCAAGTTTGGCGTCCGGGATGATCTGGGGCTGAAGAGAAAGCTGCTCGCAATGTCTGAGAGTGAATAGGGTTAAACGTCCGCTAACAGGCAAGATACGATGGGAAAGGGCAAAACGAAGGAAAAACATGAATGGTGCGTCCGAGTGGACTCGAACCACCGACCCCCACCATGTCAAGGTGGTGCTCTAACCAACTGAGCTACGGACGCACAAAAGGATGGTGCGTTTAATTGGACTCGAACCAACGACCCCCACCATGTCAAGGTGGTGCTCTAACCAACTGAGCTATAAACGCATTGGTGCGTCCGAGTGGACTCGAACCACCGACCCCCACCATGTCAAGGTGGTGCTCTAACCAACTGAGCTACGGACGCACAACGGGGACGAATATTAGCGGCAGGGAGGGGAAGTGGCAAGAGGCAATTGCCACTTTTCTTTCTGATTTCACGCGATTGCGGAAACACTGCACAAACTGATGATAAAGCAGCCGCCGTGAAGCGGCTGTTTGCGGATTAACGTGCCGCGCGAGCGAGAATAATGGCTGACGGCTGACGTTGCAGGAAACGCATCCGCAGCATCATCAGGATCGCGGCGGAGGTCAGACCGATGATAAAGCCCATCCAGAACCCCGCAGGGCCCATCCGCGGCACCACGATGTCGGTTAACGCCAGAATATAACCGCTCGGCAGGCCGAGCACCCAATAGGCGGTGAAGGTGATAAAGAAGATGGAGCGGGTATCTTTATAACCGCGCAGCACCCCGCTGCCGATAACCTGAATCGAGTCGGAGATTTGGTACACCGCCGCCAGCAGCATCAGCTGCGAGGCTAAGGTCACCACTTCAGGATTGTCGTTATACAGCAGGGCGATATGTTCGCGCAGGGTGACGGTGAAAATCGCGGTCATGACCGCCATGCAAACGCCAACCCCCAGCCCGGTACGCGCGGCAGTCTGCGCATCCAGCGTCGAGCCTTGTCCCAGACGGAAGCCGACACGGATAGTCACCGCCGCCGCCAGCGACATCGGCAGCACGAACATCAGTGAACTGAAGTTGAGGGCAATCTGGTGCCCGGCCACGTCAATAATCCCAAGTGGCGAAACCAGCAGCGCCACTACCGCGAACAGCGTGACTTCGAAAAACAGCGCCAGAGCAATTGGCAGACCGAGCTGCACCAGACGTTTCATAATCGCGTAGTCGGGTTTGCCGAAGCCTTCATGGGTGCGAATATCCCGCATCGAACGGGCGCGTTTCACCCAGGAAATCATCGCGAAGAACATCACCCAGTACACCGAGGCCGTTGCCACGCCGCAGCCGACGCCGCCCAGTTCTGGCATCCCAAAATGACCGTAGATGAAGATGTAGTTCACCGGGATATTCACCAGCAGACCAATAAAGCCCATCACCATGCCCGGCTTGGTTTTGGCCAGCCCTTCGCACTGATTACGGCATACCTGGAAGAACAAATAGCCCGGCACGCCCCAGAGCAGCGCGCGCAAATAGCCGACGGCTTTATCCGCCAGTTCAGGATCGATATTATGCATTGCGCGAATGATATAACCGGCATTCCACAGGACAACCATCACCAGCACTGAAACAAATCCGGCCAGCCAGAACCCCTGGCGAACCTGGTGCCCGATACGATCGCGGCGACCTGAACCGTTCAGTTGGGCAATCACCGGCGTCAGGGCCAACAGCAGGCCGTGACCAAATAAAATGGCCGGGAGCCAGATAGAGGTGCCGATGGCAACGGCGGCCATATCGGTGGCGCTGTACCCCCCCGCCATGACCGTATCGACAAAGCCCATTGCGGTCTGCGCCACCTGCGCAATGATGACCGGGATGGCCAGCGCGAGAAGCTGGCGCGCTTCAATAACGTACTTTTGCACGGGTGAATACCTTTTATTGATTGTTATTGTTGAAGAGACTAACAAAGCCGCCAACACGGGCAGCAAGAAGAAAGAGCAGAGGAATTTTCGAATATATTGTAGCGAGTAATGGGTATTAAGCCAGTCAAAAAATGGCAGGGAGCACTACCTGACTGGCAAGGTACAATCGCAACTGTTATTGTTCGGGATATAAAAGACGGTGATGATTTAGAGACAGGAGTTAATGGCATGTTTACTGGAATCGTTCAGGGCACGGCAAAAATTGTGTCCATCGACGAAAAACCGAACTTTCGCACCCATGTGGTTGAAATGCCGGAGCATATGCTCGACGGAATTGAAACCGGGGCGTCCATTGCGCATAACGGGTGCTGTTTGACGGTGACCGAAATTAACGGCAGTCACATCAGTTTTGATCTGATGAAAGAGACGCTGCGCATTACCAACCTGGGCGAGTTAAAAGAAGGTGATGTGGTGAACGTTGAACGCGCGGCGCGATTTAACGATGAGATTGGCGGCCATTTGATGTCCGGCCATATTATGACCACTGCCGACGTTGCGAAAATCCTGACCTCTGAAAATAACCGTCAGATATGGTTTAAGGTTCAGGATCCGACCCTCATGAAATACATCCTGTACAAAGGGTTTATTGGTATTGATGGCATTAGCCTGACGGTAGGGGAAGTCACACCGACCCGTTTCTGCGTGCATCTGATCCCGGAAACATTGCAGCGCACCACGCTTGGCAAGAAGAAGTTAGGCGAGAAGGTGAATATCGAGATTGATCCGCAAACCCAGGCGGTGGTCGATACGGTTGAGCGCGTACTGGCCGCGAAAGAATCGGCGATAAAGCGTCTTAGCGCGGAAGAATAAAAAGAACCCCGGCTTGCCGGGGTTTGTTTTTTTAGCGTGCGACGCGTAAACCGCCCTCGGCACCGCGCGTGAAAACCACCTGCCAAAGCTGAATATCACGGGCGCGAAATGCCCCTGCGCAGGCGTTCAGATAATACGAGAACATCCTTTTGAAACGCTCTGAATAATTGTCAGCAATTTCCGGCCAGCTATTTATAAAACGAGAATGCCAGGCCATCAGCGTGGTGTCGTAATCGGCGCCGAAGTTATGCCAGTCTTCCATCACAAAGTGCGGCTCGCTGGCGATAGCAATCTGGCGAACCGAGGGCAGGCAGCCGTTCGGAAAGATATATTTATTGATCCACGGATCGACATTATTATCCGTTTTTTTCGACCCAATGGTGTGCAGCAGGAACAGGCCGTCTGGTTTCAGATTACGGTCTACCACATTAAAATAGGTGGCGTAATTTTTTGGCCCGACATGTTCAAACATGCCGACAGATACGATGCGGTCGAACTGGTCCTGCAAATCTCGATAGTCCTGCAACAGGATTTGCACGTCCAGCCCTTCACAACGCGCCTGGGCCATTTTTTGCTGTTCGGCAGAAATGGTCACCCCGACCACGCTGACGCCGTAGTTTTTCGCCATGTAATACGCCAGCCCGCCCCAGCCGCAGCCGATATCCAGTACCCGCATTCCAGGCTGCAATTGAAGTTTCTGGCAGATGAGATCCAGCTTGGCCTCTTGCGCCTGTTCGAGGGTTTGCGCCTCTTTCCAGTACGCGCAGGAATATTGCATGAACGGATCAAGCATCCGACTGAACAAATCATTGCCCAAATCATAATGCTCTTTGCCGACTATCCAGGCACGTTTTTTACTTTGTAAATTGAGTAGGCGGGCGCCTGCGACACGTAGCGTATCTTTGAGGTGGCGGGGGAGTTGGCTTTCAAGTCCGGCACGAAGAACGTGCTGAAAAAACAGATCCAGACGTTCGCATTCCCACCAGCCGTCCATATAACTCTCGCCTAATCCCAGTGACCCTTCCTGTAGCACGCGCTTAAAGAAGAGAGGGTTGTTAACCCGGATGTCTGAGGGGGCGGAACCATTAATTCTGATACCGGCCCGACTCAACATTTCGTTGACGATTCGATACCAGTCATCATTGGGCACGCTTACTTCTTCTATACACGATGAACTCATAGCTTCTCCATCACGCGGCTTGTGATCAGAACCTTAAAACAGCGTAGACGCTTTTTTGGTTATGTGAGAACTCTCACGGACGTTGCCGTGAGTCTGCTATCCGACGTAGAACAGAGGAAGGGAGATATCCCTTGCCGAAAGGCCATCCGTGGGGAAACGGGGGAGATCCGTTCCCCCGTTAATTGTTCATATTTATCGTAATTATGTAATGCAGAATCAGTATAGGCCGCAAAAATGAGTGATTCAATAAAAAATTCTTAGCAAACTAATGACTGAGTTGTTACATAGTTGCTACCGACACTATGCGTGTGATTCGCGCGCTGCGCCTTCATTTTCATCACGCTGCGCAACATACTGCATCCGATATCCCCAACCCGCCAGGAGCACGGTGAACAGCATCACGCTGGTGGTGGTCAGCAGCGGGGTGGCAATCAACGTGGAGACTACCAGGCTTGCAAGGAAGCACAGGCCGAGCTGTAAGGTGTTTTGCAGGGCTGCCGCACGTCCGGTCGCCTGTGGGAACGGACGTAACGCCTGAGCCACTACGATAGGGTAAATCGCGCCGTTGGCCATTGCCATCAGGCAGAACGGGATCAGCAGGGCGGTCAGGGAGCTGCCTGCGGTCAGGCCTACCGCAAAGGTCCCCGCCACGCTCACCGCGAAGGCCAGTAACAGCCACGGCAACATCTGCTGGCCGTTCCATTTCTGCAATGCGGCCCGACAGCCGTAACCCCCCACCAGGAAGGCGATGGTTTGTGGCACGTAGCTCAGACCAATCACCGTTGGGCCATAACCCATAGCGTTAAGAATGAACGGTGAACCGGTCAGCCAGGCGAAGAAGCTGGCGGAGCAGGCGGCATAGATAAGCACATTGCCACGATAATCGCGAGAGCGAAGCAGGGTCATAAAGGTCAGGGCTTTCTCGGTTTTATGCGGCACGTTCTGCGTTGGCTTTTTCAGACGCAGGGCCGGGATCATCAGTACCAGGGTAATGGCAAACAGAGTGGCGAAAATCATCTGCCATTCGAAGTGGTGCAGGATCCAACTCCCGAGCAGCGGAGCCAACGCCGGGGAAAGCCCTACCAGCGGCATCACCGTCGCGAAAATGCGGTTAGTGCGCTCCGCCGGATAGTAATCGGTCACCATCGCCTGCCAGGTGACGGCAGCGGCACACACGCCGAAGGCCTGAATAAAGCGCAGCACCAGCAGCGTGGTGGCGTCCCTTACCCACAGCATGCCGATACAGCCGATGGCAAAAATGGCCAGCCCGGTCAGCAGAATGGGTTTCCGACCATATCGGTCGGACAACGGTCCCCACAGCAGCTGGGCAAACGCGAATCCGGCCAGGAACAGGCTCAGGCTGGCGCTAACGGCTGCCGCCGGTGTCTGTAAGTCATTCTGAATTACCGCAAAAGCGGGCAAATACATATCGGTCGCCAGAAAACCGAGCACGCTCAGGCCCGCTAGCCAGCATAAAAATCCTTTACCAGGAAGCTTGTTCATTTTATTTCTCGTCGCAGGTGTACATGGCAGCAGAGTGTAGGGAGTGCAACTTCGCTTGTGAAACGCTAATATTTGGCTGATGGAATCAAATTTTTTGTAGGCAGCCTATGTGGTCAGAATATTCGCTTGAAGTCGTGGACGCCGTGGCGCGTAACGGCAGCTTCACCTCCGCCGCGCAGGAGTTGCACCGTGTGCCTTCTGCGGTCAGTTATACCGTCCGTCAGCTGGAGGAGTGGCTGGCGGTTCCACTGTTTGAACGACGGCATCGCGACGTCGAATTAACGCCCGCGGGGGCGTGGTTTTTGAAGGAGGGGCGATCTGTTATCAAAAAAATGCAGATCACCCGCCAGCAGTGCCAGCAAATTGCCAACGGCTGGCGCGGCAGTCTGGCGATTGCCGTGGATAACATTGTTCGACCGGAGCGCACCCGGCAATTGATTGTCGATTTTTATCGCCACTTTCAGGACGTCGAACTGTGCGTGTTCCAGGAAGTGTTCAACGGCGTGTGGGATGCGTTATCCGACGGGCGTGTCGAACTGGCGATTGGTGCCACACAGGCGATCCCGGTCGGGGGACGTTACGCGTTTCGCGATATGGGAATGCTGAGCTGGAACTGTGTGGTCTCCAGCCGACATCCGCTGGCGCAAATGCGCGGTCCGCTGAGTGATGACGTGTTGCGCACCTGGCCATCATTGGTGCGCGAAGACACCTCACGCTCATTGCCCAAACGCATCACCTGGCTGCTGGATAACCAGAAACGGATTGTCGTGCCGGACTGGGAGTCGTCCGCGACCTGTTTATCTGCCGGTTTATGCGCCGGAATGGTGCCTACGCACTTTGCCCGACCGTACATCGATAGCGGTGAGTGGGTGGCGCTGGAACTGGAAAATCCGTTCCCGGATGCGGCGTGTTGCCTGACCTGGCAACAAAATGATATGTCACCAGCGTTAAGCTGGCTGCTGGACTATCTGGGGGACAGCGAAACGCTGAATAAAGAGTGGTTGCAGGAGCCGGAATAACCGGCCCCTGAGAGGTGATTAGCGGCGATAGTCGCGGAACGGACCGTCGGCCACCGAGCGGCGTTCGATCAGACGCGGATGCACCTCAATCGACTGCGACTCTTCACGTTTGTTGACGATCCTGTCGAGCAGCATGTCGAAAGCGGCTTCGCCCAGCGAATCTTTTGGCTGGTGAATGGTGGTTAACGCTGGGGTAAAGAACCGGGCGTTGCGCACATTGTCGTAACCGATAACGGAGATATCTTGCGGCACGCGTAAACCCATCTCGTCAGCGGCACACAAGGCACCCATCGCCATGATGTCGCCGCCGCAGAAGACGGCGGTAGGGCGCGGCTGTTGCGCAAGGATCTGCTGCATTGCGCGATAACCAGATTCCGGCTCGAAGTCGCCCTGCACGATCCAGTTTTCAGGCACGTTAATCTGCGCTTCTTCCATCGCTTTCATAAAGCCCGCCAGACGACCCGCCCCGGTGTTGCGCTCCATTGGGCCAGGGATCGCCCCAATTTCTCGGTGACCGCGTTCGACCAGATAACGTCCGGCCAGATAGCCGCCCTGGAAAGCGTTATCAATCACGGAGTCGGTAAAATCGGCTTTTGATTCTCCCCAGTCCATTACCACCATCGGAATGTGGCGATACTCTTCCAGCATGTCGAGTACCGACTGCGGGTACTCAGAACACATCACCAGCAGACCATCGACGCGTTTTTGCGCCATCATCGACAGATACGCCTGCTGCTTTTCGAGGTTATTCCAGGCGTTACCCAGAATCAGGGTATAGCCTTTTTCGAAGCAGCTTTTCTCAACGGCTTCAATGATCTCGGCAAAATAAGCGGCTTCGCTGCTGGTCGCCAGCAGGCCAATAGTCTTGGTGTGATTGACCTTCAGGCTGCGCGCCACGGCGCTTGGCGAGTAGTGCAGCTCTTTGATGGCTGCCCATACCGCGTTGCGGGTTTCTTCCGCTACGAAGCGAGTCTTGTTAATTACATGTGATACAGTTGTAGTGGAAACGTTTGCGCGTTTCGCTACATCTTTAATTGTTGCCATTCGTTCTCACTCCAGACCCTTTCCTTACGCCTGATTATCGACACGAAAACGTTTGCCTTTACACACCCTGGATACAATTCATTTGAATTGCGGTACGCCGGGAAACGACACAGAACGACGGGAGGGGGTCAATGGCTGCTACGCTTTTAAATTAGCGTGGAATTTTGTCTGATTCTTACGGAAAGGGAAAGAGAAAAATCGTTATGCGCCGAAAACCTGCGAGATTTTTGCGTATGATTGTGCAAAAATGAGCAGGCTCACTTTTGTTGTGGGGATTAAAAGGAGAAAAATTGATGAGTACCGACCTGAAGCTCTCTTTAATGACGACCGTAATTGCTCTGGCCGTGATCGTGGCCGCCGGGCTGACCGCCGTACTGCACTGATTTACCCGGAGGGAGAGACCTCTTCCTCCTTCACATATCCCTTCTGATTGTTATCAAATTCGCAAAAAACTTTTGCCATTTTGTTTACTTCTGTTTTTTTGTGATTGATGTCATGCTTTTGACTTCTGTTTTTGCACCATCTCCCTTCCTGGAGGATGGCTGACCGGAGTCGTTACATGAAAATCAATTTTCCCCTGCTGGCCTTAGCGATAGGGGCGTTTGCCATAGGCACCACGGAGTTTTCGCCGATGGGCCTGCTGCCGGTGATTGCCAAAGGCGTCGATGTCTCTATTCCCGTGGCGGGAATGCTGATCAGTGCTTATGCCATTGGTGTGATGGTCGGTGCACCGCTGATGACGCTGCTGCTCTCCCATCGCGCACGGCGTAATGCGCTTATTTTCCTGATGGCGATTTTCACTCTCGGTAATGTGCTCTCGGCTATCGCGCCGGATTACACCACGCTGCTGCTGTCGCGCATTATTACCAGCCTGAACCACGGGGCATTCTTTGGACTTGGCTCGGTAGTGGCCGCCAGCGTTGTGCCGAAACACAAACAGGCTAGCGCGGTGGCAACCATGTTTATGGGGTTGACTGTCGCCAACATCGGCGGGGTTCCGGCGGCAACCTGGCTCGGGGAAACCATCGGCTGGCGGATGTCGTTCCTGGCAACGGCTGGTCTGGGCCTGGTGGCGATGCTCAGTCTGTGGTTCTCACTGCCAAAAGGTAGCAGCGGTGAACGCCCGAATGTGAAACAGGAACTGTCGGTGCTGATGCGTCCACAGGTGCTGACGGCCCTGTTGACCACCGTGCTCGGCGCAGGCGCGATGTTCACCCTGTACACCTACATTTCGCCAGTGCTGCATACCCTGACGTCGGCATCTCCGCTGTTTATTACCGCGATGCTGGTATTGATTGGGGTTGGTTTCTCGCTGGGTAACTATCTGGGCGGCAAGTTTGCCGACCGTTCGGTGACCGGCACGCTGAAAGGCTTCTTGTTGCTGCTGATTGTTATCATGGTGTCGATTCCATGGCTGGCGCAGAGCGAAATTGGCGCGGCCGTGAGCATGGTTGTCTGGGGTGCCGCGACCTTCGCGGTGGTGCCTCCGTTGCAAATGCGCGTTATGCGCGTGGCCCATGAAGCGCCTGGCCTGTCGTCATCGGTGAATATCGGGGCGTTCAATCTGGGGAATGCGCTGGGCGCGGCCGCGGGCGGGGCGGTAATTTCCGGCGGTCTCGGCTACAGCTTTGTGCCGGTGATGGGCGCGATTATTGCCGGTATCGCCCTGTTGGTGGTGCTGTTTAGTGGGCGTCGTCAACCGGAAGAAGCGTTTTCAAGCCATTAAGAATATGCCCGGCGGGAGAGGTCTACCCGCCGGGCCAGAAATTATGCGGCCAGATTCTTAGCAACAAATTCCCAGTTTACCAGCGCCCAGAAATGCTCAAGGTAGTTCGGGCGGGCGTTACGGTAGTCGATGTAATACGCATGTTCCCAGACGTCTACGGTCAGCAACGGTTTAGCATCCGTGGTCAGCGGGGTACCCGCGTTAGACGTGGACACGATAGCCAGTTTGCCGTCCGCTTTCTTCACCAGCCATGTCCAGCCAGCGCCGAAGTTTTTAACCGCTGCATCGGTGAACTGCGCTTTGAATTCGGCAAAGCTACCAAAACTTGCGTTAATGGCGGCCGCGACCTCGCCGGTGGGTTCGCCACCGGCGTTAGGTGCCAGGCAGTGCCAGTAGAAGGTGTGGTTCCATACCTGTGCGGCGTTGTTGAACACGCCTGCTTCGGAAGTGCGCACGATCTCTTCTAAGGTTTTGCCTTCAAAAGCGGTGCCTTTGATCAGGTTGTTGAGGTTAGTGACATAGGTCTGGTGATGCTTGCCGTAATGGTATTCCAGTGTTTCAGCGGAAATGTGTGGCGCCAGGGCGTCTTTTGCATACGGTAATGCAGGTAATTCGAATGACATTGCTTATTCTCCCTATTGTTATTAATACCCAATAGCCATGTATTGAGTAGGGATAGGGTAGCAAATTAAAAGATGTGGCTAAAGAGGAACTTACCCCGTCGCTTTCACGACAGGGTAGGGGTTAGCGAATCGTTTTCGGCGTCATCACGCGCCGCGCGCCGACATAATGGTTTGCCCAGTAATCTTCGCTCAGAGAGGTAATCTGGATATCGCGACCGGATCGTGGTGACTGGATGAATTTTCCATTCCCCACATACACCCCAACATGATCGGCAGTGCCGCGGCCACGGGTGCGGAAGAATACCAAATCGCCACTTTGCAGCTCGCCACGGTCAACGGAACGGGCATCGCGCAGATGGTACATTTCATTCGCGGTGCGTGGAATACGGAATTTCACGAGATCTTTATAGGCGTAATAAACCAGACCGCTGCAGTCGAAACCGGTACGTGGCGACGATCCCCCCCACCGATACGGTTTGCCAATCTGGCCCATCAATTTATTCATTGCCGTTTTTTGCGCTTTCTGCACACGGGCTTTGTGCGCATCCGCAATGGTCAGCGGCTTCACTTCTTCATTAACGCATTTCTTTTTATGGCCTTTACGCACAGTGCATTTCTGCACCATTTTTGCCGAGGCGGTTTTTAATGCGGGGCTACGGGTTTTTCGAGAAGAGGCGGTTTTGCTGACGGCGGAAGGGGTTTTATTTTTGGCGGCCGTTTTCTGCTTAACGGTGCTGGTTTTCTTTTTCGCGGTGGTTTTGCTTTTGCTGCTGGTGGTTTTCTTTTTGCGGTCTGATTTAGTCTGGTGCGATTTCTGAGAAGCAGAAGGCCGCGCCTGTTCAGACGCATGAGACAAAGGGGTCATCGACAGCGATGTAAACAGTAAAGCGCAGAGCGTGATCGAGAATTTATTTATTCGCGCCACTGAGCATTCCTCTGTTAGGCAGGCAAACACTCATGCCTGGGTATGATTGACAAAACGAATCGATTCTAATGCATAAAAACACTAATTGTTAATATACTTTTTGTATCTGATGCGCTGTTTCGTTAGCGACTGCAAAAAAATGCGTCAACGTTGGCATAAGGTGCTCGGAAAATGCTCAAGCTACGGGCGGCGCGGCCGATAAAGGCATATTTTTAAGGCAACTTCACAACGCCAGAGGTAAAATGCATTTGCGTGAACAAAATGTTATTTTCTGACAGCAGTCGTTGGCGTTACACTGATTGACTACAGTCATAAAAAGAAGTTTAAGGAAGCAAGACATGAGCACCACTCTTGAGAAAATCCAAAGCCAAATCGCTGAAAACCCAATCCTTCTGTATATGAAAGGTTCCCCGAAGCTGCCAAGCTGTGGTTTTTCCGCTCAGGCGGTTCAGGCGCTGTCTGCCTGTGGCGAGCGCTTTGCCTACGTCGATATCCTGCAGAACCCGGACATCCGTGCCGAGCTGCCGAAATACGCTAACTGGCCAACCTTCCCGCAGCTGTGGGTGGATGGCGAACTGGTTGGCGGCTGTGACATTCTGATTGAGATGTACCAGCGCGGTGAACTGCAGACGCTTATCAAAGAGACGGCGGCTAAGCATAAAGACGACGAGCAGCCTGCTGAGTAAGTCTTTGTCTGGCAATAAAAAAGCGACCAATGGTCGCTTTTTTTTATTCTGCGTTTTCTGGCATCGGCAACGGCCAGCCGCCGAGGCGCTTCCAGCGGTTGACGATTTCGCAGAACAGCTGCGCGGTTTGTTCGGTGTCATACAGGGCAGAGTGCGCGAGGTTACCATCGAATTCCATCCCCGCCGCGAGGCAGGCTTTCGACAGCACGGTTTGGCCTAATGCCAGGCCGCTTAATGCTGCAGTATCGAAGGTGACGAACGGATGGAATGGGTTGCGCTTCAGCCCGGCCCGCTCGGCAGCGGCCATCATAAAGCTGTGATCGAACGTAGCGTTGTGCGCCACCATGATCGCACGGTTACACTCCTGATCCTTCATCCCTTTGCGTACTTCTTTAAAAATGGCATGCAGGGCGTCGTACTCGCTGACGGCACCACGTTCAGGATCGTTGGGGTCGATCCCGTTAAACGCCAGCGCTTCAGGGACCAGATTTGCCCCTTCAAACGGTTCAACGTGAAAATGCAGTGTGCTGTCCGGCATCAGCCAGCCGTCTTCGTCCATCTTCAACGTCACGGCGGCCACTTCAAGCAGCGCATCCGTTTTGGCGTTAAAGCCTGCGGTTTCTACATCAATGACTACAGGATAAAAACCACGGAAGCGGTCGCACAGTGCATTACGTTGAGCGTTGTCGGACATCAGGATCTCTTAGGCTTACAAAAAGTAGCGCGCATTATGGCAAATTTTGCCAGCGGTTGCAGCAGAGGCGGGAGTAAAAAAAGGGTGCCTTAGCACCCATGAACCTTAATGACCCAGACCTTTACCAGCGTCTTTAGCTTCAATCAGTTCGATTTTGTAGCCGTCAGGATCTTCTACGAAGGCGATGACGGTGCTGCCGCCTTTTACCGGACCCGCTTCGCGGGTGACGTTGCCGCCGTTGTTGCGGATGCGCTCGCAGGCTTCTGCTGCATCATCAACGCTCAGTGCAATATGACCATAGGCGGTACCCAGCTCATAGCTGTCGACGCCCCAGTTATAGGTCAGTTCGATAACCGCTTCTTCGCTCTCCGGGCCGTAACCGACGAAAGCCAGAGAGTATTTGTATTCCGGGTTTTCGCTGGTGCGCAGCAGCGACATGCCCAGCACCTTGGTGTAGAAATCAATAGAGCGTTGCAGGTCGCCAACGCGCAGCATGGTGTGAAGTAGGCGCATTCTCTTTCCCTTAAGGTCTTGTTCGTAAAACAGGAATATCAGTATAGCGGCGGATACCCGCCGCTATCAATCAATCAGGGGATTAGAGCGTCGGGTAATCGGTATAGCCTTCCGCGCCACCGCCGTAGAAGCTTTCCGGACGTTGCGGGTTGAGTTCCGCTTTACGCTCCAGACGTGCAACCAGGTCCGGGTTAGCGATGTAGGCACGACCAAACGCCACCGCGTCAATCAGGCCTTTGGCAATCAGGTCTTCCGCTTTTTCAGGGGTGTAGGCACCGGCCCCGATAATCGGGCCGTGGAAGCGTTCACGTACTTTACGACGGAATTCTTCGGTATACGGCTGACCGCCTGCCCAGTCTGGCTCGGACATGTGCAGGTAAGCAATGCCACGTTTGCCCAGTTCTTCAATCAGATACAGCGCATCGGCTTCTTCGTTCGGGCCGTTGTCAGTGTTCTGGAAGGAACCAATTGGCGACACGCGGATACCAATGCGATCGGCACTCCACTCTTTGCTGACGGCATCAACCACTTCCAGTACCAGACGGGCGCGATTTTCGATACTGCCGCCGTACTGGTCGGTACGCTGGTTAGCGGAAGGCGACAGGAACTGGTGCAACAGGTAGCCGTGCGCAGAGTGCAGTTCGACAAGGTCGAAGCCTGCTTCGCGTGCATTAGCGACAGCCTGACGGAAGTCATCCACGATGCCTGGGATCTCACTTAGCTCCAGCGCGCGCGGGACAGAGGTATCTTCACGGGTCGCGTTTCCATTGGCATCACGCAGGGAGGTACGGGTGCCAGCGCTCAGCGCTGAAGGGGCAACCGGTGCCTGGCCGCCAGGCTGGAGGCTGTTGTGCGAAATACGCCCGGTGTGCCACAGCTGAACTGCCATAAGGCCGTTTTCAGCGTGAACGCCAGCGGTGATTTTTTTCCATGCCGCGATTTGTTCCGGGCTGTGCAGGCCGGGTGCGCCAGCGTAGCCTTTCGCCTGGGCAGAAATCTGCGTAGCTTCGGAGATAATCAGACCGGAGCTGGCGCGCTGGCGATAGTATTCACCCATCAGCGGGGTAGGGATGTCACCCGGCTCAATGCTGCGCAGGCGTGTCAGCGGGGCCATCAGTACGCGATTAGGCAGAGTAACGGCGCCGACCTTCAGCGGGGTGAACAGTTTCTGTTGTGACATAAGAACTCCTGAGTAGACCGGTCGTCTAGTGATTCGTGAAATAAAAACGCCTGATTATACGGCAGGCGCGGCAATCATAGTCTTCGCATGTTCGAGCGCGCTTTCCAGCGGCGTCGCACTGCGTGAAATCTTGGCCTGAAGATTCGCCCCCAGCCACAGAGAGTACAGCACCTCGGCTTGGGTATGGGCATCACCATAGAAGGTGAGGCTCTTCTCTTTGCGGCCTTCTTCAAGCGCGTGGCTCAGCAGGATAATAATCTGGCTGGCCCCTTTGTTCATTTCGGTGCGCATCACTTCCGAGAGGTCACACACCTCGGCGGAGAGTTTCACCGTCAGACAACCGCTGATAATGCCCTGTTGGCAAAACTGGGTCAGGGTATGCTGATAGTAAGCCAGCAGGCGGTCACGGTAGTTGCCTTCACCGTGGGCAAAATGCTCAGCCAGACGGCAGTGGTAATCGGCGTAGTGACGCTCAAGCAACGCCACACCAAATGCTTCTTTAGAGCGGAAATAGTGATAAAACGAGCCTTTCGGCACTTCCGCCGTTTTCAGCAGTTCGCTCAATCCCATTCCGGTAAAGCCGCGATGCATACATAACCGTTCGCCGGTGGCGAGGATATGTTCGCGAGTATCATGTTCGGTGTGTTTGTTCATGGGGCTTAATGTAGTAGACCGATTGGTCTAATGCAAGCGAAAAGTGTTTGGCAGTTGCAGGATGAGCGATATCAGGCTTCAATGAGAGTAAGCGAATGACAGGGGGCGGTGTGGCAGAACAACTGGAGTTTTTCCCGGTACAAAGCCCGTGCCGGGGTATTTGTCAGTCTGATGAACGCGGCTATTGTCGGGGCTGTATGCGTAGCCGTGACGAGCGTTTCAACTGGCAACATTTCAACGATGCCCAAAAGCAAGAGGTGCTGCGCCTCTGCCGCCAACGTCTGCTGCGCAAAATCCGCGCAAACAAAACCCTTTCTCCTGAAGAACCTGATCAGCCTTCACTGTTTTGACCCTAAATGTGCGTATACTCGATGAAATTTTTCTGTTGAGGAAGCTTGTATGGTTCAGCGTATTACTCTCGCGCCTAATGGCCCGGAATTCTCCCGCTTTGTGATGGGCTACTGGCGTCTGATGGACTGGAACATGTCCCCGCAGCAGTTGGTTAGCTTTATTGAACAACATCTTGATCTCGGGGTGACGACGGTCGATCACGCCGATATTTATGGCGGCTACCTGTGCGAAGCGGCCTTCGGCGAAGCCATGAAGCTGGCCCCGCACCTGCGTTCACGTATGGAAGTGGTCAGCAAATGCGGGATAGCGACCACCGCGCGGGCGGAAAACGCCATTGGGCATTACATCACCGACAAAGACCATATCGTGCGCAGCGCCGAGCAGTCGTTGACCAATCTGGCCATTGACCAACTGGACCTGCTGCTGATCCACCGCCCGGATCCACTGATGGATGCCGACGAGGTGGCGGAAGCCTTTACCGCGCTGCACCAGAGCGGCAAAGTGCGTCATTTCGGCGTCTCCAACTTCACGCCAGCCCAGTTCTCCCTCCTGCAATCACGGCTGCCGTTTACCCTGGCGACCAACCAGGTTGAACTCTCTCCGGTGCATCAGCCGCTGCTGCTTGACGGCACGCTCGACCAGCTACAACAGCTACGCGTGCGCCCAATGGCGTGGTCTTGTCTGGGCGGTGGGAGCCTGTTCAACGATGAGAAATATCAGCCTCTGCGTGATGAGCTAACGACAGTCGCGACCGAACTCAACGCCGAAAGCATTGAACAGGTGGTTTACGCCTGGGTGATGCGCCTGCCTTCCCAGCCGCTGCCGATCATCGGTTCCGGTAAGATTGAACGCGTACGTTCGGCGATCGCCGCTGAAAACCTTGAAATGACCCGTCAGCAGTGGTTCCGCATTCGCAAGGCCGCACTCGGTTACGACGTGCCGTAATTCTGCTTTGCGCTAACGTTCCGACCAAAAAAGTGTTCCTGGTTTAGACTTATCAGGAACCTTTATTTTGGAGGTACTATGAAGCGCATCACTCTTACCTTACTGACTCTGGCCATTTCAACCGGCGCCTATGCCGCCAGTACCGAAGTGGAGATGAATCTCGTCACCCCGCAAACCGTCGGACAGTCGATCGGCGAAGTGAAAATCACCGAAACTGAGAAAGGCCTCGAATTTACCCCCGATCTCAAAGCCTTACCGCCCGGTGAGCATGGCTTTCATGTTCATGCCAACGGCAGCTGCCAGCCCGCTCTGAAAGAGGGCAAAGCCAGCGCCGCCGAATCAGCAGGTGGTCATCTCGATCCCGATCATTCAGGCAAGCATGAAGGGCCAAACGGCATGGGGCACCTCGGCGATTTGCCGGTGCTGGTGGTGAACAATGACGGAAAAGCCACGCAGCCCGTGCTGGCTCCGCGGCTGAAAAAACTGGATGAGGTGAAAGGCAAAGCCCTGATGGTCCACGTCGGCGGGGATAATATGGCCGATCAGCCAAAACCACTTGGCGGTGGCGGGGCGCGTTTTGCCTGCGGGGTAATTAAGTAGCCCGTTCCTCGATTGTACCCGCAACCGGCGCTTGTTCTAGCTGCAACAGTGAACAGTACAAACGCCAGATAATCGCCGCCAGTTCTCTGGCGGCAGGCTGATGATGGTGGCCCAACGCTTCATAAATTCTTTTTAATTCGCTTAATGCCGAGGCCAGCGGACGCTGCTGGACGCCACGCTCGCTCATCACATCGCGCAGCAGGCTAATACACAGGTCGCGCACTCGCTCCAGCGGGTCAGAACGGGTTTCCCAGTCTCGCAATTGCCAGACCACATGGCTACAGTTGAGTAATACCACCCCCCAGCGCAGAAGCCACCGGCGGGAGAGCGCATCCTGGCTGTTACTCAGCTGGCTGATGTAATGATAAACCAACGATTCAAACTCATGTTCGCTCTGCTGCGGACGACGGCTGAGCTGATCGACAAAGTGACGCCGTAACGAGCGAATATGGCGGCGACTTTTACGTGCATCCGAGCCCGGTTTGAGCACCGCGAAGGCTAGCCAAGCCAACCCCACGCCGATAATTTTGGCCAGGTTATCGTTAAGGAAACCGGCAAAATCATACACCGGCGGGTTAGTCACCGAAATGAACGATCCCATAAACACCACCAGTTGTCCCCACAGCCCGGCGTACTTCGGCATTTGCAGTTTGAACAGCTGCATAGTGACCAGCAGGGGGAACAGAAACAGCAGGAATTGCCAGAGGTCACTGATTTGCACCATCAGGCCAAACTTGACCACGAAGCTGAATAGCGACAGCAGCAGCAGGGTGCGCAGCAGCAAGGTCAGGGAATTGAACGGTGAGGGCGAGATAGAAAAGAGCACGCAGCAAATGGCCGCCAGGGTCAGTGCCGCAGGGCCGGACGTCCACTGGGTATTAATGGTCCAGGCACCAACCATAATCAGGGCGAAGAAGGTGCGCAGCCCATTCCATAACGCCTCGGCATGGTCAGTCCGGCGAGTCAGTGCGGGTGCAGCGGGCACATCAAACTCGGTGATCGCCGAAGCATTTTCCAGCCGTTTCAGCCAGCGGCTGGAGGTCAGATACAGGCGGCAGAAATAACGCAGGCGCTGCCAGAATGCCTGATGCCGGTAATCCATTGGGTCGCGCGGGGCCAGCGGGGCGATTATCCGGGCCACGCTATAGGCGTTTGCGCCAGGCTTCGCCAGCTCGGCGAGTAATTTTTCCAGTACCTCGCGGGTATTGGTGGGGTGTTCTGGCCAGTTAATCAGCATCCGGCGCAGGCTGGAAATCACGCTGGTCATGCGCAACTGCTGGTGCAGCAAATAGTTGAGCAGACTGTTCTGGCGGCGAAAGCGGTAATGGCTCCAGAATGCCTGAATGCGCAGCAGGTTCATGGTCAGGATCTGGCCAATAACGCTCTCATGCGCGGTACGAATCGCATCGGTGGTTTCCGGTTGCCACAGCAGGCTGGCATGTTCCAAAATACGGGCATGCATGTTCTTTAGCGCGGTCAACAGCGTGGTGCCATCAGAGGTGCTCGGCATGATCATCATCATCAGCGCCCCACACACGATACCGAGAATCACTTCACATACGCGAGCCTGGGCGATATCCCACAGATGTGTGGCATCCACCAGATTGACCATCGGGAAGGCAATAATCGCACAGGTATAGCCTGCAAGCTGGAACGCATAGGCGACGTTGTTCAGATACATCGCGCAGACCCAGGTGCATAAGGCAATCCAGGCCGACAGCCCGAACAGAAACAGCCACGGGTCGGTCATGGTGTGCCCGGCAATTAAAATCGCCGCGCAGGCCCCCAACAGACTCCCGGCAATACGCCCCAGGCTTTTACTGATAACCCCGCCAACGGTCGGAAAGCTGACGACTGCCGCAGAGGTCATGGCCCAGTAAGGCTGATCCAGATTGATGTAATAGGCAAAGCTCAGGGCCAGACACATGGCGATGCCATTACGTAAGGCATACCGCCATTGCGGGCGCGTGGCTTTCACCCACGGCAGCGACCGCCAGGTTAGCGCCTGTAAATTCATTACTGGCCGCCGATCGAGACGGTGCAGGTGGTCCCCGCAACCAGAATGATATCTTCTGGCAGCTTATCGAATTCGATGCGAACCGGCACGCGCTGAGCCAGTCGCACCCAAGGAATGGTCGGTTTGACGTCAGCGATCAGGCTGCCTTCCGGGCCGACGCTCTGGTCTGAGATGGCGCGTCCAATGCTGGCGACGTGACCCTGTAACGTTTGTCCGTTACTGTAGAGCACCACGCTGGCCGCGCCGCCAGGACGGATATGACGCAGTTTGGTTTCTTCAAAATAGCCGACGACATAAAACGAATGGCTATCGACCAGCGCAAATACCGGGTGGCCGACGGCGGCGTAATCGCCGGTGCGGGTCGACAGGTTAGTGACCCAGCCATCAACTGGCGCTTTGACGTCGGTTTGCGCCAGCTGCCAGTTGGCGTGTTCCAGAGCCGCGTTAGCCGCATCGGCACTGGCTTTGGCGGCGGCGACGCTGGCTTTCGCGGCTTCGGCGTTAGCGGTCGCCGTTTTCAGGGCGTTATTGACGGTGTCGAGATCTTCGGCAGAAATAAAGTTTTTCGGTAAATTACGGCGACGGTCGGCTTCACGACGGGCCTTGTCCATATCTGACTGGGCTTTATTCCAATCAGATTTCGCTTTCGCCATATCTGACAACGCTTTGGCATGCTGGGCTTGGGCGGTCATCACCGCAATGCGAAATGGCGTGGCATCGAGACGGAACAGTACATCCCCGGCTTTTACCTGCTGGTTATCCCTGACGTTGAGTTCGATGATGCTCCCGGAAACCTGCGGGGTGATGCTGACTTGTTCGGCGCGAATTTTGCCGTCACGCGTCCACGGAGACTGCATGTAGTAATTCCAGACCAGCCAGACGGCAACCAGCGCCAGGGCCGCGACCAGCAGCGTGGAGAAATATTTCAGTTTTTTCATTGAGTGAGTTACCACGCCACAATCAGAACCAGCGCCAGGCAGACCGCCAGCGCGAACAGGGAAAGATCCATTAAGAGAGGGTGCCAGACGTCACCTGCGTACATCCAGTCGCGCAGCTGGCGATGGGCGAGCAGCCAGATAAGAAAGCCCAGAATCACCGCTTTGAACAGTGGGGGAAAATAGATTGAGGCCCCAACAATCAAATCCTGCAGGGGAAGTCCCGGAGTATTAAGCGTCAGCTTCACGAGCAAAAATCCTTTGCAAATCCAATAGTGCGGCAGAGGGCTGCGATGCGCCAGTATAGTCATTAGTGTAAATCATCCCGTCCGTTAGCGGGGATGAGGCAATACATTTGTTTTGGGCATTTAAATGCTGCACACTATTCTAAAATCAGTATAATAACTTAGCAAGCTAATTATAAGGAGATGAAATTGGAATCGCCACTGGGTTCTGATCTGGCACGGCTGGTGCGCATTTGGCGTGCTCTGATTGACCATCGCCTGAAACCTCTGGAATTAACGCAGACTCACTGGGTTACGCTGCATAACATACATCAGCTACCCCCGGAACAGTCGCAAATTCAACTGGCTAAAGCGATTGGTATCGAGCAGCCTTCACTGGTTCGTACCCTGGATCAGCTGGAAGAGAAGGGCCTGATTTCGCGTCAGACCTGTGCTAATGACCGTCGTGCTAAACGTATTAAACTGACTGAGAAAGCCGAGCCACTGATCGAAGATATGGAAACAGTGATTCGTAAAACGCGGGGGGAAATTCTCGCGGGCATCTCGCCTGAGGAACTGGATTTGCTGCTGGGGCTTATTTGTAAGCTGGAGCAGAACATCAACGAACTGCAGGCCAAAGACTAGCGCTCAGACCTGAATAACAAAAAAGGCCCTGAATCAGGGCCTTTTTTTATGGGTGCCCTACGCCGGATAATTAGCGAGGGGAAACGGTCACCTGGCTGCCATTGCTGGCCATCACGACACGTTGCCCGGCAGAGAACTGGGTTGCACCCTGTTTCTGCACCACCATGATGGTATTACCATCGTCTTTACGGATTTCCAGCTCTACGCCCTGGGTTTTGTTAATTGCACCCTGAACGCCCTGGCCCGCTACACCACCTGCGACAGCGCCCGCGGCGGTTGCCAATGAACGACCGGTTCCGCCGCCCACGGTATTCCCGAGGAAGCCACCCAGTACCGCACCACCGATTGCGCCGATGACGTTAGAGTCATCACCGCCCTGAATCTGTACCGGACGAGTATGGACAATCGTCCCGTAGGTCACATTCTGAACCTGTTTGGCTTCGGATGCGGAATAAACGTCTCCGGAAAGGCCGCTGCTGCTGACACAACCGGCAAGCGTGAACCCAATCATTGAAACGGCCAATACACGTAACATCATTTATGAATCTCCTGTTCACAAGTAACGCTCTTGAGAGCATCCGTCACCGCAATTATATGGCATTTATGTACTACAGGTCATATGTTCTGCGAGGATCTACACAAAATTGTAGTCTCTTTGTGCTCAACCTTGTGTAAACAGCCGTTGCGTTAAAGGCTTGCAACCGGGACCGGACACCTATTCAGACCGCGAATTCTTAAATTTCGTCAGCGGATCATGGCATTAAGAACGACTTTATGATTCAGTGTGGCTCTCAGTCACGAACTCAGGAAGGCGTATGAAATCGGGTCGCTATATTGGTGTGATGTCGGGCACCAGCCTTGACGGTGTAGATGTGGTTCTTGCCGCGATGGACGATAACATGGTGGCGCAGCAGGCCAGCCTCTCATACCCCATTCCGATTGTGCTCAAGGAAGCCATCCTCGCTATTTGCCAGGGACAACAGCTGACCCTGTCGCAGTACGGACAGCTCGACACGCGCCTCGGACATTTGTTCGCTGACGCCGTCCAGGCGCTGATGGCGCAGGAAAAGCTGTCGGCCAGCGATATCGTGGCCATTGGCTGTCATGGGCAAACGGTATGGCACGAGCCGGACGGCGATGCCCCGCATACGCTGCAAATCGGTGACAACAATATTATTGCTGCTCGCACTGGCGTCACGGTGGTCGGTGACTTCCGCCGCCGTGATATCGCCCTGGGCGGGCAGGGTGCGCCCCTGGTTCCGGCATTCCATCACGCCCTGCTGGCTGTGCCGCACGAGCGTCGCATTGTGCTCAATATCGGCGGGATCGCCAATCTGTCAATGCTGAGTCCTGGGCTGCCGGTCAAAGGTCATGATACCGGGCCGGGTAACATGTTGATGGACGCGTGGATTTGGCGTCAGTGCGGAAAACCGTATGACAAAGATGCCGAATGGGCGAACACGGGAAAAATCAGTCTGCCGTTGTTACAGGAAATGCTCAGCGACCCGTGGTTTGCATTACCTGCCCCGAAAAGCACCGGGCGCGAATATTTCAACTATGGCTGGCTCGAGCGTCAGTTAGCCAAACACCCGGGGGTGGCGGCGAAAGATGTGATGACCACCCTGACTGAACTGACCGCTGTGACTATCAGCGAGCAGGTGTTGCTGAGCGGTGGCTGTGAACGTCTGCTGGTGTGCGGCGGAGGCAGTCGTAATCCGTTGCTGATGGCGCGTCTGGCCGCGTTGCTGCCGGGTACTGAGGTCTCGACCACCGACGAAGCGGGGGTCAGCGGCGACGATATGGAAGGCCTGGCCTTCGCATGGCTTGCCTGGCGTACGCTGGCCGGGCTGCCGGGTAATTTACCGTCTGTCACCGGGGCTAGCACGCCAACGGTGCTGGGGGCCATTTTCCCTGCGAATCCGTCGCAGAATCAGAGTTAACTGACAGAGTCGTGATGTCAATGCCGATAGAATAGCTACGTTTAGGGAGGGCAACTGCCCTCCGGGACCGGGACAGTCTAATAGGCAAGCCAATGAAAAAAAATCTCCTCGCTGTAGTACCACTGATAGCACCTCTAATGCTCTCTGGATGTAGCTACTACAACCAGTTCGTCGAGCGGATGCACACCGACACCCTTGAATACCAGTGTGATGAAAAACCGCTGACCGTTCACCTGAACAATACTCGTCAGCAGGTCGATTTCATCTACGATAACCAGCAGCAGACGCTGACCCAGGGCATCTCCGCCTCGGGGGCACGCTATACCGACGGCATTTATGTCTTCTGGTCGAAAGGCGACAGCGCAACGGTCTACAAACGTGACCGTATCGTACTGAATAACTGTCAGTTACAAAATCCGAAGCGTTGAGATTTTGCTGACGGCGGCGCACAATAGCGTCACCTGAAGACAACTTCGAAAACGCCATGTCTGACAACGACTCCCTGCAGCAAATCGCGCATCTGCGCCGTGAGTATACCCGTGGCGGCCTGCGCCGCCGCGATCTTCCCGCTGAACCGCTGGCACTTTTTGAACGCTGGCTGGGGCAGGCCTGCGAGGCCAAACTTGCCGACCCGACGGCCATGGTCGTGGCGACCGTGGATGAAAACGGTCAGCCGTATCAGCGTATCGTTTTACTCAAACATTACGACGAAAAAGGGCTGGTGTTCTATACCAACCTCGGCAGTCGTAAGGCGCATCATTTGGAACAAAACCCGCGTATCAGCCTGCTCTTCCCGTGGCACATGCTGGAGCGACAGGTGATGGTCACCGGCAAGGCCGAACGTCTCTCAACGCTTGAAGTGGTGAAGTATTTCCACAGTCGTCCACGTGATAGCCAGATTGGCGCCTGGGTTTCGAAGCAGTCCAGCCGCATTTCGGCCCGTGGGATCCTCGAAAGCAAATTCCTTGAGCTCAAACAAAAGTTCCAACAGGGCGAAGTGCCGCTGCCGAGTTTCTGGGGGGGATACCGTATCAGCATTGAGTCGATGGAGTTCTGGCAGGGGGGTGAACATCGCCTGCACGACAGATTTATGTACCAGCGTGAAAACGACGCCTGGAAAATCGACCGACTCGCGCCATAATCGCGCATTTTGTTGCGTTAAGCGCTGGCACATCACGGGCTGGCGTTTTATTCTATGAGCCTTTCGCATCTTGCGAAACGTCGTGTACCGGCTAAGGTGCAGTCTGTTTTATACATGGAGACTTTGATGGCGAGCAGTAACTTGATTAAACAATTGCAAGAGCGGGGCCTGGTGGCCCAGGTGACGGACGAGGAAGCGTTAGCAGAGCGACTGGCGCAGGGCCCGATCGCGCTCTATTGCGGCTTCGATCCTACCGCTGACAGCTTGCATTTGGGGCATCTCGTTCCCCTGTTATGCCTGAAACGCTTCCAGGAAGCGGGCCATAAGCCTGTGGCTCTGGTGGGCGGCGCAACTGGCCTGATCGGCGATCCGAGTTTCAAAGCGGCCGAGCGTAAGCTGAACACCGAAGATACCGTGCAGGAATGGGTGGATAAAATCCGCAAACAGGTAGCACCGTTCCTCGATTTCGACTGCGGCAGCAATTCTGCCATCGCGGCCAACAACTATGACTGGTTCGGCGGCATGAACGTGCTGACCTTCCTGCGTGATATCGGTAAACACTTCTCTGTTAACCAAATGATCAACAAGGAAGCGGTTAAACAGCGTCTGAACCGTGATGACCAGGGGATCTCCTTTACCGAATTCTCCTACAACCTGTTGCAGGGTTATGACTTCGCGTGCCTGAACAAACTGCACGGCGTGGCGCTGCAAATCGGCGGTTCTGACCAGTGGGGTAATATCACCTCCGGTATCGACCTGACCCGTCGTCTGCACCAGAATCAGGTGTTCGGTCTGACCGTTCCGCTGATCACCAAATCCGACGGCACCAAATTCGGTAAAACCGAAGGCGGCGCGGTATGGCTGGATCCGAAGAAAACCAGTCCGTACAAGTTCTACCAGTTCTGGATCAACACTGCGGATGCGGACGTGTATCGCTTCCTGAAGTTCTTCACTTTCATGGACATTGCTGAAATTAATGCCCTGGAAGAAGAAGACAAGAACAGCGGCAAAGCACCGCGCGCGCAGTACGTGCTGGCCGAACAGGTTACCCGTCTGGTGCATGGCGAAGAAGGCCTGGTGGCGGCAAAACGCATCACTGAAAGCCTGTTTAACGGCAACCTGAGCGGCCTGAGCGAAGCCGATTTCGAGCAGCTGGCGCAGGATGGCGTGCCGATGGTCGAAATGGAGAAGGGCGCTGACCTGATTCAAGCGCTGGTGGATTCTGAGCTGCAGCCGTCCCGCGGTCAGGCGCGCAAAACGATCGCCTCTAACGCGGTCACCATTAACGGTGAGAAGCAGATTGACCCGGAATACACTTTCGCTGAAAGCGATCTGCTGTACGGACGTTACACGCTGCTGCGTCGCGGTAAGAAGAACTACTGCCTGGTGTGCTGGAAGTAATCTTCCCTGACGTGCACATGAAAAAGGCCGCGTATGCGGCCTTTTTTAATGCCCAATGGCGCTCACGCTTATCGGGCCAATGTCTTAATTTAAGCCTTCTGCCGCCAATGCTGCGGTAACCGCTGGACGGGCTGCCACGCGAGCCATGTAATCTTCAATGTTCTTGTAACCGCTGAGATCCAGTTTAACTGCCCGCGCCCAGCGCAGGACGGTAAACAGGTAGGCATCGGCAATGGTGAAGCGTGCCCCGCTGATCCATTCCCCGTCACGCAGGGCGTCATTCACATAGCTGAACTTTTTCTCCAGCAGCGCACGTACGGTCGGTTTGAAATCTTCAGGTGTGTCCGGACGGAACAGCGGCGTGAAGCCCTTATGCAGTTCGGTGGCAATGAAATTGAGCCATTCCAGCGTCTTATATCGAGCGATACTCCCCGCCGGGGCCAGCAGTTGGCGATCAGATTTGGTGTCCGCGATGTACTGCATGATCGCCACGCCTTCGGTCAGCAGGATATTGTCGTCCAGCAGCAGGGCAGGCACCTGGCCTTTTGGGTTGACCTGCCAATAATCTTCCCCATTTTCCAGCTGCTTTTTCGCGAGATCAACGCCAACCAGCGAAAAATCCATGCCGCTCTCACGCAGGGTGATATGAGAAGCAAGGGAACAGGCGCCGGGTTTATAGAACAATTTCATGACGAACTCCTTAAGACACAGATGTGTCACCCATCCTAGTTCGCCCGCAGATAAAAAAAAAGCCGCTGAACGTGTCAGCGGCTTTTTTTATTCGGTTTCCCGATGAATGTTATGCAGTTGCCGTTTCGCGGGCTTTGTCTGCGGCATCATCTTCCTGAGTCATGCGATTCAGTTTCGGTGCAGTCAGCAGCATCAGTACCGCGATAACCGCAGTGGCGATACCAATCTTCATGAACACATCACCGTAGACGTGCAGGGACAGCAGTGGGTCAGTCACATTTTCCGGAACCGCCATCAGGTTAGCCACGTTACCCGCGATGATTGCTGCACCGGCAGTGGTCAGGAACCAGCTACCCATGATGAAGCCCATCAGACGCTGTGGAACCAGCTGTGCAACCATCGCCAGGCCCAGACCGGAGATCATCAGCTCACCGATAGACTGCAGCGCATAGCTCAGAATCAGCCAGTTAACGGACACAATACCCGCGTCGGTTGCGAACTTGGCACCCAGTGGCAGCACCAGGAAGGCCAGAGAACAGAGGATCATACCGAAGGCGAATTTGTGCGGCATCGGCATACGGTCGCCCATCTTGTTATAGATAGCGGCCAGGATTGGACTACCAATCATGATCCAGAACGGGTTCAGGGCCTGATACTGCTCTGGCTCGAACGCGATACCCAGAATGGAGTGCTCAACGTTACGGATAGCGAAGAAGTTCAGAGAGGTTGGCATCTGGCTGTACAGCACGAAGAACACAATCGCTTCAACCATCAGAATGAAAGCCACGATCATTTTACGACGCGCGGCACCTTTCATCGCGAAGGTTTCTTTCGCGAACAGGCAGATGATACCCAGAGCGACCACGGCCAGAACCATACGAGCGATACCCTGGTTGTGCAGCAGCCAGGTTGCAATGGTCACCAGAACCACAACCCCAACGATGGTGGCCAGCAGTTTACCCATGTGAACCGGGGCAAAGTCAGGCTTGGAACCGTAGCTTTTCACCCATTTCTGGCAGAACGCAAAGTTCACCACGGTAATACACATACCCACTACGCTCAGCGCAAACGCCGTGCTCCAGCCGTATTTTGCAGCGAGCCACGGGGTTGCCAGCATAGAGAAGAAAGAACCGATGTTGATGGACATGTAGTACATGGTGAATGCACCGTCCAGACGTGGGTCATCTTTATCATAACAGGTAGAAAGCAGGGCGGATGGGTTGGCTTTAAACAGGCCGTTACCCACAGCGATAGTTGCCATACCCATATACACGACGGCGGCATCGTGACCCGAGAAGGCCACCAGCGCATAACCAATCGCCAGCACAACAGCACCCAGCATAATGACACGCTTGGTACCCAGCACTTTATCACCCAGCCAGCCGCCTACAGCGACCAGACCATACACCAGTGCGCTGAAAGAGGAGAACAGCGTAATAGAATCCGCTTCGGACATACCCAGTTGTTTAACCAGGTAAACGGCCATAATGCCCTGAAGGCCGTAGTAACCAAAGCGTTCCCACAGTTCAATTGAGAAAATGAGATAGAAAGATTTCGGTTGTTTGAAAGCGTTCAGACTCACGCTTTCTGTTGGTTTATTGTTTGCAGTAGACACATATACCTCTTTTTTTACATCCCATATTAACGGGGTTCGTGGGCGTGACGTTCGTTTTGACATCCGCCTTATAGTTATTCTTGGAGGGGAAAACGGCAGGTAATGTTCACTATCCAGGACAATCACACAAGGGGTTTGTAATACTCTGTTACACATAACGAGGGCGTTATAATCGTCCGTTCATCTAAATGTTATTCAGCGTTTAACTTCGCTGTTTCGATTCTTCTGGTTTTTTTCACTAAAAAGGTGCCGATTTTCTGGCCTAATGGCGATATGTTCTGCTGTTTTGATTGATGGGCAGTCATATAGGCCAATAATCCGAAAAATAGTGGTGATATGTCTGGTTAAAAAACAGTTAACCGCTGCATCAGCAAAGGCTTAGCTTCGATTTTGTAACATCGTTTTAACGTGGTGTTATCGAAGTGATCTGTGTCACATTTGTATAGAAATTTCAGTTGGAAAAAAACAATTAACCTGTCTGAACGATAGCTGGCCGGATCATACGTCAGGAGTGAGGGGGTATTATGGACAATAAAACGGGGAGAACGCCGGGCCGCGACACGGCGTTGAAACAGGATTAGATATCGACTTTCTCTTTAAACTCGCAGAGGTCTTCAATCAGGCAGGAGCCGCAGCGCGGTTTGCGAGCGAGGCAGGTATAACGTCCGTGCAGAATGAACCAGTGATGGCAGTCGACTTTAAACTCGGCAGGAACCACTTTCAGCAGCTTCTCTTCTACCTGCTCAACGTTCTTACCCGGTGCGAAATTGGTGCGGTTGCACACGCGGAAGATATGCGTATCCACTGCAATCGTTGGCCAGCCGAAGGCGGTGTTCAGCACCACATTGGCGGTTTTACGCCCGACGCCCGGTAGCGCCTCCAGCGCCGCGCGGTCTTCCGGTACGACGCTGCCATGTTGTTCAATCAGGATCCGACAGGTCTTAATCACGTTTTCGGCCTTGCTGTTAAACAGGCCGATAGTCTTGATGTACTCTTTCACCCCGTCCACGCCGAGTGCCAGTATCGCTTCTGGCGTATTCGCCACCGGATAAAGTTTGGCGGTGGCTTTGTTAACGCTAACGTCGGTCGCCTGCGCTGAGAGTAGAACCGCAATCAGCAGTTCGAACGGGGTGGTAAAGTTCAGTTCCGTGGTCGGGTGCGGATTGTTGTCACGTAATCGGGTGAGGATCTGGTGACGCTTCTCTTTATTCATCAAGCTTTCCCTGGCGTGGTTTTCACATCCGGTGCAACTTCACAATGGTTACGTACGGTGCTGGCTTTCTGCTTCGCGCGCTGATCGATGACGTATTTAATCGCCAGCAGCATTCCCAAACCAATGAACGCCCCCGGAGGCAGCATCGCCAGCAGGAATGGCGTATCGGTATGGAAAACTTCAATGCGCAGGGCTTTGGCCCAACCGCCGAGCAGGCCATCAGCGCCATCAAACAGCGTGCCGTTACCGAGAATTTCACGAATTGAGCCCAGGACAAACATCGCACAGGTGGCACCCATACCAATTGAGAAACCGTCCAGGGCCGACAGCATCGGGCCTTTTTTAGCGGCGAACGCTTCGGCACGACCAACCACGATACAGTTGGTCACGATCAGCGGAATAAAAATACCCAGCGACTGATACAGCCCAAACGCATAGGCGTTGATCAGCATCTGCACCGAGCTCACCACTGAGGCAATAATCATCACGTAAATCGGAATACGGATTTCCGACGGCGTCCAGCGGCGCAGCAGGGAGACAAACAGGTTCGTCAGGGTTAATACCAGCGTGGTGGCCAGTCCCAACCCAAGGGCGTTGGTTGCCGTGGAGGTCACCGCCAGCAGCGGGCACAGGCCCAGCAGTTGCACCAGCGATGAGTTGTTTTTCCATAATCCCTGAACAATAACGTCTTTGATTTCGCTCATGATTTACTCTTCACAGGGGCTAAGTTCGTTAATCTGCTGCGGCAGCGTTTGCGCAAACAGTCCGGCACGCTGGACGGCGTTCACCACGGCCCTCGGGGTGATGGTCGCCCCGGTAAACTGGTCAAATTCACCGCCGTCTTTCTTTACCGCCCATTGGCTGTCAGTTGCTGAGTGGATCACTTTTCCGGCAAAACGGGTTATCCAGTCGGAATGGCGCAGTTCAATCTTATCGCCTAAACCTGGCGTTTCATGATGCTCCGTCACGCGCGAACCCAGCACTGTACCGTTAAAATCGGCTCCGACCAGCAGCTGAATGGCACCGGAATAACCGTCCGGCGCTGTCGCTTCCATCACTACCGCGACCGGGGCGTCGTCTTTACGGGCGATATAAATTTTGTGGCTGCCTTTGCCCAGTTCCGGTGCGTTCAGAACATAACAGCTTTTCAGCAAGTCGTTATTATAGCTATCTTGCGCCACCACCTGATCGAACAGCGCCATCTGCTGTTTGGCGGACTGCGTGTCAATGGTGCTTTTGGTCATCTGGTTAATGATGGCCGTCATCCCGGTGGCACCGGCGGCGAAAAGCGCCAGCGTGATGCCATGTTTGCGAATCGTAGTCAGCATGGTCGGTCTCAGCGGTGTCCGTAAACGCGCGGGCGCGTATAGTAATCAATCAGCGGCACGGTAATGTTGGCCAGCAGGGTGGCAAAGGCCACGCCATCGGGATAGCCGCCAAAGCTGCGAATCAGCCATACCAACACACCCGCCAGCGCGCCGTAGACCAGACGCCCGCGATTGGTGGTCGAGGCGGTTACCGGGTCGGTCAGAATAAAGAATGCGCCGAGCATGGTGGCTCCGGAGAGCATATGCAATTGCGGGGACGCCAGTGTTTCAGGCGAGAAAACCCAGCCGAGCGTAGAGCACACGGCCAACGTCAGCAGGAAGCTCACCGGAATATGCCAGCGAATGGCGCGCTGCCACAGCAGGAACAAACCGCCGGCCAGATAGGCCACGTTCACCCACTGCCAGCCAATACCGGCCAGCGCGCCGCGATAAATCGACGCGTTCATAATGTCGCTCACGCTATGCCCGGCATGCAGTGACGTTTTGAAGGTATCGAGCGGCGTCGCTTGACTGATGCCGTCCACGCCCATTCGCAGGGTGTTGATGTCGGCCCCCGTCGCGGTATGGCCGCTGAAGATTATCTGCAACGTCTCCATCAGGCCTGGGGTGGTGATGGCGATTTCCTGCGGCGGCAGCCAGGACGTCATCTGTACCGGGAAAGAAATCAGCAGCACCACGTAGCCAATCATCGCCGGGTTGAACGGGTTCTGACCCAGACCACCGTACAATTGCTTGGCGATAACGACCGCAAAAGCGGTGCCGAGCACAATCATCCACCATGGCGCCATAGAGGGAATACTGATGGCTAACAGCAGACCGGTCAGCAATGCGGCGTTATCCTGCAGGGTGCGCGCCACATTCTGTTTGCGTAGACGCAGGATAGCGGCCTCGGCACCCCAGGCCGTTAAACTCGCCAGCACTATCTGAACGAGCGTCCCCCAGCCAAAAAACCAGGTCTGAATAGCGATGCCCGGCACGGCCGCCAGCAGCACCAGCAGCATAATGCGCGAGGTCTGGCGATGGTTATGGGTATAAGGAGAGCTTGCGATTTTAAAAACCATTTATTCCTCGTTCACTGCCTGTTTTTCTGCTTTGCGTGCTTTCGCACGGGCGATAGCCGCTTCAACGGCGGCTTTACGCGGATCGATGGTTTCAGCCATCGGTTCATTGGCGGCTTCTTTTTCGGCTTTACGCGCTTTGGCGCGGGCGATAGCGGCTTCCACTGCGGCCTTGCGTGGGTCGATAGTTTCAGCAACCGGTTCGTTAACGGCCTGCTGTTGCTGTTCAGCTTTCCGCGCTTTGGCCCGGGCAATCGCCGCTTCAACGGCAGCTTTACGTGGATCGACGGTTTCAGGCGTCGGTTCCGCAGCGGGCTGCTGCTCGGCTTTTCGTGCTTTAGCCCGGGCAATCGCCGCTTCGACGGCCGCTTTACGCGGATCGACGGCTGCACTCCCCGATTCAGCGGTCGCGTCGTGCTGTTGTTTTTCAGCCTGTGCGGCGCGCGCCTGTGCTTTTCGCGCTTCGCGGGCGGCAATCACTGCGCTGTTATCGGGCTTGGCCCCGGCCTGAACGATAATCGGCTGTGTGGCCTGCTGCTGTTTCTCGCGCACGCGGTTCAGCGCTGCGTTAATGGCATCCTGATCCTGCGCGGCAGGCTGTACGGCGGACTGTTTGTGACGTGCCTGGCGCGCCGCTTTTTCACGTTCGAGACGCTCGGCGCGGGCTTCAAAGCGGGCTTTGGCCTCGGCGGCGCGTTTTTCTTCCATCCGAATGGCGGCGATTTCGGCTTTTTCCTGGCGGAAATACTGCACCAGCGGAATATTGCTTGGACATACCCATGCGCAGGCCCCGCATTCGATACAGTCGGAAAGGTTGTGTGCGGTGGCTTTGTCGTGCTGCTGGCCTTTGCTGAACCAGTACAGCTGCTGTGGGAGCAAATCGGCCGGGCAGGAGTCGGCGCAAGCGCTGCAACGAATACAGCCTTTTTCTTCCGGCTGCTCACCCATCTCACTCGCGGAAGGTGCCAGTAAACAGTTGGTGATTTTTACCACCGGCACATCCAGCCACGGCAGAGTAAAGCCCATCAATGGACCGCCCATGATCACCATCTGTTCAGGGCCAGAACAAAAGCCCGCGTCTTCGAGCAGATGACGCACCGGGGTGCCTAAACGTGCCCAAACGTTGCCCGGACGCGAGACAGCTTCCCCGGTCAGGGTCACGACGCGCTCGGTCAACGGCTCGCCGTCGATAACCGCGCGTTTCACGGCAAATGCCGTGCCGACGTTTTGCATCAGTACGCCGATATCCGACGAACGTCCGCCGTGCGGCACCTGTTTCCCGGTCAGAATTTGCGTCAACTGCTTGGCACCGCCGGATGGGTATTTGGTGGGGATTACCCGCAGGCTAATGCCGTGGGTATCGGCCAGCACCGCACGCATCATCGAAATGGCCTGCGGTTTGTTGTCTTCCACGCCGATCAGCACCTCTTTTGGCTGCAGAATGTGCGCCAAAATACGGATACCCTCGACGATTTGCGCCGCACAGTCCTGCATCAAACGGTCGTCAGCGGTGATATAGGGTTCACATTCCGCCGCGTTGATGATCAGCGTCTCGATTTTATCGCCGCCGCCGTTGAGCTTAACGCCGGTCGGGAAACCCGCGCCGCCGAGACCGGCTACGCCGAAATCATGAATGCGTTCAATCAGTGCTTGGCGGCTCTGCTGCTGCCAGTCGCTCCAGCCGTCGCGATCAATCCAGCGGTCTTCACCGTCGGCCTCAATAATGACGCTCATTTCTGCCAGTGCGGACGGATGGGCGGTGGAGTGGGGCGCAATGGCAATCACGGTACCGGACGTCGGCGCATGTACCGGCAGCATTCTGCCCCAGCCACGCGTCAACGGCTGACCGCGCAGGACGTGGTCGCCTACGCTTACGGTCAGTTCACCTTCGGTGCCAATATGTTGTTTCAGCGGCATCACGTAACGCTGCGCAAGAGGAACCTGGCGCAGCGGCGTGCCATTCGACTGGGTCTTCATTTCGGGAGGATGAATACCCCCTTCGAAATCCCAGATTTTGTCCTTTCTGAACGCGGAGAATAACTTAAGCATGGTGTTCCACTGGAATAATACGTACCGGAATGGTTTGTAGATCCCATTTCCAGCTGTCGGTCGTCTCGGCGACCGGACGTAATTCGATACACTGCGTCGGACACGGCGCGACGCACAGATTGCACCCGGTACAGAGGTCGGTCACCACGGTATGCATGGCGCGCGTGGCACCGACGATGGCATCCACCGGGCAGGCCTGAATACATTTGGTGCAGCCAATACAATTCGGCTCGTCAATAACCGCAATCATGCGAACCGGCTCAGCGGTCTGTTCGTCGCCGTCGATCGGCTGCGGGTCTACGTTTAGCAGGGTGGCGATTTTCAGCATTACCGCTTCGCCCCCGGGGGCGCAACGGTTGATGTTCTCACCCTGACTGCCGACGGCTTCTGCGTAGGGACGGCAGCCGGGATAGCCGCATTGCCCGCACTGGCTCTGCGGCAGGATTTCATCAATTTTTTCCACCACCGGATCGTCCTGCACCGCAAAGCGGCGCGAGGCATATCCGAGAATGCCGCCAAAAATCAGGCCTAACAGGCTGAGGGCAGCGATGGCAATCCACACTAACGTCATTACAACTTCACCAAACCACTAAAGCCCATAAAGGCCAGAGACATCAGCCCGGCGGTAATCAGCGCGATGGCATTCCCGCGGAACGGGGCAGGGACATCGGCCACCACCAGACGCTCACGAATCGCTGCGAACAGCACCATCACCAGCGAGAAACCGACCGCCGCGGAGAAACCGTACAGCGCCGATTGCAGGAAGTTATGCCCGAGGTTGATGTTTAACAGTGCCACGCCGAGCACCGCACAGTTGGTGGTGATCAGCGGCAGGAAAATCCCCAGCAGGCGATACAACGCCGGGCTGGTTTTGCGCACCACCATCTCGGTGAACTGAACCACTACGGCGATGACCAGAATAAAGGCCAACGTACGCAGGTAAATCAGATTGAGCGGAATGAGGATCCAGGTATCTATCAGCCACGCGCAGACCGAAGCCAGCGTCATCACGAAGGTGGTGGCAAGACCCATTCCCATAGCCGTTTCCAGTTTTTTGGAAACGCCCATAAACGGGCACAGTCCAAGGAACTTCACCAGAACGAAGTTATTAACAAGAACAGTGCCGACAAAAAGCAGCAGGTAATCAGTCATAGTGAGCCTGAAACGAAAAAAAAGCCGCCTATTATCGGACAAACCGCAGCAGGCGACAACAGGTTATCTGTAGGGTTATTACGGATTAACGAAGGTCCGCTTTACACGCGTGGAACGCTTAAAGTACGGAACCAGCAACGCGGTGGCCAGCAGCGGGAACAGCAGCTGGCGTAGCGCAAGCGCATCAGAGACCGGCGCGAAGGCGAAGGCTTTCACCGCCAGCAGCACAGAAATCAGCAGCCAGATAATATAGTGCTTCGGCACCAGCTTCCGGCGTTTAAAGAAAGCGGCAGTCAGCCAGAAGGTATAGGCCCACATCGCAACGGCAAACACCATCGACAGCAGCCACAGGCTCAGGTTTGTCGCGCTTAAGGCGCCCAGGTTGCTGCGTGCAGCAGGGGACAGTAACACACCTGCGTATAACAGAATGGCAAGCGATGCGCTGATCAAGGCCACAATCAGCCATGCAAGCGGGGCAAATAGCCAACCACCAATACGTTCTGTGGGTTCAGTGGACATTACGTCTCCGGAATCAGCGTCAGTCAAAAAAGCAGGGCGAGAAGTATAAGCAACTGACGCGTGAGAAAACAGTCTTTATTGCACGTAGCGCCAGACGGTCTTCGGCACTTCACCAACGTTGTATAAACGGCCACCGGAAACCAGTTCGGCACGACGATGATCGGCAGCCCGATACATATTCACAATGTCCTGGGTATCCGTCAGCGAGTAATTCAGATGGTCAAAGAGTTTTTCCAGACTTTCGAGTGAGCTGATCTTTCGGAATTTTAATAAATAATCCTGAACGGTCATTTTAGTGCGTTTCCATTTTATGATGTTGTAATTATGAGGTAAGAACTACCTGCCAACGGCAACCTGGGTTCTAAGTGATGTCAAATCAGACAGCGATAATCGCACGAATTATTTCGGCTATACATCGCAAAAACAAGCACAGAACGTGATTCTGTTGTCGTTAATTTTAATTTAAGATTTTTCTAAAGCTAATATCAGGCGCCGGACGGCGCCTGGAGGGGAAGATTATCGCTGTTGACCGCGAGTGGCAATAACGTTTTGATACCAGAAAAAGCTCTTTTTGCGTTTTCGTGCCAGATTCTGCTGATGATCAACATAGACAAAACCATACTGTTTTTTGTAACCGTTCAACCAGCTCAATAAATCAATAAATGACCACGGATAATAACCCCGGACGTCTGCGCCCTGCGCCATTGCTTTTTCCATGGCATCAATATGCATCTGTAAATAGTCAATGCGCGGCTGATCGACAATTTCACCGTCAATAATAGGGTCTTTCGCCCCCAAACCATTCTCGGTGATGTAGATCGGAATATCGCCATAGCGTTCTTTGATCATCATGATGCCGTCGGTCAAACCCTGAGGCCAGATTTCCCAGTCCCAATCGGTATATACCCCGTCCGGATTACGCACGAATTTGAAAAGATCTTTGAAGCCAAATTCTGTCCCACTGTTGGGTTCGCCGTTATGGTTGCTGGCGGTCTGCGTTTCGCCCGGATTGGCGACCACCGTTTCGCGGCGATAGTAATTGAGGCCGATAAAATCGCAGATATTGTTGCGCAGCAGCTCATCATCGCCCGGTTCAAAGCGTGGCACATCCCATAGGGCCTGCGCTTGAGCAAGCAACGCTTCAGGATAGTGGCCTTTGAGCACAGGATCGTACAGCCAGTGGGTATGGATAGCATCCGCCATCTCAGTGGCGATACGGTCTTCCGGGCTGCTGGTCAGGGCGGTATGCGGTTGCAGGACGTTTACGAAGCCAATGTCGCCCTGAACGTTCATCTCGCGGAAGGCTTTCACCGCCAGGGCATGGGCGATAAATACCTGATGACAGGCCTGAACCGCACGGGCCGGGTCACGAACCGACGGCGGATGGCTGCCGGTGATATAGCCGTGGCCGATAAAGACGATGGTTTCGTTAAAGGTGGCCCACAGTTTAACGCGGTCGCCGTAGCGCGAGTAGCACAGGCGGGCGTATTCCTCGAAGGCAAGCGCGGTGGAGCGCACTTCCCAACCGCCTTGATCCTGCAGCGCCTGCGGCAGGTCCCAGTGATAAAGCGTAATCATGGGCACAATGTTGTGAGCCAGCAGGGTGTCGATTAAATCGCTGTAGAATTTAACGCCGGCTTCGTTTACTTCTCCGCGGCCGTCAGGCAGCAGGCGAGGCCAGGAGATAGAGAAACGGTAGCTTTGCAGGCCCATTTCGGCCATCAGCGCGACGTCTTCCTGCATCCGGTGATAGTGATCGACGGCGACGTCGCCATTGGTGTTTTGATATGTCGTACCAGGAAGATGAGAGAAAACGTCCCAGATGGAAAGCCCTTTGCCATCTTCGTTATGTGCGCCTTCTACCTGATATGCGGCGGTTGCCGCGCCCCACAGAAAATTTTTTGGAAATGCAGCCATTACACGCTCCTTATCGATGAGATAAAAGTAGTGTAAGGAGTCAGACTTAGAGTCTGCAACCGGTTTCAGAAACCGGTTACATAGGTTGCGACCGGAGTCACTTTCTTACCGTTATTTGTGTTGCGCGGTGGCTGGGGGTTCGGGTGCCTGGTAATTATCAATATGATGCGCCGCAATCAGCAGCAAAAAGCACACGCCCAGTACAATCCAGCCCACCAGCTCGACGATACGATTAAATACCATACTCATAACAATCAATGTCCAAAAGAATCCAGGGGCGAAATGTTACCAGGAACATGGCGTTTGCGCCAGTTGAAACGGGGAGTGTTAATAAAGGGTTGTGAGCCTCTTACAGATGTTGTGAAATGGCGGGTAACCACAGATGAGGGCAACAACATGAGTGACACTATCCGCGTCGGATTAATTGGCTATGGCTACGCGAGTAAAACCTTTCACGCACCGCTGATCAGCGGTACGCCGGGGATGGAGTTGGCGGCAGTTTCCAGCAGCGATGAAGCGAAAGTCAAAGTGGACTGGCCGGGTGTTAAGGTCGTTTCTGAGCCGAAGCATTTGTTTAACGATCCCAGCATCGATTTAATTGTTATTCCCACACCTAACGATACCCATTTCCCGCTGGCGAAGGCCGCGCTGGAAGCGGGCAAACATGTGGTGGTAGATAAACCCTTTACCGTGACACTGTCACAGGCCCGTGAACTGGATGCGCTGGCGCGTAGCCTCGGGCGCCTGCTGTCGGTGTTCCATAACCGCCGCTGGGACAGCGATTTCCTGACGGTAAAAGCCCTCATCGCGGAAGGCACGCTGGGCGAAGTCACCTTCTTTGAGTCGCATTTCGACCGCTATCGCCCGGAAGTTCGCAACCGCTGGCGTGAACAGGGCGGTCCGGGGAGTGGCATCTGGTACGATTTAGCCCCGCATCTGCTCGATCAGGCGGTGAACTTATTCGGTCTGCCGGTCAGCCTGACGGTTGATTTGGCGCAGCTGCGTCCGGGCGCGCAGTCGACGGACTACTTCCATGCGGTGCTGAACTATCCACAGCGTCGGGTGATCCTTCACGGCACGCTGCTGGCCGCAGCGGAATCCGCACGTTACATCGTGCATGGCACCCGCGCGAGCTACGTCAAGTACGGACTCGATCCGCAGGAAGAGCGCCTGAAAAACGGGGAGCGTTTGCCACAGGAAGACTGGGGTTACGACATGCGTGATGGGGTGGTGACGCGTGTGGACGGCGATGACCGCACGGAAGAGACCTGGCTGACGGTACCGGGCAACTATCCGGCCTATTACGCCGGTATTCGTGATGCCCTGAACGGCAGCGGAGAAAACCCGGTTCCGGCGAGCCAGGCGATTCAGATTATGGAATTGATTGAGCTGGGGATTGAATCAGCCAAGCATCGCGCGATGTTGAGCCTGACTTGATGAATGGCCCGGTGGCGCTAGCGCTCACCGGGCGTTTCTTTACGCCGCTTTAACCGCGTCAATCAGCGCCTGTTTCTCCTGGGCGGAGAGGAACGCAATCTCCAGACCGTTAATCTGTGCCTGACGGATTTGCGCCGCAGATAGACCGGCCGCCGGGGCCGCGACCTGGTACTCGTGAATAATATCGATGCCCTGAACCGCCGGGTCGTCGGTATTCAGTGACGCCAGTACCCCGTGTTCCAGGAACGTTTTCAGAGGATGGCGCGCCAGGGTTGGCACGGTGCTGGTCTGAATGTTTGAGGTCAGGCAGGATTCAATTCCAATGCGCTGTTCGGCGAGGAAATCCATCAACGCGCGGTCTTCTACCGCTTTCACTCCGTGACCGATACGCTCGGCGCCCAGTTCACGAATCGCCTGCCAGATGCTTTCCGGCCCGGCCGCTTCACCCGCATGAACGGTGATATGCCAGCCCGCATCACGCGCACGGTTGAAATGGTTGAGGAACAGGCTGCCCGGGAAGCCCAGTTCATCACCAGCTAAATCCAGGGCGGTAATGCCGTCGCGATGGGTGAGCAGGGCGTTCAATTCTTGTTCACAGGCGGTTTCGCCGAAGGTGCGGCTCATGATGCCAATCAGTTTGGCCTGCACCGGGAAATCGCGGCAGCCTTGCTGCACCCCGGCGATCACCGCTTCAACCACCCCGGCAACCGGCGGGTTGTGCGTCATTGCCATATAACCCGGCGAGAAGCGCAGTTCAACATAGTGCAAACCGTTACGGGCAGCATCTTCAATGTTTTCATACGCCACGCGGCGGCAGGCGTCGAGGTCGGCCAGGACTTTCACTCCCCAATCGAGTTTACTCAGGAAGCTGACGAGATCCGGTTCATTGCTGGTGACCTGAACGTGCGGGCGCAGGGTGTCCAGAGTGGAGGCTGGAAGCGCAATATTATGCTGGCGACCGAGTTCAAGAATGGTTTGTGCGCGAATGTTGCCATCAAGGTGGCGGTGGATGTCTGTCAGGGGCAGGTCTTTATGAATCATGGTCGCACTCTTTTTTTTAGGTGAAGTTTTTTAGGTAAAGTGCGACACATTATAATGTGGAAACGAGGGAAAAAGCTATTTTGCGCAACGACTATCTCCGTTGCGCAACGGACTTAGCGGACGGCATGGATGGCGTTAATCAGCCCCTGGACACCCCGTTCGAGCTTACTGCGAGGACAGCCCGCATTGAGACGAACAAAACCATTGCCTTCTTCCCCGTAGGTATAACCCGGCATGATGGCGACCTTTTGCTGCTCAATCAGCACTTTTTGCAGCAGTTTGTCGTCAATGTGTAGCGGGCGTAGATCAATCCATGCCAGATACGTTGACTCCGGCGGCTGCCAGTTGAGTTCCGGGAAAGCGGCGTTCAATTCGCTGGCAATAAAACGCATGTTGTCCTGCAAATAATCACGCAGCGCGTCGAGCCAGGCCTCGCCCTGTTCATAGGCGGCAATGTGCGCCACCACGGCAGGAATGGAAGGTGAGGATAGTCCGTCCCGGCCTTTGAGCGCGCTGAGATACCCATTGCGCGAGGTTGCTTCCCCAATCAGACCGTATGCCCCGGTTAATGCCGGAATGTTGAAGCTCTTGGAACCTGATGTGAACAGCGCCCAGTCATTTTGCGCCACTTCACACCACGGAACGTGGCGGTGACCGTGCCAGGTCATATCCATGTGGATTTCATCGCTGATCACCTTCACACCATGCTTATTGCACAGGCTGGCGATAGTGGTCAGCTCTTCGCGAGTCCACACTTTCCCGGTGGGGTTATGCGGGCTGCACAGCAGCAGGATTTTATTGCGCGGTTCGGCGAGCACGCTTTCCAGCAGCGTCATGTCACATTGCCAACCGTCGGCGGTCTGATGCAGCGGCACGGCGGCAATCTGACGATGGTTACCCTCAATCGCTTTGTAGAAAGCATCATAGGCCGGGGTCTGGACCACCACACCGTCGCCCACCTCTGACCATTGGCGGATCATTTCTGAAACCATGTAAATAACTGACGGGCCGTACACCACCTGTTCGGTATCAATCTCGCTGTCAAAACGTTTCTGGAACCAGTGTTGAATCGCGCCCAGGAACTCGTCGTTTTTCCAGCGGCTGTAGCCCAGTACCCCATGGCTCAGACGTTGGCTGACCGCATCCAGGATGCAAGGGGCAGTGGCGAAATCCATATCCGAGATGGTGAAAGGCAGTAAATCCGCTGCGCCGAAGCGGTCAGCAACATAATCCCACTGGGTACACCAGGTGCCGTGGCGGTCTACAACCGTTGAGAAATCAAACATCGGAAACTCCATTTCGGTCAAACGGGGGAGGAAACATTGTCCCCCTTCAGAGCGAAGGGGGAAAGGAGATTTACGCCTCGACGGTATGCATCAGGCTGGCCAGTTCATCTTTGACCGACTGGACCTGCGGGCCAATCACGACCTGCAGACTGTGCTGGTTAAGCTGGACCACACCGATGGCACGGTTGGCTTTCAGCGCTTCAACGTCAACCTTGCTCATGTCATCCACCGACAGACGCAGACGAGTCAGGCAGTTATCGAGGTTGGTGATGTTATCCGCGCCGCCGAGAGCCGCCAGGATCGCGGGGGCGTTGTAGCCGGATTTACCGATCGCGCCCACCATGGCTTTTTCTGCGCTGGAGGCGGATTCAATATCGCGGCCCGGCGTTTTGATGTTAAAGCGAGTGATAGCGAAGCGGAAGATAGCGTAGTACGCCGCAAACCAGATAGCCGCGACAACCGGGACCATATACCACTTAGTGGCCAGTCCGTGCAGAATACCGAACACCACGAAGTCGATGATGTTGCCATCGGTGTTACCGATAGTCACACCCAGCACCGCCATGATGGTGAAGCCAAGGCCCGTCAACAGGGCGTGGATAACGTACAGCACCGGAGCAACGAACAGGAACAGGAACTCGAGGGGTTCGGTAGTCCCGCCCACGACGCAGGCAATCACGCCGGAAATCAGCAGGCCTTTAATTTTGTGACGATTTTCCGGGCGAGCACAGTGGTACATCGCCAGCGCCGCACCCGGCAGGCCGCCGAGGAACGCAGGCATTTTACCCTGGGACAGGAAACGGGTTGCGCTCTCAGCGAAGCCATGTGTCGTCGGGCAGCTCAGCTGCGCCTGGAAGATAGTCAGCGCGCCGCTTACCTGATGCCCACAGACATCCAGGGTGCCGCCCGCTTCGGTAAAGCGAATCAGGGCCACCAGAATGTGGTGCAGGCCGAACGGCAGCAGCAGACGTTCACCGGTACCGAAGATCATCGGACCAAACTCACCCGCACCGTTAATCACGTAGCCCAGGCCATTAATGCCTTTAGCAAAAATTGGCCAAATCAGCGGGATAACCAGACCCACCAGACCGAGCACCACGGTAGTGATGATCGGCACGAAACGGGTGCCGCCGAAGAATGCCAGCGCATCCGGCAGGCGAATGGTGTTGAAACGCTCATGCAGCATCCACACGATGATGCCGCAGATAACCGCCCCGAGGATCCCGGTATCAATTGACTGAATGCCAATCACGTTCTGGATGTTGTTAGCTTTGAGGATAGCCGCATCGGTGGTAGGCAGAATACCTTTCGCAGTCAGCCAGAAGTTGACCGCCAGGTTCATCACCGCAAAGCCGACAAAACCGGCAAATGCCGCTACGCCTTTGTTGTCACGCGCCAGGCCCAGCGGGATAGCGATACAGAACATCACCGGCAGGAAGCTGAAGGCAAACGAGCCGACTTTACCCATCCAGATGAAAACGGCCTGCAGGAACGGGGTGTCCAGCCACGGAAGCAGCGTGGTGACATCGTGGCTGCTCAGCGAGCTGCCGATGCCCATCATGATCCCGCAGAACGAGAGAAGTGCCACTGGCAGCATGAAAGTCTTGCCGAGCTGCTGGAAAAATTCCCATAGGCTAATTTTAGGTGGTGCTTTCGCCGTCATAAAACGACTCCTTGTGCTGTGAATTCTGTTGTAGTTGTTGAATGCAGCGAAAAGATAAAACGTTTTACCTAACTTTAGTGCGAGGTAAATCACATATTGAAACGATGATAAGGTTTATAAATATAACCCATTGATAAAACGTTTTATCGCTACACAGGAGTGGCAAGCGGCGCATGGCCATTGCAAAAAAAGTCACCATTAATGACGTCGCCCATGCGGCAGGGGTCTCCGTCGCCACCGTTTCACTGGTGTTAAGTGGCAAAGGGCGCATCTCCACGGCGACCGGTGAACGCGTCAGTCAGGCCATTGAGCAGCTTGGCTTTGTGCGTAACCGTCAGGCGGCATCATTGCGCGGCGGTGCATCGGGGGTGATTGGGCTGATTGTGGGCGACCTGTGTTCCCCCTTTTACGCCGAACTCGCCGCGGGGATGATTGAAGCCCTCGAATCACAGGGCAAGATGGTGTTTCTCACCCAGGGCGGGCGCAAGGGCGAACACATGGTCGAGCGCTTCGACACCCTGGTGTCACAGGGCGTTGACGGCATTGTGATTGCCGGGGCGGTCGACAGAGGCGCCGAACTGCGCACCAAGGCCGATGAAAACGGGGTGCCGCTGGTTTTCGCTTCCCGAGCCAGCTATCTGGATGATGTCGACCTGATCCGCCCGGATAACATGCAGGCCGCGCAGATGATAACCGAACACTTGATTCGCCGTGGGCACCAGCGCATCGCCTGGCTGGGCGGGCAAAGCGCCTCGCTGACCCGGGCAGAACGCGTCGGCGGATACTGTGCCACCCTGCTAAAGTTTGGTTTGCCGTTTCACAGTGAATGGGTGGTGGAGTGTGAGGCCAGCCAAAAACAGGCTTCTCAGGCCTTAACCCATCTGCTGGGGCAAAACCCGACCATCACCGCCGTGGTCTGTTATAACAGCGTGGTGGCGATGGGGGCCTGGCTGGGGCTGATGCGTTCTGGCTGGAAAAGCAGTGACGAAGGGGTTGATTACTACGATAAACGCGTGGCGCTGGCGGCCTTTGCGGAAGTCCGTGAGAAAGACCTCGACGACGCGCCGATGAGCTGGGTGATAACGCCTGCTCGCGAAATGGGTAAAAGCGTGGCGGAGAGAATGCTCCAGCGAATTGAGGATGGAAAGAGCACGGTGCGCAATCAGATTATGCCCCCGCGCCTGGTCAAACAGCAGTAAAAAAAACCGGCAGCCAGGCTGCCGGTTCTGCGTATTACTGTGCGCCGTTGGCCGATGGAGCAGGCTGCTCGGCGGGTGGCTGCGTTGGCGCCGGAGCCGGTGCGGTTTCACCTTGCGGGGCAGGGATCGCCACATCCGGCACGCCAAACATGCCGACAAAATCAGCCAGCGGCATTTTCTGACCGTTCAGGGTCACCTGACCGTTGGAGTATTGCAGGCTGGTCTGAATGTTGTTGTCCTGCTGGGTGGTGATGCGGAACATCTGACCCATCGCCGCCAGACCTTTCACCTGCTGGCTCGCCAGCTTCTCGGCATCCGCCTGCTGATAACCTTCCAGACGCGCCACCTGAGTCATAAACTCGGTTGCCATGTCCATTGGGATCACCAGTTTGCTGTCGAGTGATTTCACGCTGCGATCCACTTCCTGGGCCAGCGTCTGCGGGGCCACGGTGGCCTGCGACGGATCTTTCAGGAACAGGGACAGGTTAAAGGTGGTTTCACCTTTGCTGTTTTTCCAGCTCAGCGGCGCGACGGTGATAACCGGCTCACCTTTCAGCAGCAGCGGCAGGGCCTTGAAGAACGCCTCGGTCACTTTCTGCTGATAGACCTGCGGATTATCCATCATGCCCGGCTCGGCAAGCAGGGCCTGCACTTCACCGTTATACTGCTGGCTGAACTGGTGCCACGCCTGACCATCAATCTGGCCAATCTTCAGCGCCAGCTTGCTGCTGCCCATGTCCTGACCCTGAAGCTTCAGGCTGTCGAGAGTGTAATCCAGCGAGGTGTCGATGCTTTTACCGTCTTTCGACAGATTGGATTTCCCGTCAAAGGAAACGCCGTCCAGCACCGCCAGCTCTTTGCCTTCCACGGCAATGGCCAGCTTATCGAGCGTCACTTTCTGATTGCCAATGCGTTCCGCAAAGCCGGTCAGCTTGCTGTCGCCTTCGGTTTTCAGGTTGTTAAAGGTGAGCTGGACTTTCTGGTTGTATTCATTAACCGCATTGATAACCGCACTTCCCACGTTACCGTTGAGAGAGAAGACGTTGCCATCTTTATCGGCGTCAAGTTTGAATTCTCCGCCGCTGAACGCGACTTTCTCTTCGCCTTTCTCGTAGTTCAATGGCTTGAGATTGATGTCGGACGCGGTATCGCCGGAGTAGCTGATGCGGGTGCTGATATCAAACGGTGACTGACCTTTGGCCAGTTCAAACAGATTCTTGGTCGCGTCGTTGTTCACCAGCGTCGAGTTCACCGTTGCCATTGCCGGGGCGAGGTTAAACGATTTTAACGAAGCCAGTGGGAAAGGACCGTGGGAGACGTTCTCATCCAGAATGAGGGTCTGTCCAGGCTTCAGCCAGCTGCTTTTCGCGCCGTCCGCCGGTTTCACCACCATCTGTAAATGGCTGCTGAACACGCCGCGCTGATAATTCTGATACGCCAGTTGAATACCGGCTTCTGGCGCGGTACTGGCGAGCTGCGCATTGGCCTGCGCAACCATGTCGGCCAGACGGCCTTCCAGCTGTTTACCGGTGTACCAGGAGCCCCCGGTCCACACCACTCCTAAAGCCACAATAATGCCAACTGCAACCAGCGATTTTTTCATAGCGTTTGTCCATAAAATGAAAACAGGCGGAGTCTTCCGCCTGTGATGTCGTTAGGCTGCCTCAAGCTTAGCAAGAGATGCCTGAATGTTCAGTATTTACTTGAGCTTATTGTAAACGCGAGCTATACGACCCACGCCGCTCAGGCTGACTGGCGACTCATTGGCAGACACAAACGCGGATTCGCCCGGTTTCAGCACCAGCTGCTGCTCGCCTTTTTGCAGGACCGCTTCACCTTCGAGGCAGAACAGGATCGCTGCACTCTGCTGCGCCACGTCGGCACCTTGGGTGCTGAGATCATGCAGAGAGAAGGCAAAATCGTCGACCGGAATAGGGAAGTCGAGCTCGGCACCGTGCTGGCTCGGCTGGGTCAGCAGTTCGGCTGCCGGTTTCGGGGTGAACTTCACGTTCGCCACCAGCTCCGGGATATCAATGTATTTTGGCGTCAGGCCTGCGCGAAGCACGTTATCGGAGTTCGCCATCACTTCCAGCGCGGTGCCCTGTAAATACGCATGTGGGGTTTCAGCAAACAGGAACATCGCTTCGCCAGGGTTAAGCTTCACCACGTTGAGCAGCAGCGGTGAGAACAGGCCGCTGTCGTCCGGGTAGAACTGCGCAATGAAACGAATGGTTTCCCATGGCTCGCCCTGTTGGCTGTTCAGTGCAGCTTTCAGCACGCCCAGCGCACGTGATTTTTCGTCACCCTGCATATTCAGCAGGCTGGCGAACAATTGGCTTAGACGCTCGGCGTTAGGCTCCTGCAGGAAATGGGCAATCGAGGTGTGCGCACCCGATACCGGTTGCAGCAGCGAAACAATGTCAGAGAACTCGCGGAAGGCGTTCATGGCGAGGAACGGAGTGAGGGCGAAAACCAGCTCCGGTTTATGGTTCGGATCTTTGTAGTTACGTTCGGCGGCGTCCAGAGGAATACCGGCGGCGTTTTCTTTCGCGAAACCCTCTTCGGAGGCTTTCTTGTTTGGGTGTACCTGAATCGACAGCGGATTATCGGCGCACAGGACTTTGAACAGGAACGGCAGTTCGCCAAAGCGATCGGCGACCTCACGTCCAAGCAGGGTGGCTTTATCGGCGTCGATCACGTCGCGCAGGCTGCGAACCTGGCCGCTGGCGTCGGTGATTTTTGAGCTGCTCTTCGGATGCGCACCCATCCACAGTTCTGCCATCGGCAGATTGTCCGGGTTGGCGATACCGTAGAGATCCGTTAACGCAGTGTGACTACCCCAGGCATAGTTCTGCACTGAGTTGATGAGTTTTTGCATTATCAAGCCCTGTAAATGTATGGAAATTATCTCCCTGTATTAAACCAATAAACCGCACAGAAGTAACCTTCTCAGGGAAAAAGTCGTACTAGTCTCAGTTTTTGTTAAAAAATTGTGTAGGATAAGCGGACTCGCTGTTCCCAGGGCCTATGGAAGACCGGCCCGAAAATAATTTGCCAATGTCGTAAGTGAGAGAACAATGTCGAACAAACCTTTTATCTATCAGGATCCTTTTCCGCTGAAAAAGGATGACACCGAGTATTATCTTCTCAGTAAAGACCACGTCAACGTCACCGAATTCGAAGGTCAGGAAATCCTTAAAGTTGACCCGCAGGCGCTGACGCTGCTGGCCAAGCACGCGTTCCACGATGCCTCATTCATGCTGCGCCCGGCGCACCAGCAGCAGGTGGCCGATATTCTCAATGACCCGGAAGCCAGCGAAAACGATAAATACGTGGCGCTGCAGTTCCTGCGTAACTCCGACATCGCAGCCAAAGGCATTCTGCCGACCTGTCAGGATACCGGCACGGCGATCATCGTCGGTAAAAAAGGCCAGCGTGTCTGGACCGGTGGCGGCGATGACGCGGCGCTGGCCCGCGGCGTGTACGACACCTACATCGAAGATAACCTGCGCTACTCGCAAAACGCCCCGCTGGACATGTACAAAGAGGTCAACACCGGCACCAACCTGCCCGCACAGATTGACCTCTACAGCGTCGACGGCGACGAATACAAGTTCCTGTGCATCGCCAAAGGCGGCGGCTCGGCGAACAAAACCTATCTGTATCAGGAAACCAAAGCACTCATTACGCCTGCCAAATTGAAAAATTACCTGGTAGAGAAAATGCGCACCCTTGGCACCGCCGCCTGCCCGCCGTACCACATCGCGTTTGTGATTGGCGGTACGTCGGCAGAAGCCACGCTGAAAACGGTCAAACTGGCCTCCACCAAGTATTACGATGGCCTGCCGACCGAAGGCAACGAGCACGGTCAGGCATTCCGCGACATTCAGCTTGAGCAGGAGCTGCTGCTGGAAGCGCAGAACCTCGGGCTCGGCGCACAGTTTGGCGGTAAATACTTCGCCCACGATATTCGCGTGGTGCGCCTGCCGCGTCACGGTGCCTCCTGCCCGGTGGGCATGGGTGTGTCCTGTTCCGCAGACCGCAACATCAAAGCCAAAATCAACCGCGACGGCGTCTGGATTGAGAAGCTGGAGCACAATCCGGGCAAGTATATCCCGGAAGCGTTGCGTAACGCCGGGGAAGGCGAGGCGGTGAAAATCGACCTTAACCGTCCAATGAAAGAGATTCTGGCCCAGCTTTCCGACTATCCGGTGTCAACGCGTTTGTCGCTGAACGGCACGATTATCGTGGCCCGTGACATCGCCCATGCGAAGCTGAAAGAGCGGATGGACAACGGTGAAGGCCTGCCGCAGTACGTGAAAGATCACCCGATTTACTACGCGGGCCCGGCCAAAACACCGGAAGGGTATGCCTCCGGCTCCCTCGGCCCAACCACCGCCGGACGAATGGACTCCTACGTTGATCAGCTGCAGGCGGAAGGCGGGAGCATGATCATGCTGGCGAAAGGTAACCGCAGTCAGCAGGTAACCGATGCCTGCCACAAACACGGCGGCTTCTACCTCGGCAGTATCGGCGGCCCGGCAGCGGTGCTGGCGCAGGGCAGCATTAAGAGCCTGGAATGCGTCGAATACCCGGAACTGGGAATGGAAGCCATCTGGAAAATCGAAGTGGAAGATTTCCCGGCCTTCATTCTGGTCGACGACAAAGGCAACGATTTCTTCCAACAAATTCAGTCGTCACAATGTGACCGCTGCGTGAAGTAGTTGTTGTTTTGCCCGAGGGCGCTACGCTTATCGGGCAGTTTCAATACTTAACGTTCTGAATGGCATGTGAGCTTCGTCAAACCCCTTCACTTTGATTTCAAGGAGAAAGACATGACAACGTTACGCCGCGAGAACGATTCTATGGGCGCGATAGACGTCCCGGCAGATAAGCTTTGGGGCGCGCAAACCCAGCGCTCCCTGGAGCATTTCCGCATTTCCACTGAAAAAATGCCGGTGTCGCTGATAGCGGCCCTGGCGCTCACCAAACGTGCTGCGGCCAAAGTTAATCAGGATTTACAGCTGCTTTCCCCAGAGAAAGCCCACGCGATTGTCTCTGCCGCCGATGAAGTGCTGGCGGGTAAACATGCGGATGAGTTTCCGCTCGCTATCTGGCAAACCGGCTCCGGTACCCAGAGCAACATGAACATGAATGAAGTGCTGGCTAACCGCGCCAGCGAGCTGCTCGGCGGCGTCCGGGGCATGGAGCGAAAGGTCCATCCGAACGATGACGTAAATAAGAGCCAGAGCTCGAACGATGTCTTCCCGACTGCAATGCACGTTGCGGCAGTGATTGCGGTCCGTGAACACCTTCTCCCGCAATTACAGGTGCTGAAAAAAACGCTGAGCGATAAATCTCACGCCTTCGCCGATATCGTCAAGATTGGCCGTACCCATTTACAGGATGCCACGCCGCTGACCCTGGGGCAGGAAATTTCCGGCTGGGTGGCCATGCTTGAGCATAATCTAAAGCATATTGAGCTCACCCTGCCGCATCTGAGTGAACTGGCGCTGGGCGGCACGGCGGTGGGCACCGGGCTGAATACCCATCCGGAATATGCTACTCGCGTGGCGGACGAACTGGCGGCGATGACTGGCCAGCCGTTCATCACTGCGCCGAATAAATTCGAAGCACTGGCCACCTGTGATGCGCTGGTTCACGCTCACGGGGCCCTGAAAGGGCTGGCGGCCTCAATGATGAAAATCGCCAACGACGTACGCTGGCTGGCATCCGGCCCGCGATGTGGCATTGGCGAGCTGTCGATCCCTGAGAATGAACCGGGTAGTTCTATTATGCCGGGCAAAGTGAACCCCACCCAGTGCGAAGCGATGACTATGCTGTGTTGTCAGGTGATGGGTAATGATGTGGCGGTGAATATGGGCGGGGCATCGGGCAATTTCGAGCTTAACGTGTATCGCCCGATGGTTATCCACAATTTCCTGCAATCGGTACGCCTGCTGGCGGATGGCATGGAAAGTTTTAACGCGCACTGCGCGGTGGGGATCGAACCGAATCGGCCGCGTATCGATCAGTTGCTGAATGAATCGCTGATGCTGGTCACCGCGCTAAACACCCACATTGGTTACGATAAAGCGGCTGAAATTGCCAAAAAGGCCCATAAAGAAGGGCTGACCCTGAAAGCGTCGGCCCTGAAACTGGGGTATCTGACCGACGCTGAATTTGACGAATGGGTCCGACCGGAAGCCATGGTCGGCAGCATGAAAATCAATCGTTAGCCACATAGAGGTGCAGTCGCGGGATGATCAACTCCAGCGACTGTGCCTCGGGTTTATAACGATACTGCACGTTATCTGCATCGTAGTTCAGCAGCTCACCTATCTCCGGCACGCTCACGCCCTGAGTGCCGGAGATCAAGGCAATCATCGGCCCCGGACAGGCGTACTGCACCTGTTTTTGTTGTCCCGCGTACCACACCCGTGCAATCGGCTGTACCTTCACCGGACGTTTAATCTTCAGTTTGGCTTTTTGCGGCAGGGCGGCGATGTCCTGATATTCCCGCTCCAGCCTGGCCTGCCACTGTTCGCGGGTAAAAGGGGGAACCGAGCGGGGCGAACGCAGGCTGTTTTCCAGCTGTTTCAGCACTTCATCGCGGGTCAAATTCTTAATGATATGTTTATTCGCCCAGCCGAAACGGATGCTGGCGGGATCGCGCAGCAGGGTCAACGAGCGGTAGGCTTTGAGGGTGATTAACCCCGGTAAATGATGATGCACCCACTCAAAACGGGCCGCAGAGGGCAGACCAGACTCGACGGTCACCATGTTCTCGAACGCCGCTTTCAGCGCATTTATAGCGCCGATTTTGTCTTGCAGGGAAGAAAGCCGGGCAGGCTCCGGCTGTAAACAAATGACCCCCGGCAAGCGGACGGCGGCTTTGCTGCTGCGATTCTCCGACTGTTGCTGGATAAACAGATGGCTAAAGTGATTCAGCGCCATCAGCCGCGCCTTTTCGCCCAGATGCTGAACCACGGCGATAGATGAGAGTGGGTCGTGCTCATGTTCTTTACTGACTTCCGGCAACTCGAACACCCGCGCGGCGAGCAGGCGGAAATCGACCAGCATCTGCTGCAGTTCCAGCAGCTCATGTTCCATCTGACGGAAGGTCGAGGTTAAGCGCTCAATCAAATCGTAATCGGCCATGGTTCCCACTTTAGTTACAACATACTCATTAATTATTCACTATAAGCAGGCCGGCGACTTTGTGCAACGTTCGGTCAGGCAGGGGCGGTAAAGTTCAGTTGATGATCAACCGGCCAGCTAAAGCAGAAGCGTGCCCCGCCCAGCGGGCTGGCGTCGCAGGTCACTTCCCCGGACATCGCCAGGCCAATGGAATGCACAATCGCTAAACCCAAACCGCAGCCACCGGTGGCGCGGTCGCGGCTGGGATCGAGACGCACAAACGGCTCGAACACACGCTGGCGTTCATCGGGCGAAATCCCCGGGCCGTCGTCGTCCACCACCAGGCTGGCACGTCCGGCATGCAGCGTGAGGCTGACCTGGATCTGCTGGCGGCTGTAACGCATGGCGTTGTTCACCAGGTTATCCAGCACCCGTTCCATCAGGCGCATATCCAGCGCGCCATAATTACCCGGCGTGAGCTGCACCAGGGTCACGTCGCGCTGCGGATTGACGGTCTGAATATCTTCAATGTGGGCGGTGATCCACCCCGGCAGGTCAGGGGTGGTCAGAATCAGTTCGTTCTGCGGCCGGTCGAGGCGGGCGTAGGTCAGCAGTTCTTCGATAAGGGCTTCGAGCTGGCCGATATCTCGATTCAGCGCCTGAGATTCGGCTTCGGTCAGATTCTCGCTCATTTCCAGTCGATAGCGCAGGCGCACCAGTGGGGTACGCAGTTCATGCGCGATGCCGTCGGTGAGCTGCTTTTTACTGGCGATCAGCGCGTTAATGTTATCCGCCATCTGGTTGAACACCACCCCGAGCCGTTCGAAGCTCGACATGCTGTCAAAGTGAATACGTTCGGCAAGATGCCCTTCACCAAAGCGTTGGGCCGCGGTCTCAAGGCGCAGCATGTCCTGCCAGTGCGGTCGCATCCAGATAAACACCGGAAAGGCCAGCGACACGGCGATCAGCGCCAGCAGGGCGATATCCAGCAGCCGCATTTCGTGCAGGTAATAGAGATATGGCACCGGGCCAACGGCTAATACGTAATGACTGCGCGGAATGCGCTGGATAAAGGTGTACTGATCGTCGAGGGCGACGATATCCCCCCGGCGTAAATGCTCCATTGAGCTTTCGGCCAACTGGAATTTATTCAGTGGCTCAATGCGTAAATCGAAAGAGAGATTGAGGTCGAGCTCTTTAAGGGTTTTGCTCCAGTCCCGGGGCGGGATTTCGCGCAGTTCGCTGCGCATCAGGTACAGCGAACTTTTCATCAGGTCGTCGAGGGATTGTCGGCCCGCGCGTTCGGCGGTGAATTTGTACACCAGCCCGACCAGCATGGTCATCACCAGAAAGCAGACAAACAGCAGCAGATAAAACTGCACGAATAACTTTTTCATTTCTGGCCCCGGAAGTGCGGAAAATTAGTTATCCCAGGCGTGGGGCGCGAACAGATAGCCCTTATTACGCACGGTCTTAATTCGGTACGGCTCGGTTGCGCTGTCGAGCAACTTTTTGCGCAGCCGCGAAATGGCAACGTCGACGCTGCGGTCCATGCCGTCATAGCTCACGCCGCGCAGGTTTTTCAGCAGCGCGTCGCGGTCCATTATCTGTCCGGCGTGGGTGGCTAATTCCCAAAGCAGGTCGAAATCGGCTGTCGACAGGGTGACGTTCTCGCCGCTGAGTTGCACCTGACGGTTAACCGGATCGATAGCCAGGGTGCCAAAGCGAATCACTTTATGCGGAGTCAGACCGGAAGACGATTTCTCGCCCGCAGGCGCTGCGACGTGCTGGCGCAGATGCAGACGCAAACGTGCGAGCAGCACCGCAGGAGGCGTGGTTTTAAGAATATAATCACTGGCACCCATTTCCAGAGACAGAATATGGTTCATGTCACTGTCGAGCGAGGTGAGGAGCACGATAGGGCCTTGCCACTGGGGGCGTAAATCACGGCAGATGGTCATCCCGTCTTTGCCAGGTAGCATAATGTCCAGCAGAACCAGATCCGGTTTTTCGCGAAGAACCACTTCTTCGGCGCGGTCGCCGCGCGGTTCGACGATAACGTCTATATCATGTTTGCCGAGATAGGCGGCAATAAGGGACCCGACTTCCGGATCATCTTCCACAAAAACGATCTTATTCATAACCATCATGCATTGCGAAAAAAGCTAAAATACACCGCCACTCTGTAGGGGGCTATCAATCTTTCGTAAACACATCCGAAATACTCAGCGCAGCGGACGACCGCCGTCGACGCCAAACGAACGCCCGGTGACATAACAGCTGGTCAACAGGTAATCGACCAGATCGATAATCTCTTTCTCGCCAGGCGCGACTTTCATCAGCGACTTATTCAGCGCTTCCTGACGGTATTGGGCATCATCACTCTCATTAAACAGAATCAGCGCCGGGGCGATGGCGTTGACTTTCACTTCTGGCGCCAGTTTGCGGGCGAACGAGCGGGTCATATTGTCGAGTGCGGCTTTACTGGCGGCATAGGCGATGTGCTTGTCGCTACCTTTTTCGACCACGTAATCGGTAAAATGAATAATATCCCCGCCAGCATGGCCGTGGCCGCGCAATAACGGTTCGAGCGCATGGTTGAGCAGATAGGGGGCATTGACGTGGATTTGCATCATTTGCTGCATCACCTCGCTCAGCGAGGCCGTAGATTTTTCAGGCACCCAGGCGCTGGCATTGTGGAGAACCGCCCGCAGGCCATCGGTGTTTGCCTTCACGGTGTCAGCGAAAGCGAGGATCCCGTCATCAGTAGAGAAATCGGCGGCAATGCAGCGCGCCCCGGCACGCTCCAGCCCGTCGATGGCAGCATAGCGCGTGCGGTAGCTGACGATAACCGGCTGCTGTAGGTTCAGGAAATGGTGGGCAAGGGCGAGGCCGATCCGACGGCCTCCACCGGTAATCAGGACGGGGCGGGTCTGGCGTACTCCCATCGTTCTCTCCTTAGCGTCGCGATGGGGTAAGCGCGTTACCCCACTAATATCCACGTTGCCGGCACTGCGGCAACCAGTAATAAACCAATCAGCGCCATCTCACGGCGTTTCAGCACCTGATCCAGCTGATGGGTACGGCGGGCGTAAATAAACACCAGCAGACCCGGCGCATACAGCACGACTGACAGCAGCAGATGCATCGGGCCGGAAGCATACAATAACCATAAGCCATAAATGCAGGCGCCGATACCCACTGCTTTGTGCAGTGGCCGGGTCGCCATTTTCAGCAGGAAAGCGCCGACCAAGAAATACGGCACAAGGATCATTTCTGAGGCAATGGTCAGCAGGGTATTATAATCGGAACCGGTGAGCCAAATCAGGATCAGACACACCTGCACGCTGATGTTGGTCAGCCACAGGGAAGACGACGGCGCGTTGTTGTTATTCTGACGGGCAAAAATGCGTGGGAAGGCTTTATGCGTTGCCGCCAGATACGGGACTTCAGCCGCCATAATGGTCCAGCTCAGGTACGCCCCGCACACCGAAACAATCAGTCCCGCAGCAATCACCACTTCACCCCAGGAGCCCATCATGCGGACCATCAGGCCCGCCATCGACGGGTTGCGCATTTCGGCCAATTCCGGGCGTGGCACAACACCCAATGACAGCAGGGTAACCAGCAGATAAACGCTTAATGCGGAGAGAACCGCCAGCAGCGTTGCGCGGCCCACGTCTTTCTTATCGCGTGCCCGGGCGGAAACCACCACCGCGCCTTCAACGCCGATAAACACCCACAGCGTTATCAGCATCGTGCCTTTAACCTGCTCCCACACCGGTACGCCCAGCGCCACGCCGCTAAAATCGAGGGTAAAGGTATCGCTGCTGAACGCCATCGCGGCCAGAACGATAAACAGGCCGAGCGGAACCAGTTTTGCCAGCGTCGCCACCAGATTAATGCTCGCCGCGGTCTGCATCCCGCGCAGCACCAGACAATGCACCACCCACAAAAGCACCGAGGCACCGAGCATCGCTTGCCAGGTATTCCCGTCGCCAAACAGGCGCAGTTCAGGCGTATCAGTAAAGAAGCTCAGGGCTGAAAAGACGATAACCAGGTAGGACACGTTGGCAATCACCGCGCACAGCCAGTAACCCCAGGCCGAGCAAAAGCCAATCAGCTCGCCAAAACCTTCCCGGGCATAGGTGAAAATCCCGCCGTCGAGATCGGGACGAATACGGGTCAGCAGTAACATCGCGAACGCGAGGAACAAAATGCCCACGCCGGTAATCGCCCAGCCGATAAGCAATGCGGAAGGGCTGGCCACTTCGGCCATATTTTGCGGCAGGCTGAAAACACCTGCGCCGAGCATTGAGCTGAGTACCAACGCCGTCAGGGCGCTAAGACCGAGTTTCTTTTCCATGAGCATCCTGTCGAAGGAACAATAACAGCCAGAATATTTATTTGGCTAAAACGCATAAAAATGGAGGATTACGCTACGGCGCGCGATTTTACGGAGAGAGTCGTTGGCTTGCAATGACAAGGGCCAGAAAAAATAAAAAAAGGCAGCCGGGGCTGCCTGATTGCAGAGATAAAGCGATTACTTATACAGGTCGGCGCTGATGGTCATGTTGCCACCACGTTCCTGCCACTGGCGGGTAATGTGGTAGTACTTAGCCCCTTTCTTCGCGGCACGTTTAGCAACCTGATAAGAAATCTCGGTCATGTTGCCGTAGTTGCCGGTGAACTTAACGCTGTCGAACGGCACCATCTGCGCGGCGGTGACTTTGTTCAGCTCTTCGATTTTAGTGCCGTCTGGAAGCGTTACACTGTAACGTCCGCCTTGGGTTGACTGAGTTTCGAAGAATCGTCCTACGCCTGCGCCACCCGCAGCGACACCCACGGTGGATGAGGTTGCCACGCCTGGGATTTCAACTTTCTTGGCTGCTTCACCGCCTTGAGCCAGTGCCGCACGGCCTGCCTGCGAATCGGCCGGGATAGCGTCCGGGCTCTGAACAACGCGTTTCTTCGCATCGGCTTTATAGATGTAGGCCGTAACACGCTGGTTACCGCCGTCGTTAGCATCTATCTGACGTACGATGAAGAACGAGTCGGCACCTTTGGCTTTCGCCGCTTTCGCGATGGCGGAGTTCACGTCAGGCTGGCTGCGATAGAAACCCTGCACGGTTACGGTGTCGAAAGGCTCAATCAGGGCAGCCTGATCTTTCGGCAGTTCCGTCACGCCGCCGATCACGCGGTTTTGAACCACGTCAGCTTTCGGGGCATCTTGCTTATAAAAGTCGGCGGTTACGCGCCAGTTGCCGCTGCCGGAGAAATCGGAAGTATCGACAACATAGAAGGATGCAGCACCCTCTTTGTCAGCTTTACGGGAAACAGCATCCACAGCGTCACCAATGGCATTAAAACGACCGGTGATAACGATACGATCGTACGGCTTGAGGGCTGCCGCTTGCTCCGGCGTTAACTCGGTCGCTGCACTGGCAGAAAAGGCCGTTGCAGACAGAAGAGCGGTTGCCAGGAGGGTGTACTTAAGCTTCATAAAAATAATCCTTCGCCTTTCGCAAACCAGGTACTGGTAGTTGTTAGTGACTAAAACGTCGATGATTATTGCATTTAATTTGCGTCACTGTCTGCGTGATTTTGCTCATCTTGTGCGACCTCGATAACGGCGCAAGATAACTTTTCACGATATGTTGTAGAAACGGGCAGTTGACCAGCAAAAGCGATAATCGATATGACTTTTATAAGTTAATGTAATGTTAATACGAGGTAACACTGCCGCGAATAATCATGTTTTACCGCTTCGCTTAAGCGAATTATCAGGCTCCTCCGGCAAAATCAGGTAAATATTACTGCCTGACACCTGCATAAGTGACTTTTCCCTAATAAAATCACAATTACTGTTTTCTAACGCTAGATCACAACCGCTATTTTCAGTAGGTTATAGAAAGTTTGTTACTGTTTTATTTTCCGGGTGCTCGCCTCTTCGCCAGTCCATACTGCCAGGGACGGAACCCAACAAAACAACAAACCATCATTTATCATCGATGGAAGGGAAAACTATGCGTATTGCGGTACCAAAAGAGACGCTGGCCCTGGAAACCCGAGTTGCAGCCACGCCGAAAACGGTGGAACAGCTGCTTAAACTCGGTTTTACAGTGGCTGTGGAAAGCGGGGCCGGTAAACTGGCGAGCTTTGACGATCGTGCCTTTACCGAGGCGGGCGCTGAAGTCGTCAGCACCGAGGCCGTCTGGCAGTCTGACATTATTCTTAAGGTGAATGCCCCAACGGATGCAGAAATTGCGCTGCTCAATCCCGGCACCACGCTGATTAGCTTTATCTGGCCGGCACAAAATCCGGAACTGATGGCGAAACTGGCCGAACGTAATATCAACGTTATGGCGATGGATTCCGTGCCACGTATTTCGCGCGCACAGTCTCTTGATGCCCTGAGTTCAATGGCCAACATCGCCGGGTATCGTGCGATTGTTGAAGCCGCCCATGAATTTGGTCGTTTCTTTACCGGGCAAATTACCGCTGCCGGGAAAGTGCCCCCGGCTAAAGTGATGGTGATTGGCGCCGGTGTTGCCGGTCTTGCCGCCATTGGGGCGGCCAACAGCCTCGGGGCCATCGTTCGAGCCTTCGACACCCGCCCTGAAGTAAAAGAGCAAGTGCAGAGTATGGGCGCCGAGTTCCTCGAACTGGATTTCGAAGAGGAAGCCGGGAGTGGCGACGGCTACGCCAAAGTGATGTCCGAAGCCTTTATTAAGGCAGAAATGGAACTCTTCGCCGCCCAGGCAAAAGAGGTCGACATCATCGTCACCACCGCGCTGATACCGGGCAAACCTGCGCCGAAACTGATCACCCGCGAAATGGTTGACTCCATGACCCCGGGCAGCGTGGTCGTTGACCTCGCGGCCCAGAACGGCGGTAACTGTGAATACACCGTGCCGGGTGAGGTGTTCACCACCGCCAACGGGGTGAAGGTGATTGGCTATACCGATCTCGCCGGTCGCCTGCCAACGCAGTCTTCTCAGCTGTATGGCACCAACCTGGTGAACCTGCTTAAACTGCTGTGCAAAGAAAAAGACGGCAACATCACCATCGATTTTGACGATGTCGTGATTCGCGGTGTGACCGTGGTGCGCGAAGGTGAAGTCACCTGGCCTGCACCGCCGATTCAGGTCTCCGCTCAGCCGAAAGCGACGGCGAAAATCGACACCACGCCGATTGAGCCTGAAGCCCCGAAATCCCCATGGCGTAAATATGCGCTGATGGCGCTGGCCATTATCCTGTTTGGCTGGCTGGCAGACGTTGCGCCGAAAGAGTTCCTTGGTCACTTCACCGTGTTCGCGCTCTCCTGCGTGGTCGGTTATTACGTGGTGTGGAACGTTTCTCATGCGCTGCATACCCCGCTGATGTCGGTCACCAACGCCATTTCAGGGATTATCGTGGTGGGTGCGCTGTTGCAAATCGGTCATGGCGGCTGGGTAAGCTTCCTTAGCTTCATCGCCGTGCTGATTGCCAGCATCAATATTTTCGGTGGCTTCACCGTGACTCAGCGCATGCTGAAAATGTTCCGCAAAGGGTAAGGGGTAACACATGTCTGGAGGATTAGTTACAGCTGCATACATTGTTGCCGCGATCCTGTTTATTTTCAGTCTGGCAGGGCTTTCTAAACACGAAACGTCACAGCAGGGCAACTATTTCGGTATCGCCGGGATGGCCATCGCGCTGATTGCCACTATCTTTGGGCCTGAAACCGGCAACGTCGCCTGGATCCTGGTGGCGATGATCATCGGTGGAGCCATCGGTATTCGTCTGGCGAAGCGCGTAGAAATGACCGAAATGCCAGAGCTGGTGGCGGTGCTGCACAGCTTCGTGGGTCTGGCGGCGGTGCTGGTGGGCTTCAACAGCTACCTGTATCACGAACCGGGCCTGGAACCGATTCTGGTGAATATTCACCTGACTGAAGTGTTCCTCGGCATCTTCATCGGGGCGGTGACCTTCACCGGTTCCATCGTGGCGTTTGGTAAACTGCGCGGCAAGATTTCGTCCAAACCGCTGATGCTGCCGAACCGTCATAAAATGAACCTCGCCGCGCTGGTGGTTTCCTTCCTGCTGATGGTGATGTTCGTTCGCACCGAAAGCGTGGGCCTGCAGGCGCTGGCGCTGCTGATTATGACCGTTATCGCGCTGGCTTTTGGCTGGCATCTGGTGGCGTCTATTGGCGGGGCAGACATGCCGGTTGTGGTGTCGATGCTGAACTCCTACTCCGGTTGGGCGGCAGCGGCGGCGGGCTTTATGCTCAGCAACGACCTGCTGATCGTGACCGGTGCGCTGGTCGGTTCGTCCGGTGCTATCCTGTCGTACATCATGTGTAAGGCGATGAACCGGTCGTTCTTCAGCGTCATCGCGGGCGGTTTCGGTACCGACGGCTCCTCGACCGGTGCGGATGAAGAAGTGGGTGAACACCGCGAAATCAGCGCGGAAGACACCGCTGAAATGCTGAAAGGCTCGCAAACGGTGATCATCACCCCAGGCTACGGCATGGCGGTGGCACAGGCGCAGTATCCGGTGGCGGAAATTACTGAGAAGCTGCGCGCGCGCGGCATTAAAGTACGCTTCGGTATTCACCCAGTGGCAGGTCGTCTGCCGGGTCACATGAACGTGCTGTTGGCGGAAGCTAAAGTCCCGTATGACATCGTGCTGGAAATGGACGAAATCAACGACGATTTCCGTGACACCGACACCGTACTGGTGATCGGCGCTAACGACACCGTTAACCCGGCAGCGTTGGACGATCCGAAGAGCCCAATCGCCGGAATGCCGGTGCTGGAAGTGTGGAAAGCGCAGAACGTTATCGTCTTCAAACGTTCGATGAACACCGGTTATGCTGGCGTGCAGAACCCGCTGTTCTTCAAAGAGAACACCCACATGCTGTTCGGCGATGCGAAAGCCAGCGTGGATGCTATCCTGAAAGCGCTGTAATCCCGTCAGAAAATAGGTAAATAAAGCCGTCTTCCGTTAAAAGGAAGGCGGCTTTTTTGTTATGATGGCCGTCACATTTTGAAATAGCAGCAGTGAAGGGAGAACAGCGTGTTTGCGGATTTCGGCGTACTGAATTACTGGACCTACGTGGTGGGGGCGATATTTATCATTCTGGTTCCGGGGCCCAATACCTTATTTGTGCTCAAGACTGGGGCCGCCTACGGGATTCGCACCGGCTATATGGCCGCGCTGGCGGTGTTTATCGGTGATGCAGTGCTGATGTTCCTCTCCTACGCAGGCGTCGCGACGCTGATTAAAACCACGCCACTGCTGTTTAATATCGTGCGTTACCTTGGGGCGATGTACCTGCTGTACCTCGGCATTAAAATGCTGTGGGCAGTCATCAAACAGAAGGGCAGCGAGCATACTCACACCGCCGATCAGCGCAGCACCATCTTTAAACGCGCGCTGACGCTGAGCCTGACCAACCCGAAGGCTATCCTGTTCTACGTCTCATTCTTCGTGCAGTTTATTGACGTCCAGTCCAGCACGCCGGGTCTGGCATTTCTGATCCTCGGCGTCACCCTGGAAATGGTCAGCTTCGTTTATCTGAGTTTCCTGATTGTCTCCGGTTCGGTCGTCAGCCGTTTTGTCGGTAGCCGTAAGAAATTGGTGAAGCTCGGCAACAGCCTGATTGGCCTGGTGTTCGTCGGGTTTGCTGCACGACTGGCGTCGTTACAGTCGTAATATTTCTGTCAATATGACCAGCATTCAAACCACGTCCTTGGGCGTGGTTTTTGCTTTTAAGGGGGGGCTGGAGGCTGTCTAGCCACTGACGAGAACAGAATAGAGCTGCATATGTGCAGACGGTACGACATAAACCTTGTTCACTATTTATCAGGCGAACGGCGTTAATTTATAAATAAACATAATACTGGCTGGCTTCTTCGATAATGGCACAGAGGGCTTAATGCTTTCTTAAGGTTTACCTCATACTCGTTAAATAGTTTTTAACAGGCTACCCGCATGATGAATTTTAATACCACACTTACCCCTGCTACGGCCCTGCTGGCTATTATTAGTTGCTTGATTCCCTTTGCTTCAGATATACATCTGCCTTTATTGCATGGGCATACTGTTGCCATGATCGAGAACTCACAAGCCATTTTACTCTTACTGGGTGTCGTGCTCACCCTCGGTTATATGAAACCTTTTCAACTCACTGAGGGATCCCGGCAATTCTGGCTATGGTCTGTTTTGTGGTGGGTTGTGCTATTGGGCCGGAGTACCAGTTGGGGGCGAGATTATTTCCCCGAATTACCCAAAGTCGTGTTTCGAAGCATTTCTGTAATTCTCATTTCCAGCCTTGTTCTTTCATTCCTGCTTTCATCGACGTTACGTAAAGCGATAGCCGTTCGGATTACCCTTTGGAGCATCCCATTGTGGACCTGCTCGCTGGTTATCGTTACGTTTTTACTGGCAGATACAGTTGAACATCATCTTTTGTTATCCCCGATTTTCCTGCATAACGGACACTACCAAGACCTCATTGAAGAGTTGTTTGAAACACCCTTCATCCTTGGTTTGCTGCTGATTTCATTCGATCTCATGAAGAGGGAAGTGAAATACAAACAGCGAAGAATGACCTTCACCTTGAATTAAATACAACAACCAGCTAGTTATATTGATTTATGTTCCTTCAAATTTTCTGTTTCGCAGCCTGCTGTTTATTTAGCTGGTGTCAGGCAATTAAGTACTAAATGCGACCGCCCTGCGTTTAATTGTTGAACATTCTCATTGTAGCCACACCCGCTTCGGCGGGTTTTTGCTTTATTTGCCGTCAATTAATTCTGACCCGCTAATTTTGTTATGTAAGCCGCGGCGCTGATTTCATCCTTCACATCGTCATTCTTCAGCCTTTTTTAGCATAGCGTGCTGCAACGCAGCATCTGATTTTTACATTATTGGCAACCTGCTGATAAAAATGAAAAAGTGAATGTATACAGGCAGATGTTAAAAAGTTACTATACCCCCCTACAGTATATGGGAGGGCTTATGCCGCACTCACCTGAAGATAAAAAGCGCGCTCTGACGCGCGTGCGTCGTATCCGCGGGCAGGTCGATGCGCTTGAACGAGCGCTGGAATCCGGCGAGCCGTGCCTGAATATCCTGCAACAGATTGCTGCCGTGCGCGGGGCCGCCAACGGCCTGATGGGCGAAATGATTGAAATGCATCTTAAAGACGAGCTGGTGACGGGCGAAACGACTGCCGACCAGCGTGCCGCGCGTATGGCGGAAGTCGGTCATCTGCTACGATCGTATTTAAAATAACTGACAACAAGGGAAGAGACGGAAATGAAATCACGTGCTGCAGTTGCGTTTGGCCCGGGCCAGCCGCTGAAAATTGTTGAAATCGACGTTGCGCCGCCGAAGAAAGGCGAAGTGCTGGTCAAAATCACCCATACCGGCGTGTGTCATACCGATGCTTTCACCCTGTCCGGTGACGATCCGGAAGGCGTCTTCCCGGCGGTGCTGGGCCATGAAGGCGGCGGTATTGTGGTCGAAGTCGGTGAGGGCGTGACCAGCCTGCAACCGGGCGATCACGTTATTCCGCTGTACACTGCCGAATGTCGCGAGTGTAAGTTCTGTAAATCCGGCAAAACCAACCTCTGTCAGGCGGTGCGAGCCACTCAGGGCAAAGGGCTGATGCCGGACGGCACCACCCGTTTCTCTTACAACGGCGAGCCGATTTATCACTACATGGGCACCAGCACCTTCAGCGAATACACGGTAGTGGCTGAGATTTCCCTCGCGAAAGTGAACCCACAGGCACCGCTGGATAAAGTGTGCCTGTTGGGCTGCGGCGTCACCACCGGGATCGGCGCGGTGCACAACACCGCGAAAGTGAAAGAAGGCGATAGCGTGGCGGTCTTTGGGCTGGGCGGCATCGGCCTGGCGGTTATTCAGGGCGCGGTACAGGCCAAAGCCGGGCGGATTATTGCCGTTGACACCAACCCTGAGAAATTCAAGCTGGCGGGTGAGATGGGGGCGACGGATTTCGTCAACCCGAAGGACTCCGACAAGCCGGTACAGGACGTGATCGTCGAATTGACCGACGGCGGCGTGGACTTCAGCTTCGAGTGCATCGGCAACGTCAACGTCATGCGTGCCGCGCTGGAATGCTGCCACAAAGGCTGGGGCGAAAGCGTGATCATCGGCGTTGCGGGTGCGGGCCAGGAAATCAAAACCCGTCCGTTCCAGCTGGTGACCGGGCGCGTGTGGCGCGGTTCGGCGTTTGGCGGCGTGAAGGGGCGTACCCAACTGCCGGGCATGGTCGAAGATGCGATGGTCGGCAAAATTAATCTCGATCCGTTCATCACCCACCGTCTGCCGTTAGACAAGATCAACGAAGCCTTTGATCTGATGCACGAAGGTAAATCTATCCGCACCGTTATCCATTTCGGCGATAACTGATGCTCAGGCCAGCGGGGTTCCTCCGCTGGCTTTTTCCCGCTTTATGTTCAAAGTGTGACCGGTGTAGCGCTTTTACCGGTAAGCAATCTCGCTGCCAGGCCGATGACAATCTTACGGGCGTTTTGATACGCCTCTACAATAAGAGAGTCGATAAGCCATGGACAAATCAGCCGTAGGGCAAAAGTCGCAAACCGTTAGTTTTTTACATCACATCCGTCTCGTGCCGCTGTTCTCCTCGATTCTGGGCGGGATCATGCTGCTGTTCGCATTGAGTTCGGGCCTGGCGGGCTATTTCCTGCTGCAGGCCGATCGCGACCAGAGCGACGTCACGCAAGAATTAGAAGTGCGGATGGGGCTGTCGAACAGTTCAAACCATCTGCGCACCGCGCGAATTAACCTGATCCACGCCGGGGCCGCCAGCCGTATTGCTGAAATGGACGACATGAAGCGCAATATTGCCGAAGCGGAGCTGCGGATCAAACAGTCGCAGGACGGGTTTAAACAGTATGTGAATCGCGAAGTGAAAACCCCGGCCGACGAAGCGCTGGATGGTGAAATCAACGCGCGCTATAACGCCTACATCGACGGGATGAAACCGATGCTGAAATATGCCAAAAACGGCATGTTTGAGGCAATCATCAACCACGAAAACGAACATGCCCGCCTGCTGGATGCTGCCTATAACGACGTATTGCTGAAAGCAATTAAGATCCGCAGCGACCGCGCGCAGCATCTGTCTGAAACCGCGCATCAACGTACCCAGTTGGGCCTGGCCTTTATGGTCGGGGCGTTTGCACTGGCGCTGGTTCTGACTCTGTTGACCTTCGTATCGCTGCGCCGCACGGTGATTAACCCGCTGCGCCGGGCGTTGCATCGCATTGAACAGATTGCCGACGGCAATTTGACCCTTCCAGAGGAAGCCTCCGGACGCAGTGAAATTGGCAAATTGAGCCATGACCTGCAAAAAATGCAGAGCGCGCTGGCCCAAACGGTCGGAACGGTACGTCAGGGCGTGGAAGAGATCTACCGTGGTACCAGTGAGATCTCCGCCGGTAACACCGATCTTTCTTCCCGCACCGAACAGCAGGCCGCGGCGATTGAACAGACTGCCGCCAGCATGGAGCAACTCACGGCGACGGTAAAACAAAACGCCGACAACGCCCATCACGCCACCAAACTGGCGGAAGATGCTTCCGGCAAAGCCACCCGCGGGGGACACATTGTCTCTGGGGTGGTGGCTACCATGGGCAATATCTCTACCAGTTCGAAGAAGATTTCCGAAATCACCGCCGTCATCAACAGCATTGCTTTCCAGACCAATATTCTGGCATTGAACGCGGCGGTAGAAGCTGCCCGCGCGGGCGAACAGGGCCGTGGATTTGCGGTGGTGGCGAGCGAAGTCCGCACCCTGGCCAGCCGCAGCGCCCAGGCGGCGAAAGAGATTGAGGGGCTGATCAGTGAATCCGTCACCCTGATTGAGCGGGGATCTGGCGAAGTGGTTGCGGCGGGCAGCACCATGAGTGAAATCGTGGCCGCGGTGAAGCGCGTGACCGATATCATGCTGGAAATCGCTGCGGCGTCTGATGAGCAGAGCCGGGGCATTTTGCAGGTCAGCCAGGCGATTACTGAAATGGATAGCGTCACCCAGCAGAACGCCTCGCTGGTGGAAGAAGCCTCTGCCGCTGCCGGTTCGCTGGAGGAGCAGGCCGCACGTCTGACCGAAGCCGTCGGCGCATTCCGTTTGCAGCGGGGCGGGACGGGGCATCAACCCAAACCCTCAGCCGGAACAACCTATGTACCGCAGCGCCCGGCGCTGGCCGAGGGCGATAACTGGGAAACGTTCTGATTGTTTAGGGAATAATGCCCGGCGGCGTAAACTTGCCGGGCCTAGGGTAGGCCTGGCGAGCATAGCGCCGCCAGGCATTACTTCAGGGAGGGTTACTGCTTGTCTGGCAACGCGTAGGCGATGATGTAATCGCCGCGATCCGGAGACTGACGGGCACCGCCTGCATTAATGATGATGTACTGCTTCCCGGTTTTCGGTGACACGTAAGTCATCGGGCCGGACTGACTGCCCACCGGCAGACGGGATTTCCAGATTTCCTTCCCGTTGGCGGTATCAAACGCGCGCAGGTAGAAATCCTGAGTGCCCGCGAAGAACAGCAGACCAGACTGGGTAGACAGCGATGCCCCGAGGGTCGGCATCCCAATCGGGATGGGCAGATGCATACGAATGCCCAACGGACCGGTATCTTGTACCGTACCCACCGGAACCTGCCACACCACTTTCCCGCTTTTCAGATCCACCGCAGACATGGTGCCGAACGGCGGTTTCTGGCACGGAATACCCAGCGGAGACAGGAAGCGCTCACGCATCGCACCAAACGGCGTACCGTCCATCGGGACGATACCCATCTCGATACCGCTCGCATTTTTCGCTACGTTGGCACGCGGCACCATGTAGTTCGCGAGGCCCAGACGCATATCGTTCACAAACATCAGGCTGTTGTTCGGGTCAACCGACACGCTGCCCCAGTTCATGCCGCCGAGTGAGCCCGGGAACTGCAGAGAGCGATCGAGGCCCGGCGGGGTGAAGACGCCCTGATGGCGCATCTCTTTAAACTGGATGCGACACAGCAGCAGATCAATTGGCGTTGCGCCCCACATATCGGACTCTGTCAGGGTCTGGTTACCGATCATCGGCATTCCCACAGAGTACGGCTGCGTTGGAGAATAACGTTCGCCTTCAATGTTGCCCGCCGGTACCGGACGCTCTTCCACTTTCGCCACCGGCTCGCCGGTTTGACGATTGAGCATAAAGATCATGCCCTGTTTAGAGGTCTGTACCAGCACTGGCGTCGTGCCGCCTTTCCCGTCCGGCAAATCGTACAGCAGCGGCTGAGAGGGCAGGTCGAAATCCCACAGATCGTGATGGGTAGTTTGATAATGCCAGCGCACCTGGCCGGTTGTCGCGTCTACCGCGACGATAGACGAACTGTATTTATCGTCCAGGGCGGTACGTTCCCCGGCAAAGAAATCAGGGGTGGCGTTACCGGTTGGCAGATAAATCAGGTTCAGCTTCGCGTCATAGGACATCGCAGACCAGACGTTCGGCGTACCGCGCGTATAGGTCGAGCCTGCAGGTGGCTCACCGGTCAGATTCGGGTTGCCCGGATCCCACGCCCAAGCCAGTTTTCCACTGTGAACATCAAACGCACGGACCACGCCCGGCGGTTCACCCGTCGAGAAGTTATCCGCCACGCGACCACCGACGACGACCACGTTTCCGGCCACCAGCGGGGTAGAGGTTTGCTGATAATAACCCGGTTTGATTTCGCCCATGCCGACGCTTAAATCGACCACGCCGTGGTTGCCAAAGTCTTCACAGGCTTTACCGGTATCGGCGTTAATGGCAATCAGACGCGCGTCGGTGGTCGGCAGGAACAGACGGCGAGGGCAGGCGGCAGGCTGGGTTTCTGCTGCCGGAGCCGCAGCGGCCTGGGTCTCCTCGTAATAGCCGAGCCCACGGCAACGCTGCCAGTTTGGTGCTGTGGCTTTCGAATCATAACGCCATTTTTCTTTCCCGCTGTCGACGTCAAGCGCCAGCACTTTACTGTATGGCGTACACACGAACAGCGTATCGCCTACCTGCAACGGCGTGTTCTGATCTTCTGCACCGGAACCATTACTCTGAGGAATGTCTCCGGTGTGCGCGGTCCATGCCACCTGCAGCTGGTTAACGTTTTGCTTATTGATTTGATCCAGCGCGGCAAAACGATCGCCGTGGGTGGTATTCCCCCAATGCTCCCAGTTTTTCTGCGCTTCGCCAGGCGCGACCGGTTTGACCGGCACTGGCTCGCTGGCGGTGACCAGCGTTTGTGGGCGGAACATCCCCCCGGCGCTGGCTAGCAGGATAATGGCCAGCACCGCCGCCACGCCAAACGCGGGCGCTTTGCGCACCGTTGCGGGTTGACCGAGGAATGGCCAGACCAGCGCGGCCAGCAGCGCCAGTACGCCAAAGGTGAACAGGCGTGAAAACAGCGGCCAGAACTCCCAGCCCGCATCGCTAACGGCCCAGACAATCGAGGCCATAAACGCCACCGCGTACAGCACAATCCCGCCGCGACGATTTTTGGCGATAAGCCAGGCTGCTATCAGCATCACCACACCGATGATGACGAAGTACCAACTCCCGCCCACGCTGGCGAGCTTGGCGCCCAGACCACCGACGGCGAGGCCGATTACGGCCATCAATACCACTAAAAGCCACTGCAGGATCCGGGGTAATCCGCGTGACGAACGGCCAGTTGCCATTTCTGTCTCCTTAACGACACCCATTCGCAAAGCTTATGAACCAAACGAATCATAAAAAACGTAATGGGTTTTTGAATGAAGCAAAAAATGCCTTCAGAGAGGCGTTGATATCACGTGCATGAATTTCATATGAACCATTTGGTGAATGCGAGCATGATAGATCTGTTAAATTGCATTGCGCAATTGTTAATAAATGATTTCGCATTATTTGATTAGGGACGGATTGACGTTGTGTTGTTTTTGGTCAAAAAACAAACAGACAGGGCTGCTATACTTAATATGTTATCAACAAAAAAGAGGATGCTATGGATACCGAATTAACCCCCACGCAGTTGGCCGTCGAATTTCTCCGTCGCGATACTAGCCCAATTACCCCTGCACAGTACCTGAAACGCGTAAAACAGCTGGAACTGGAATTTGCCGACCTGATGGCGCTTTCCGCAATCGAGCTTAAAGAAGAGATCGACTACGCCTGGCACATGGGTATCCATTGATCCTGATGTCAGACACAAAAAAAACGGTGAGTTTCCTCACCGTTTTTTTATATCGCGTTAACGCTTAATCGTCGTCTTCATCGTCGAGTTCAACCGGGGTCTGATACTGATCGGGTTTCAACGCCAGCAGGTCACAGCGTAGGTGATCGATAACCTGTTCCGCGGTATTGCCGAGGAACGCCGCCGACAGCCCGGTACGTCCGACCGTGCCCAACACCACAATCCCCGCCTGTAAATGCTCGGCCAGGTCCGGGATCACTTCTTCCGGTAGCCCTTTTTCGACGTGGGTCATCTCCTCGGAAATACTGTATTTCTGACGCAGCGATTTCATCGCCAGCAGATGCTGGCCGCGAATGGCGTCGTTGTACACGCTCGGATCGAAATCCGGCAGTTCGATAGCGATATTAATGGGCGTGACCGGATACGCGCCGACCAGATGTACTTCGGTATGGTTAATCTCTTCGGCGAGTTGCAGCGTCTCACGCACCAGCTTGTCATTAAGCGCGTTGTGATACTCCTCCTCGCTGGCCAAATTCACTGCCACAATCGCTTTACCGCCTTCCGGCCACGGCTGGTCTTTCACCATCCACACCGGGCAAGGGCATTTTCTGAGCAAGTGCCAGTCGGTCGGGGTGAAAATCACGGATTCCAGCTTGTCGTGCTGATGGGCCATTTTCAGCAGCAGATCGTGTCCGCCGCTCAGGATTTCCTGAATGATGGCCTCGAACGGACGGTTGTGCCAGACCACTTTGATTTCAATCGGCACCCCGGCATCGAGATAGAATTTTGCCTGTTCGCGGATCCATGCGGTCCGTTGGCTGATGACGCCCTGACGCATAGCGGTGCGCTCGTCAGGCGACAGAAGGGTGGTCATCTCGTAGGAAAAATCATAGATCGGCAAAAAGGCTTTAATCGATCCACCAATCCGTTGATGAAGGTAAACAGCGCGCCGTAATGCGGGTTGATCGTCCTGGTTAGGATCGATGGCTACCAGCATGTTTTGATACTTTGCCATACAGGGTCTCCTTACAACTGTCACCACAGTCTGTAAATAAAAGATAACCCATCCGGCGTGATTGAAACAGGGGATATCCTTCGCCAGATCAATAAATCAGGAAAATTCATCGATGAGTGTCAGGGGAAGTCTGCTTGTTGCACAATTGATAACAAAAAGTTGAATTTTTTTCCCAGCCTGGATGGATTAGCGTTATCTGCAATTTCAACCACAGGAAGAAAACAATGAACAAACTTTTTGGGCTGGCCCTGTTATCCACCTCGCTTCTCGCACCTGTCGTCTATAGTGCGCCGATGGGCACGCTCAGCGTCCACATCCTGAACCAGCAAACGGGCATTCCGTCGAAGGACGTGGATGTCACTCTGGAAAAGCAGCAGCCATCAGGTTGGGACAAACTTGCTCAGGGGAAAACGGATAATGATGGACGTATAAAGTCCCTTTATCCTCAGGACCAGGACATGCAGCCCGGAGTTTATCGGGTGACGTTCAAAACGGGGGAGTATTTTAAGCGTGAGAACTTATCGTCGTTCTTCCCGGAAGTCCCGGTGCTGTTCACCGTGACCAAAACCAACGAAAAACTGCATATCCCTCTGTTGCTGAGCCAGTACGGCTACTCGACGTATAAGGGCAGTTGATACACGTAGGTCAGGTAAAGCTGGGAATTACCTTCGCCAGATCGCGTACTTACGATCTGGCGAGAGGAAAAGGAAAGGGCGTTATCAGGCGACGTTGCGGGCGTGGCCAGCGAGAATTGCCAGCGCATCGCTATTTTCGATGGTGATGTATTTCCCTTTCACCGCCAGCATTCCGCTTTTCTGGAAACGACCCAGCAGACGGCTGATGGTTTCTACCGTCAGACCGAGGTAGTTACCGATGTCGCCCCGGGTCATGGTCAGACGGAATTCACGCGGAGAGAAACCCCGTTCGGCGAAACGACGCGAGAGGTTGTAGATAAACGCCGCCAGACGCTCTTCCGCGTTTTTCTTCGACAGCAGCAGGATCATATCCTGGTCGCCTTTGATTTCGCCGCTCATCAGACGCATCATCTGCTGACGCAGGTTTGGCATCTTACCGGACAGATCATCCAGCGTTTCAAACGGGATTTCACAGACCATCGCCGTTTCCAGCGCCTGCGCAAAGCTCGGGTGATGGGCGGTGCCGATGGCGTCAAAGCCGACTAAATCGCCCGCCAGATGGAAGCCGGTGATTTGCTCATCGCCTTGTTCGGTGATGGTGTAGCTTTTAATCGTCCCGGAACGAATGGCATACAGGGATTTCAGCTCATCGCCTGCTTTGAACAGGGTTTGACCCTTCTGAATCGGCTTTTTACGCTCGATGATATTATCAAGCTGATCGAGCTCATGTTCATTGAGGGTGAACGGGATGCAGAGCTGGCTGATGCTGCAATCCTGGCAGTGGATAGCACAACCGCCAGACTGGATGCGTCGAATAATTCGCTTTTCCGGGATCATAGATTTGCTCAGGCTTTAATTGATATTGGTCAATTTTAACATCTTTTTGTGGAGCACGTAAGCCTCGGCACCCCGATTCACGCAATATATGCATGGGAAATGATAATGTGCGCATATCCCTATGAAATCTATGAATTTAAACTGGAATGAATTACTTATAAACTCCCTAAAAATTCCAGAAAGGCACGAAAAATCAAAGTAACAGGTAGCCTTCATGGCGCAACAACCACTCTTTACGCTCAACGCCACCGGCATAACCGGTCAGGGTGCCGTTGCGCCCGATGACCCGGTGGCAGGGAACCACCACACTCACAGGATTTGAGCCGTTGGCGGCACCCACCGCGCGGGCCGCACCCGGTCGGCCTAACTGCGCGGCAAGCTCACCGTAATGCATCACCTGACCGCAGGGAATGGCGCGCAGCGCCTGCCAGACGTCGCGCTGAAACGGCGTGCCTGCCGTGGCACTGGGCAGGGTATCAATGACGCTCAGATCGCCGTCGAAGTAATCTTTCATCTTACGGCTTAAGCCATTGGGATTGCTGGCCGCGACGCGCTCATAACCTTCGGTTCGATAATGCAGCGCCAACAGTTGCTCCATCCGGTCACTATGTTCTTCCCACTCGACGGCGCGCAGATTGAACGCTTCATCGCACAGGATCCACAGCGACCCGAGCGGGGTCGCAATTTTATCTTCCAGCAGTGTCAGCATCACGATTCCTTGGTTAAGGGGGTTATCCCCGGCCCAATGGGCGGCTGACAAGATAGCATGCCACCTATCGCAGCAACCATAGAATCACCCCAGAGGGTGAGCTGGATTTACTATTAATAGTTATTATCAGGGGCGTTACAATCGCGGGTTTGCGGTTGAAAAATCATTTGAATAAAAGGTGACGATATTGACCAGAACAGATCCGTTAGGCAGGTGGGATTATTATTACCAGCGCAACGAATAATTCAGTCATCGTGCGAAAATAGCGAAAGTGTTAACCGGGGATGGGTTATTTCAGGCGGGATTATATTCAACTCATAAAAAAACAGGATCTGTCGACATCCGCCAGACCCCGCAGTATACACAGCAATATTTCCATAACGTGACCCTGCAATTGACTCCCCGTGCAGGTATTACAGTTATAGCGAATCTGGACGGAAACACCAGTACTTTTAGGTGATAGATTTCACGCTTTCTTAACATTATTTTTGCATGTTACCTCGTATTAATTTTAGTTTAGTGCAGGTTAACTATCGATATTCCCCATTTGGTTAAAATTCATCCCAGAATATATTCTTTCAGCAATCAGTTTCCAGAAATCCAAAACGCGTTGAGCGTGAGGCAGGGCGCGGCTATAGTAGCTTTTCAGCAGTCGCCGTAGCAGCAGGAGGAGGTGAAGATGAACCCTGACGACAAATTTCTGTTTCTTGACGCCATGGAGGATGTCCAGCCCCTGAAGCGCGGTCATGATGTGCACTGGCAGCCCAGCCGCAACAGCCGGTCGCCACAGCGGATCGACACGCTTCAGCTGGATAACTTCCTCACCACCGGTTTTCTCGATATCGTGCCGCTTGGTACGCCGCTGGAGTTCAAGCGCGAAGGACTGCAAAACGGCGTGCTGGATAAGCTGCGTCTGGGAAAATACAGCCAACAGGCCAGTTTGACCCTGCTGCGACAGTCGGTAGAGCAAAGCCGACAGCTGCTGTTTGCGTTTATCCATCAGGCGCGGCAGGACGGTTTGCGCAACGTGCTGGTGGTTCACGGCAAAGGCAAGGCTGATAACTCGCACGCCAACATCATTCGCAGTTATCTGGCGCGCTGGCTGACCGAGTTTGACGATGTGCAGGCGTTTTGTAGCGCACTGCCGCATCACGGCGGCAGCGGGGCGTGTTATGTGGCGCTGAAAAAATCAGAGCAGGCAAAGCAGGATAACTGGGAGCGTCACGCCAAACGCAGCCGCTAGCGCAGCAGCAGGGTCAGCTCTTTCGCCGCTTTCTCCAATTCCGGCAGCACGCGCTCGACCATCTCGCTGGCGGAGACCTGACCTGCATGCACCCCGACGTTAAGCGCCGCCACACAATGCCCTTGCGGATTAAACAGCGGCACCGCCAGCGAACGTAACCCCATTTCCAATTCCTGATCGTTGAGCGCGTAGCCCTGCTGACGCACGCGCTTCAGCTCCGTGCGCAGTTTACTCACTGAATCTACCGTCTGCGGGGTGTAACGAATCATCGTCACCCGTGCCAGCATATCGTTCAGCTTCTCTTCCGGCTGGTGGCTCAATAACACCCGCCCCATCGACGTGGCCCAGGCGGGCAGACGGCTGCCGATATCCAGGTCGATGGTCATGATTCGGGAACTCGATGCCCGCGCGATGTACAAAATATCGTCCCCGTCCAGGGTGGCGATAGAACAGGATTCGTTCAGCATTTCACTCAGGTGTTTGAGTACCGGCTGCGCCGAACGAGCCAGCGGCGTGGAGGCCAGCCAGGCATGGCCCAGGGACAAAATGCGTGGGCGTAACTGGAAGTTTTTGCCGTCTTCTGCATACACAAATCCCAGCTTGCCGAGGGTATACAGGCAGCGCCGCACCGCCGCGCGGGGAATGCCGGTTTTCTGACTGATTTGAGAAATCGACAGCACCGGGCGCTGCGGGGTAAAGGCCTGGATAACCTCCAGCCCACGCGCCAGTGAGGCCATGTAATTCGGGTCACCTTTGAACGGGTCGCTCTCGCCGTTCAGCACATCATCAGGATGTTTGGTCATATTTTTTGTCTCCGCGTTTGCCTGCGATCACATTCTGAAGACAAAGATACAGGATGTTCGATAATCGCACCATATTTCGATTATCGCCCTTGACCCACATCGTTAAGCGGGTCACATTTTGTGCGAAAAACGCATAAAAGTGCGATAACCGCACAACAAGGAGCGACCTGATGATCGACAAAAGCGTCCCGACGCCGGAACAGGCCATCGCCGGGATCCCCGACGGTGTCACCATCATGATTGGCGGTTTTGGCCCCGCCGGACAGCCTACCTTCCTGATTGATGCCCTGATTGAACAGGGTGCCCGCGACCTCACCATCATCAATAACAATGCCGGCAACGGTGAAGTGGGCCTGGCAGCGCTGCTGAAAGCCGGGCGGGTGCGCAAAATGATCTGCTCGTTCCCGCGTCAGGTCGATTCGCAGATTTTCGACGACCTCTATCGTCGCGGCAAAGTGGAGCTGGAACTGGTCCCGCAGGGTAATCTGGCGGCGCGTATTCAGGCGGCCGGTGCCGGGCTGGGCGCGGTGTTTACGCCCACCGGCTATGGCACCCCGCTGGCGGAAGGAAAAGAAACCCGCGAAATCGACGGTCGTCATTACGTGCTTGAATACCCGATCCGGGCGGATTTCGCGTTGATCAAAGCCCATCAGGCGGATCGTTGGGGCAACCTGGTTTATCGCAAAGCGGCGCGCAATTTCGGGCCGATTATGGCTACCGCGGCAAAAATCACCGTGGCGGAAGTGTCCGACATTGTGCCGTTGGGGGAGCTCGATCCGGAACACGTCGTCACGCCGGGGATCTTCGTTCAGCGCGTGTACTCGCTGGCTAACCTGACTGCGGCCAAAAGCGCCTGAGGAACACACGATGCAAAAACTGACCCGAGACGAGATGGCAAAACGCGTGGCGCAGGACATTCCTGAAGGCGCTTACGTCAATCTGGGTATCGGCCTGCCGACCCGAATCGCCAACTATCTTCCGGCGGATAAAGAAATCTTCCTCCACAGCGAAAACGGCCTGCTGGGCATGGGGCCAAAACCGCAGCCGGGTGAAGAAGATCCAGAGTTGATCAACGCCGGGAAAGAGTACGTCACTCTGTTGCCCGGCGGCTGTTTTTTCCATCACGGCGACTCGTTTGCCATGATGCGCGGTGGCCATCTTGATATCTGCGTCCTTGGCGCATACCAGGTCTCCGCCAGCGGTGATTTAGCCAACTGGAGCACCGGCGCGCCCGACGCCATTCCGGCGGTCGGCGGGGCGATGGATCTGGCGATTGGTGCCCGACAGGTGTTCGTGATGATGGATCACCTGACCCGCGACGGTGAATGTAAGCTGGTGGAACACTGTAGCTATCCGCTGACCGGCGTGGCGTGCGTCAGCCGCATTTATACCGACCTCGCCGTTATCGATATCACCCCTGAAGGCCCGACGGTACGGGAAATTTTCAACGGTCTCTCTTTTGAAGAGTTACAGCGGCTCACGCCGGTAAAACTGATCTTCAGCCAGCTGGCGCACAGCGCATAAGGAATTATCATGACTCAGGCTTATATCTGCGATGCGGTGCGCACCCCGTTCGGGCGTTTTGGTGGTACGTTGGCCAGCGTGCGGGCTGATGACCTGGCTGCGCTGCCGTTGAAGGCGTTGCTGGCGCGAAATCCGGGGCTGGATCCGGCGTACATTGACGATGTGATTTACGGCTGTGCCAATCAGGCCGGGGAAGATAACCGCAACGTGGCGCGGATGGCGCTGCTGCTGGCCGGGCTGCCTGAAAGCGTGCCGGGCAGCACCATCAACCGCCTGTGCGGCTCCAGCCTTGATGCCATCGGCATTGCGGCCAGGGCGATTAAAAGCGGTGAAACGCAACTGATGATCGCCGGGGGTGTGGAAAGCATGTCCCGCGCGCCGTTCGTGATGGGCAAGGCCGACAGCGCCTACAGCCGCAGCATGAAAATGGAAGACACCACCATCGGCTGGCGGTTTATCAACCCGCTGATGAAAGCGCGCTATGGCGTCGATTCGATGCCCGAAACGGCGGAAAACGTGGCGCAAGAGTTTGGCGTTTCCCGTGCCGATCAAGATGCTTTCGCTTTACGCAGCCAGCAGCGTACCGCCCAGGCGCAGGAGAAAGGGTTGTTTGCCGACGAACTGATTGTGGTGTCGGTGCCACAACGCAAAGGCGATGCCCTGAATTTTGAGCGCGATGAGCACCCGCGCGCGACCTCCCTGGAATCACTGGCTAAACTGAAAGGGGTGGTGCGTGCCGACGGAAGCGTCACGGCGGGCAACGCCTCCGGCGTGAATGACGGAGCGTGCGCGCTGCTGCTGGCGAGCGAACAGGCGTTAACCCGTCATGATTTACAACCGCTGGCGCGGATAGTGGGCATTGCGGCGGCAGGCGTTGCGCCGCGCATTATGGGCTATGGTCCGTCGCCTGCGGTACGCAAAGTGCTGGCACAAACCGGCTTGACGCTGGCGCAGATGGATGTGATAGAACTGAACGAAGCCTTTGCTGCCCAGGCGCTGGCGGTAACTCGCTCCCTGGGGTTGGCGGACGACGCGGCCCACGTCAATCCGAACGGCGGGGCGATTGCGCTGGGGCATCCGCTGGGGGCTTCCGGTGGACGGCTGGCGATGACCGCTGCGTATCAGCTGAAACGTACCGGCGGGCGTTATGCGTTATGCACCATGTGTATCGGCGTAGGTCAGGGGATCGCGCTGATTATTGAACGGGTTTAAGGAGCAGGAATGGATGTGTTGACCCCGTTGTTGCGCGGCAGTGCGCTGACAGCAATATTCAGCGATGCGCAAACCGTGCAGGGGATGCTCGATTTTGAAGCCGCACTGGCGCGAGCCGAAGCACAGTGTAACGTGATCCCGGTTTCTGCCGTGGCGGCGATTGAACGCGCCTGTGATGTACAGAACATCGATTTACCCGCGCTGGCTGACGCCGCCGCCAGCGCAGGCAACCTGGCGATCCCGCTGATTAAGCAGCTGACCGCGCAGGTGAAACAGCATGATGCCGAGGCCGCCCGGTATGTCCATTGGGGGGCGACCAGCCAGGACGCGATCGATACCGGGTTCGTGCTGCAACTGCGTCAGGCGTTGCTCAAAACCGACGCCATGCTGAGTTCGCTGTTAGCCGCGTTCGCCGAACAAACTGAAGCTCATCGCGACACGGTGATGCCCGGCCGCACCTGGATGCAACACGCGCTGCCGGTCACCTTTGGGCTCAAACTGGCGGGTACGCTGGATGCCTTGCTGCGCTGGCAGCGACGCTTGCGCGAACTGCAAGATAATGTCCTGACCTTACAGTTTGGCGGCGCGGCGGGCACCCTGGCGTCGCTCAATGAAAACGGCCCGACGGTGGCGCAGGCGCTGGCGAAAGAGCTGAGTCTGACGCTGCCGGATACGCCCTGGCACAGCCAGCGCGATCGTCTGCTCGAGGTCGGCCACTGGTACGCGGGCGTGTGCGGCACGCTCGGTAAATTCGCCAACGATTTTGCGCTGCTGATGCAAACCGAAGTGGCCGAGGTTAGCGAACCCACGGCCCCTGGACGGGGCGGCTCTTCCACCATGCCACATAAACGCAACCCGGTCGGCTGCGCGGCAATTCTCACCGCCGCGCAGCGCACACCGGGACTGATGGCCACGCTGTACGCCAGCCAAATTCAGCAGCATGAAAGGGCGCTCGGCGGCTGGCAGGCGGAGTGGGAAGTGTTGCCCGAACTGCTGACGTTGAGCGGGGCGGTAATGGCCCAGAGCGAACAGCTGGTGCGCGGGATGCAGGTCGATACGGCCAAAATGCGTGCCGACCTGGATATTACCCATGGCCTGATCATGGCGGAAGCTGTCACCCTGGCGCTGGCGAAACACATCGGCAAGCAGGATGCGCATCATCTGGTGGAGACGTTGTGCCATCAGGCGCTGGAGCAGAAGCGTCCGCTGCTGCATCTCCTGGAGCACAACGCACACATCACCACGCATTTTTCTTCGGCTGAACTTACTGCGCTGCTGGATTCGTCAACGGCCACCGGCAGCGCCCGGCATTTTGTGCGTCAGGTTCTGACGCGATATCAGGAGCAACGCCATGACGATTCATTATCAGATTGATGGCCCGGAAAACGCGCCGGTGCTGGTGCTGTCCAACTCGATGGGCACCACGCTGTCGCTGTGGGAACCGCAGCTGGCGGCGCTCAGCGCCCATTTTCGCGTGCTGCGCTACGATACTCACGGTCACGGACAAACCACCAAGCGCGGCAAAGTGAGCCTTGCGCAGTTGGGTGAGGACGTGATTGCCCTGCTCGATCACCTGCATATCGACAAGGCCTGTTTCTGCGGGATTTCCGTCGGCGGCCTGACCGGTCTGTGGCTGGCGCGTTTTGCCCCTGAGCGTTTTTACGGTTTTGCGCTCGCCAACACCGCGGCCAAAATTGGCGATCAGGCCAGTTGGCTATCGCGGGCCCGGGCGGTGCGTCAGGAGGGTATGGAAGTGGTAGCGGCCGGAACGGCTGACCGCTGGTTTACCCCGGCTTTTCGCCAGCACGCGCCGGAAGTGGTGGAGCAGTTGGTCCATCAACTGACGCATATGGATCCGGAAGGATACGCCGAAGGCTGTGAAGCGTTGGCCGCCGCCGATTTACGCGCTGAAGTGAGCGCCATAACTGCGCCAGTGCTGATCATTGCCGGACAAAACGATCCGGTAACCACCGTCGCCGACGCCGACTATCTCTACAAAAGTATTGCGGGCAGCCAGCGCGTGACGTTGCCTGCGTCGCATCTTTCTAACGTGGAAGCCGCCGACGAGTTTACCGCCGCGCTGCTGACCTATTTCCGGGGGCAATAAATGGACGATGAAGCGCGTTATCAGCAGGGGATGGAGGTGCGCCGCAAGGTCCTTGGCGATGCACACGTGGACCGCACCCTCGACAACCTGTCGCCGCTCAATGAGGAGTTTCAGAACTTCATCACCCGCTATGCATGGGGAGAAACCTGGACGCGTCCGGGGCTTAGCCACCACACCCGCAGCCTGATAACCATTGCGATGCTGATTGCGCTCAACCGGGAAGCGGAGCTGAAAATGCACCTGCGTGCGGCGTTTAATAACGGCGTCACTCGCGATGAGCTCAAAGAGCTGATCATGCACTCGGCGCTGTACTGCGGCCTTCCGGCCGCTAACGCCACGCTGCATCTGGCGCAGCAGGTGTTTGATGAGTTAGATGCGTGACAATGCCCGGCGGCGCTGCGCTTGCTCGCGCCTACGGGATCGTTTCACCTTTGCGCAACGTTAACACTTCGAAGCCGTCGGCGGTGACGGCGATGGTGTGTTCCCACTGGGCCGACAGCTTTTTGTCGCGGGTGACTACCGTCCAGCCGTCTTTTTTGGTTTTGATTTTACTGTCGCCCTGATTAACCATCGGTTCGATCGTAAACACCATCCCTTCGCGCAGCACCTCTCCGTTGCCGGGTTTGCCGTAGTGCAGCACCTGCGGCTCTTCATGCATCTCTCGACCGATGCCGTGCCCGCAATATTCCCTCACCACGCTATAGCCGTTGCTTTCAACATACGACTGAATGGCATGCCCGATATCGCCCAGCGTCGCGCCCGGCTTCACGGCTTTAATGCCTTTCCACATCGCTTCATAGGTCTTGTTCACCAGCCGACGGGCCAGCGGGGAGACGTCGCCTACCAGGTACATTTTGCTGGAATCGGCAATCAGCCCGTCTTTTTCCAGGGTGATATCGACGTTCACAATCGCCCCGGATTTCAGGTGCTCGGTGGTCTTCGGAATACCGTGGCACACCACGTCGTTGACCGAGGTATTCAGCACATATGGAAAATCGTACTGCCCCTTGCTGGCGGGACGCGACTGCAGATCGTTGACGATAAACGCTTCGACCCAATCGTTGATTTGCATGGTGGACACACCCGGCACGATTCGCGCGTCGAGCATCTCAAACACCGAGGCCAGCAGTTCACCGGCGCGGCGTTGGATCGCGAGTTCTTCAGCCGTTTTAATGAGAATTGATGGCATTGATGACCTCCAGCAAACGGTCTGAGCCTGATTTCAGCATCATCATTTTGATTTGCTGATAGTTAAGTTCCGGATACAGCTCGCTCATCATGCCGAGGCGGATCCAGTATTCAGCCTGCGCATTGACTGAACGCGACATCGCTTTGCTGGCGTCACGAATGTCTTCGTGCAGCAGATCGGAGATTTTGACGATACCCATAGATATACACACCATAATGAAATATATATAAAGCGTATATCTTTCGTTACTTAATGTCACGCCGAGTGTATGACTATGAAAACGCAACATCCCGTTCCCGCTGAAAGTGAGTCGATGATCTATGTCTTTGGTCATCGTAACCCTGACAGCGACAGTATTTGCAGCGCGCGGGTGGTGGCCGACTGGCTGACGTATACCGCCCGCCCGGCTACCCCTTTTCGATTGGGGGAACTCACCCCGGAAACCCGTTATATCCTCGATGCGGCGGGCGTTTCGCCGCCTGCGTTATTGACTGAAAATCTCACCGATAAAAAGGTCTGGCTGGTCGATTTCTCCGATGCGGAGCAGGGGCCACCCACGCTACTGGATAGCGATATCATCGGCATCATTGACCACCATCGCATCGGGACGGTAGTGACCCGTAATCCGCCGGATGTCTGGGTTCGTGCCGTCGGGTGCAGTGCCACGGTTATCCTCGCTATTCTGACCCGCGAAAGCCCGATGCCGCTTTCCGCCTCGCAGGCCACCTTGCTGCTGGGGGCTATTCTCAGCGACACGGTGGCGCTCACCGGCCCGACGACGACCGCGCAGGACCGGCAGGCGGTGGCATTTCTGCGGGATATCGTCGAGGTGGATTATCAGTCGTTCGTTGACGGTCTCCTGGCCGCGAAAACGGATCTCAGCGGTCAATCCGCCTCCCAGCTTCTTCATCGTGACGCTAAAAATTATCAGCTTCACGGTCTGTCGATTTTACTGTCACAGATTGAAGTCGCCGCGCTGTCAGATATCGACCCTCACTTACCGGGGCTGCTACAGGAAATCGACCACGCCAGGCAGCAGTCGTCGCTGGATATCGTGGTGCTTATCCTGACGGACATCACACAGCACAACTCAGTTTTGTATTTCTCAGACAACAAGGTCATAGGGTCATGCCAGGTGCCGCTTCCTGGTATGACCAGCCGCAAAAAGGAGATCCTGCCCTGGCTGACCGAGCGTCTGGCGTTGACAAAAGACTGATGGATGCCCGGACAGGCGCGTTGGGACTCAGTCAATGGTGCGGGGAATGTCGCTCAGTTTGGTGGTCCAGGCGGGGGAAAGCATCTCGCGCTTCATGGTCCACGCCGGGGAAATCCCCTGGCCGGCGAACCACAGCTTGTTGCCTTTTTTGTTCTGCGTATCGATAAGCGACATCAATTGTTCGCCGTTGGGACGCGGGGAAAACTCGTCAAACAGGTTGAGCTGCGCCACTCCCTGACTGAAAAAATCCCCCAGCATCACGCCCGCTTTCTGATAACGCGGCCCCTGTTTCCAGATGACGTCGAGGCAGCGGGTGGCAGCGGCGAGGATATCGCGGGTGTCCTGGGTCGGGGTTAACAGGCGAATACCGTGGCTGTTGCTGTAATAGGGTTCGTGTTCATCGTGCGGGCTGCTTTTAATGAACGCCGCGACGTAGCGACAAAACTGGTGCTCATGGCGCATTTTCTCCGCCGCCCGTGCCGCCCAGGTGCAGATGCCTTCCCGGACTTCGTAATAGTCGCTGGTGCGTTTGCCGAATGAGCGCGAGCTGATAATTTCCTGTTTCGCCGGGGGATACTCTTCAAACGCCACGCAGGGCTCACCGCGCAGCTCGCGCACGGTACGCTCCAGCACCACGCTGAAATTTTTGCGGATAAACCACAGGTCGCAGTCGGCCAGTTTCAGGGTGTTATCGATGCCCATTGCATTCAGTTTTTTGCTTAGCCTGCGGCCCACGCCCCAGACTTCTTCCACCGGCGTGATCGCCATCAGCTTGCGCTGGCGCGCCGGGGAGGAGAGGTCGACCACGCCTTTGGTCTGCGGATAGATTTTTGCCGCATGATTGGCCAGTTTAGCGAGCGTTTTGGTCGGCGCAATGCCGACCCCGACCGTCAGCAGCGTGCGCTGGAAGATCTGCTCGCGGATTTCGCGCCCCACTTTTTCCAGCTCTTGGATCCCGGTCAGATCGGCAAACGCCTCATCAATGCTGTAAACGTCGACTCTCGGGCAGATTTCTTCCAGGGTGCTCATCACCCGATGGCTCATATCGCCGTACAGCGCATAGTTGCTGCTGAAGGTGACTACGCCCTGATGCGCCAGCGCCGATTTCAGCTTAAACCACGGCTCGCCCATTTTGATGCCGAGCTTTTTGGCCTCGGCTGAGCGCGAAATAATGCAGCCGTCGTTATTGGACAGCACCACCACCGGCGTGCCGATAAGCTCTGGCCGCCACGCGGTTTCGCAGGAGGTGTAGAAGTTGTTGACGTCAACGAGTGCGAGCATGGTGAATAATTTTCGGTGTACTGTATATACATACAGTATCGCGTGCGGGCAGAGTAAAGCAAGGGGTTCAGAAGGCCGTCTCCTGATCTTGTTGATGTTTGAGAAAATTTAGTGTTGCCAAACAGAAAAACTTCACCAGCAATTTTCTCCTTCATTCAGCTTTATATATCAGGCCGCCTTTATTCATTATCTTTTCGGGTTTAATCGCAATGGCCTGTTTATCTGTGGTCATGTCTGCTGTCTGCTCAATGTATTCTTTAAAATGGGGTGTCAAACGATGGGCCTGATAAGCATCTTCGCTGGCGTATATTTCATAAAAATACCAACGGGTAGGGTGGGCCTTATCAATAGCGGCATACATGGCCAGAACGTCTTCTTCTCGCTGAATTGACTGCGCCATTTCAGGGAGAACAATGTGACGAAAAGCGCGTTCACATTCTGGTTTCACATCCACGATGACAAAGTTATTGATCATGTCATCGTTTTGCGTGATCTTTTTATCCGCTAAGAACTGCGGTATTACATCGATTCTGCGCTTTTGGCTCAGGTCCAGAACATCAGAAGCATTGCGAAGGAAATCTTTGTAAGGGCTTGACGCTATGTGCTTTTGATAGGCGTCGCTATCAGCGTAGATTTCAAAAAGATAGACGGTCGACGGGGCCGCTTTCTTGCTGGTTGAGTACATCGCCAGGGTTCCAGGCTCCTCCCTTACCGAGGCGGTCATATTCTTGTCAGCCAGACGCTCGAAGGCAATATTTTTATCTTGCTTAATGACAAGCTCAAAAAGAGTAAACACGGGCGGAAGAGATAGGTTCTTATCCTGGGCAACAGCAGAACAACTGAGCGCTAACGATAATGACAATGATATTCCGGCTTTCATAAGCGACCTCATATTTCCGATGGGATTTAACGTTGTGCGCATGACGTCCCTATTTAATTCGCGGAGATAACAGCTGGGGCGGGTTTTCCGACAGCGGCGGTACAATGCCATCCACAGCGTGTGGCGTGTAGGGGGCTTCAAGCGCTGCGATTTCTTCGACCGATAATGTCAGCGTCAGCGCATCCACTGCGGTGGCAAGATGTTCTGCTTTGGTAGCGCCAATAATGGGGGCCGTAACCACCGATTTAGACAGTAACCATCCAAGTGCGATAGCTGCCCGTGGGACGCTGCGCATGGTCGCGATGCTCGTCACAACATCAACCACATTACGGTCCTGATCTGCCGCATTCTCATACATTTTCAGCGCAAAAGCATCGTTCTGCGTTCGGGGAGTGGTTTCACTCCAGTCACGGGTTAGTCTACCCCGTGCCATTGGACTCCAGGGAATAACCCCCACGCCCTGGTCTTCACATAAGGGCAGCATTTCACGCTCTTCTTCCCGATACAGAAGATTGTATTGCGGTTGCATAGAAACAAAACGCGTCCAGCCATTACGTTCTGCTACATGTTGCATCTTCGCAAAGCGCCAGGCCTCCATTGAGGATGCCCCGATGTAGCGAATTTTCCCGGCTTTCACGAGATCGTGAAGCGCTTCCATGGTCTCCTCAACGGGAGTGCTGTGATCAAAACGGTGGATCTGATACAGATCGACATAATCCATACCCAGACGGGTCAGGCTGTCATCGATGGCCTGAAATAGCGATTTTCGCGACAGAAAACCGGTGTTTGGTGAGTTGCGCCAGGGGAAAAAGGCCTTGGTGGCGACGACGATTTCATCCCGATAGGCCATATCGCGTAACGCACGACCGACAATCTCTTCGGAGCTTCCTCCGGAGTAAATATTCGCCGTATCAAAAAAATTAATACCGGCCTCAAGCGCCTGGCGGATTAAGGGCCGCGAAGTCTTTTCATCCAGTGACCAGGGCTGCGGAAGACGTCCTGGTTCGCCATAACTCATGCATCCCAGACACAGTCGAGAGACTTTCAGACCGCTTCGCCCGAGGTTTACATACTGCATACTTATCTCCTTATCCTGTCTGTTTAATGAACGTGACGGCGTCATTTATGGCCAGTTTCCCACCGTGTTCCGGATAAATTTCGTGAGCCAATGTTAACGAAAAGGCAGTATAAACAACCCTGATTCTGTTGTTTAGGGCAGCAATGGCTTATACACTTTTAGCCAATAGCTAATAATCTATGCTGTATCTTCATTCGGATATCGCCATGAACAATGTCATTTACAACCAAATTCGTATTTTCCAGAGCATTGCGCGTGAGGGCAGCATTACTGCTGCGGCGAGAAAACTTGAGATAACGCCGCCTTCCGTGAGCAAAGCGCTAAAACTGCTTGAGCAGCATATCGGCCACCCGCTTTTTGTCCGCACTACGCGGCGTATTGAGTTAACCGATGCCGGGGAACAACTGTTGCAACAGACATTGCGGGCGGTGGCGTCGCTAGAAGGGGCGGTGGAAAACATCAAAGACCTGAATCAGGAGCCGTCAGGGCTGGTCAGAATTACGCTGTCTCGCTTTGCCTACCTGCTAATTCTGAAACCCTGTATGGTGGAGTTTTGCCAAACTTATCCGGGGATCCAGCTTGAGGTCTCCGTTTATGACGGAACCGTGAATTTGATTGATGAACGCTTTGATATGGGCATTCGCTTTGGCGATATTCTGGAAGAGGGCGTGGTGGCTCGCCAGTTAATGAAGCCCTTTCATGAAGGCTTGTATGCCTCTGCCGCCTATCTTGAACAATATGGCACACCGGAATATCCGGCAGATTTACATCAGCATCAACTAATCGGCTATCGCTTTATCACCAATAACCGCATCCTCCCGTTAATGCTGGAAGATAAAGGCGACCCGCTAACGGTTGAAATGCCGGGGCAGCTCATCAGTAATGATATTGATGTGATGGCTGACGGAATACGCAGTGGGCTTGGGATCGGCAGAATGTTTGAGCCGGTATATGAATTGCAGCCTGACAAAGAAAATTTTATCCCGGTCATGAGACCTTACTGGAAAACCTATCCCCCGGTTTATCTCTACTATTTAAAAAGTACCGGCAAGGCAAAAAGGGTCCAGGCGCTGATTGATTTTTTAATCATGAAAACAAAAACATAACCCTCATTTCGCTTTGTATGGGGCAGACCGCTGCGGCAGGGTGATCACCGTGGTAACAACCCCGAGGATCTGCACGTCGTCGCTTTCGTGAAGGGGGATCGGCGAATAGGCCGGGTTCTCAGGCATCAGATGCGGGGCAGGGTGCAGCCGCAGACGCTTGACGGTAAATCCGCTGCTCAGACGGGCCACCACGATATCACCATCGCCCGCCCGCAGGCTGGAATCCACCAGCAACATTGACTCCGGCACGATCGCCGCATCCCGCATTGAATCGCCCGATACGCGCAAAACGTAGGTGGCAGAGGGATGCGGGATCAGGCTTTTCACCAGATCGATGGCTTCATCAATATAGTCCGCCGCCGGGCTCGGAAAGCCGCAGGAGACGCGCTCGGTAAAGAGCGGCAGGGCGATGGCACTCTCTGTGTTAGTGGAAGGAATGGGCTTCATCAGTAAACAACCTCGGCAATACTGTTTATATATACAGTATTGCCGAGGTTGATGGGAATGATCAAGTGCCCTGGCGGCGGATCCCGGAAAGCCGTTGAAGGGGCAGGGAATTTAAAGTGTGCGGACGATTCGCCCGACGCTGAGTAAAATGACCGCTTTGTGCGGTAGGTTCAACAAGAAGTCGCCTCATCAGGATGCTTTTTCGTTAACGGTCATAATGAAATTCAGGGGGGATTCTTCCTGGTTTTCATAGAAGTGAGGCACATCCGTTTTGGCTGTCGCCGAGCAACCGCTATTCACCTTATACACCGTCTCTTTCACACCAAGCGTAAGCGTTCCAGACTGCACATACAGCAGCTCCAGCGTTCCAGAGGGGTGTCCTGTAGAATGAAATTTCTCGCCGGGCAGCATTTCCCATAACCAGAGTTCGGTCATGTCCGGCCCATCCGAACCAGCAAGGAGTCGGGCACTTCCCCCCTTGTCTCCTCTCCACAGTTCTGGGATCTCCGCTTCAGTAATAATGTGAACATCAGGCTTAATGCTCACATCCACAAAATCCGCGACAGATACCCCCATCGCTGCGGCAAGACGACACAACAGCGCAATACTCGGGTTGGCCTTACATCCTTCAATTTCGACCAGCATGCCTTTACTGATATTGGCTCGCCGGGATAACTCATCAAGCGATAATTTTTTTTGCTTACGATATAGCTTAATCCGCTGAGATACGGCTTCGTTCACGGTGCTGACATCCGCACCTGCGCTGGTCACTAAATTGACTTTTTTGGTCATTGGTCGATATCATGGAATAAATTAGTCATTAAAGGATTATCCCGTGTTTACAGTCACTCCGTCAATTGCCCCTGAGGTCTATGGTATCGCCCCCGGTTTTCGGGCTCTCAGTATCTATGTACAGGGCGCGCCTGTAGTGAACCCTGATGTCGGGGAATCGGCGCTGAAAGACGCCTGTGAAGCCGTTCAGATGGGAGTACCTGAGTGGGCTGAAGCTCATATGGCTGCCTGGGCAGCGGTGTTTCAGGGCTTCGGTGCCAAGCCGAAACGTACTCCCTGTTCGGCTGATGCATTGCGTAAGCGTGTGCTTCGTGATGGCACGATGCCAGCCCTCGATCCGGTGGTGGATCTCTATAATGCCGTCAGCCTGCGATATGCCATTCCTGTTGGAGGCGAAAATAGGGCTGCATACCAGGGCTCGCCGCGCCTGAAAATGGCAGAAGGCAACGAGCCTTTTGATACCTTTAAAGAAGGTGAACCTGCGGTGGAATATCCCGCGCGTGGGGAAGTTATCTGGTGTGATGATATCGGCGTGACCTGTCGTCGCTGGAACTGGCGACAGGGGATCAGAACCCGTTTAGATGTGGAGGCTCAGCAAATGTGGTTCATTCTGGAGAGTCTCCCGCAGATGCCGCTGGAGAAACTTCATGAAGCTGGAAAGATGCTGACCGACGGTCTTGAAAAAATGATGCCGGGTGTGCGGTTTGAGGTTGCTCTCATCAGCGAGTAGTCCCGGTTATGTCATTCAGAAGAAACGGTATTCCGAATAGGGTGCTGGTGTGACAACCGCGCTTTGCAATAACTTTCCCACTGGACCGGTAATCTGCCGGTCCTTGTGAAAAGGGCTATACGCGACGATTTGTTTTCTCTAATCGGATATCCGTTTCGTTGATATCCGTTTGATTCCCCCAGCCGAGATGCAGGTAAAATTTCGCTGCGCGACTGTGCTTATCGGTTTCCAGCCAGGCAATATCATGCTGTTTGAACAACTGCTGCTCAGCGGCCATAACAAGCCTACGCCCGGCACCTTTACCTTCATACTCCGGGCGAACAAAGGCTGCAAAGAGACAACCTTCATCCGGCAAAATCATTGAGAACCCGATGATTTTTTCATTTTCTGTCGCAACCCACGCGCAGGCGCTACTCTGAATCATATCGGCCACTACGCTTTCAGTAATTCCCATCTGCCGCATTTCTTCGCGACTAAGATGATTTTCGATAACTGACGTTCTGACATCGAAAATACTATCGACATCAGAAATAAGTGCAGGTCGTATATTAATATTCATCAGGTCTGCCCAGGCATGAGTAAAAAGGAAACTATATAACAATGTTAAATATATCATGCAGATAAAATTGAGTACATGCGCAGGCAGTTGACTGACCAGACCTACACGGGGCGGGAAACTTTCACACCGCTAATTCATTAACCACTTTAGCGACAGTTTTAATCTCCCGAATACTGCCGATGCCGGTGCCCAGTGAGATATAACCTTCATCAGTATTTCCTTCGAGCATCCCAATACGCAGACCACGTAAACCTCCCATGGTTTTGCCAAGCTCTTCGTTACTGGCTCCAGCTTTATCCATTTGCACCAGTTTTTCTGCCAGCTTGCCAGGTAATGAACGATAATAATCGGGCAAAGTACGGAACAGCAGCATGTCGAGCCCGTCAGCGTGAATGATTTTGTCTTTCACTGACTGCGGTACACGGCTTTCTTCGGTACTGATAAAAACGGAACCCGCAAAAACGCCACTTGCCCCAAGGGCGTGGGCTGCTCTGGCGGTGCGGCTGTCGGTGATACCTCCGGCGGCCAGTACCGGGACATGCTGAACGGCATCGGCAATCAGCGGTACGATTGAAAATGTTCCCAGCGCCTTACCTGGTAAAGTTCCGCCTTCGTCAAAACCGGTGGCGACAATAATATCTGCCCCGGCTGCTTCAGCGAGGCGGGTGTTTTCTGGGGTGGGATTAATATCACGGTAGATAATCTTAATGCCCGCGTCTTTCAGGTCGTCAAATAATGCGGGGATCACCGCGCCTTCGCCATAGCCGGTATAAACCACCACTTTCACCGCTTCTTCTTTTATTACCTGCAAGATAGGTGGCGTCCAGATGTCATTTTCAGGCGTCGGGATCAGATTAACGCCAAACGGTTTTTCCGTGAGCGCTTTGGTTTTACGAATTTCTTCACGCATTTTCTCGGCAGTTTCAAGTGGCGTAGAAACGGCGGTTTCTGCCGTTAAACCTGCGTTTGGCCCCAGCACGCCAAGCCCTCCGGCGTTGCTGACAGCGGCAACTAAACGGGCATCGGTCAGCCAGGATAAGGGGCCCTGAATGACAGCTTTTTCTATGCCTAAAATTTGGCAGATAGGGTTATTTTGCATGGTGTAATGTCCTTAATTAAGAGGTCAGACAGCCTGATGCGTCGGCCTTAACGCGTTTTCATGTTTCGCGATGGAGAGAGTGTAGAGCCAGTAATTGTTTTGAAAAATAGCCAAAATGATTCATCACTGTTATAAAATAAGTAACAATGTGACTATCGCGGTTGCGAATGAACAACCTCTACATCTCTTGCAAAAGAAGTACACAATGCAAATTAATCTCTTTGAATTTATTAAGATTTTTATCGAAATTGTCGAGTCAGGTAGCCTGACGCAGGCGGCGGAAAATCTGCAAATCCATCGTCCTGCTGTCACTAAAGCCCTGCAACAACTGGAGCAACACAGCGGCATTAGATTAATGCAGCGAACGACACGGCGGATTAACCTGACGCCAGAGGGGGAAGAATTTTATCGCCGCAGTAAACCCCTGTTGGCCCAGGCCGATGAGTTACTGGAATCGTTTGGCGACGACCGGGTTTTACACGGGCAGTTGCGGGTGGATATGCCAATTGCAATTGCGGCGTTGCTCGTCGTGCCAAATTTGCCTGATTTTTACCGTGAGCATCCTGCTATCGACATCATTCTGAGCAGCTCAGATCGCCGCCGGGATATGCTACGCGATGGCCTGGACTGTGTGCTGCGGGTAGGGGAACTGGACGACGGCGACTATATCGCCCGCAAGATTGGCACCATCAAAATGATAACCTGCGCCAGCCCGACTTATCTTGCACGGTATGGCATACCAAAAACACTGGAGGCGTTGCGTAAGCATCAGGCCGTCAACTGGATTAACAGCAGTAGCAGGCAAATTATGCCGTGGAAGTTTGAAACCCCATCGGGTACAGCCGAACTTACACTTTCAGGCAAACTGGTCCTCGATAACTCCGAAGCCTATGTTGCGGCGGGCCTGGCTGGGCTGGGAGTGCTACAAGGGATGAATGTTTTTTTGCAGCCTTATCTCGAAAGCGGTCAGCTGATAGAAGTGCTACCAGACTTTCCCGTCCCGCCGCGTCAGTTATCACTGCTTTATCCGCATCGGCATCTTTCCCGTAAAGTACGGGTATTTGCCGAGTGGGTGGAGAGGTTATTGTAATTTTTTTGGCGAAGGATGAGGCCGTTTAGGAGCGGAATCATTTCCGCCCCTTGCTGGGCGTTATTAAAAATCTTGCATAAGGTCGGCAACAATTTGTGCGGCCGGTCGAACTGATTTGATCACTGAAATCCCGGTGCCGGTGGACACTACCCCTTGATCAAAATTGCCGAGTCTCATCGCCTGCCATAAAGAGTGGTAGCCGTTCATTGCCTTAAACATGGTTTCGCGGTCGGTGTCCTGGGCTTCTAATTCTGCCAGTTTCGGGCTCAGATCGGTGGGTAATGTGCGGTAATATGCAGGCAGCGTGCGGAAAAGCAGCAGATCTTCAGCGCTCGAGTTGACTATCAGTTGTTTAACTTTTTCATCGGCGGGATTTTCAAGCGCCGTTAAAAAGAGGCTGCCAGCAAATACACCTTCCGCCCCCAATGCCATTGCGGCACGCACACCACGGACATCACCTATACCACCTGCGGCGATTACCGGGATTTTTACACTATCCGCAATCATGGGCACAATACTGAACGTACCAATCACGCGGGACGGCACAGTGCCGCCTTCGTCAAAACCTGTGGCAATGATGATGTCGGCGCCTAATTTCTCCGCTTCTTTCGAGTTAGCGATAGTGGGGGTCAGGGCACGGTAGAGCGTTTTAATGCGGTTGCGTTTAAAGAAATCATAGATTTCAGCATCCAGCACTTCATTGATAAGCACCACTTCCACACCTTCTTCAACCAGCATTTCTGCGGTTGGTCGCCAGAAACTCATATCAGGCCCGTTAATTAACGTTGCGGCGAAAGGGTTATCCGTAAGTGTTTTTACTTTTCTGATCTCCTGGCGCATCCGCTCCAGCGCTATATAACGTGAACCCGGCAGGCTGTCTTGCCCGGCGTGTGGTCCCAACGTACCCAGGCCTCCGGCATTCGAAACGGCAGCGACGAGTTCCGCACTGGTAAGAAAATATAAGGGAGCCTGTATGAGTGGATAACGGATATGTAAGAGTTCAGTGACGCGATTATGCATTGTTCAGTCCTGGTGAAAATCAGAAAGGTGAAACTTTACTCTTTGCAAAATGGAATGGAATCACCAAAAATAAACAGATGATGCCCAAATATGGAAAGTACAGTGGACTTCAACGCAACCAAATTGTTCATCGCGGTGGTGAATGCCGGCAGTTTTTCTGCGGCCAGTGAAAAAATGGGCATGCCAATTTCAACGCTGAGTCGAAAAATTAACGAGCTTGAGCAGGCGTTAAACGTACAGCTCCTGAATCGCTCAAAACAAGGGGTTAAGCCAACCTATCAGGGACAACAGTTTTTTGAACAGGCTCGCCTGGGGGTTGAACTGCTGGAGGATGCACAAAAATCGGTAACCTCAGCCCACAAGTTACAGGGCAAATTACGTCTTTCTGTGCCACCCAATTTCTCACTCTGGTGGGATTTACTGCTCGAGTTTCAGCAGCGTTATCCTGATATCAAAGTATTTTGTCATTCAAGCGAAAGAGTCGTTGATTTGTTTGACGATGGGGTTGATGTTGCGCTCAGAATGGGCAATTTAAATATTGATGATGTGATTGCGAAACCACTGATGACAGTGGAAGCCTTGTTTGTGGCAAGTCCCGCATTATTAGCACGTTACGGCACTCCAACAACGCTAACTGAAATGGCCCAGCTTCCGATTGCTGCCTGGGAAAGCCTGAATCATGGTTCGTTTGAATGGGGCTCTGGCGTTGAGAAAGTGAAATACGAGCCTGTCTTTTCCACCAATAATACACAGGCATTAATTCATTATGCTCTGAGCGGTATGAGCGTCTCACAGGTAATGGATTTTTCAGTCAGACCCTGGCTGGAAAGCGGTGAGCTTATCCAGCTTTTGCCCGGGATAGCCAAACAATCCCTCCCGTTACTGCTTGTCTATGCTGGCCATAAACGACCTTCCACACTGGTGCGGGCTTATCTGGATTTTTGCTCAGAATGGGTAGGAAAGTTGAAGTAGCATCAGAATGAGAAGGACGGCCCGACGAAGACCGCCGCACGGATCACGGCACAGGATGATGAAAATGCACGGTATAGCCTTGTTCCTGCCAGTGCTGCAACAGCTCCTGTTGACGTCTGGTCGGGGCCAGGCCTGTCCAGACAAAAAGAGTCTGGCCGGGGAAAAATTCGGGGCGAGGGGACTCCAGCGGTTCAGCCAGCACGGCAATATGCCAGCCAGACTGGGAAAGACGCCAGGCTTCCAGCCATAAACGAAGGCGGTCTTCCACATCCCAGGCGACGAGCAACGCTTCTTTACCTGATTTACGGCGGGTTTCGACCAGATTCGCGGCCACGTATTCAATCAGAATGCCATCGAGCAGGCTGCACATGGTGCGGGCGGTGTTGTGATCCAGACTCAGGCGTTGGCGAACGGGGATGTACACATTGTCGATAAGTGCGGCGACCGGATGTTCACGGCCAGCGGCAAGAATTTTGGCGCGCAGTTTAGGGGCCTGGGCCTGGCGAAGGACGGACATCATCTCTTCTTGCAACGCTGCCCAGTCATCGTTGAGCGGCGTGCGGTTAACATCCAGCAGCTCTTTAACGCGACTGACAGGCGTTCCGGATTTTATCCAGCGTTTAATCTCTTCAATGCGCTGGATATCTTCTTCGTCGAACTGTCGATGGCCGCCCTCACTGCGCTGCGGTTTGAGCAGACCATAACGTCGCTGCCATGCACGCAGCGTGACGGGGTTAATCCCGCAACGTTCCGCTACGTCACCAATGCTGTAAAAAGCCATAGCTTCCCTCATACCTGAATCAATGCCCCCTGAATCATCCTTGTACAGGAAGGTCATCGGCTGTACAAATTATAATTACTTGTACAGCCTCCAGCTAAGAGTTTAGCAAAATTAATCTAAAGGCTACAGTGGCGTTTTTTTCTCGGGCCAGGCAACGGCAGGGATCCCGTTCAGACAAGGGCGGGCGAAGAGATTGCCCTGGAACAGCGCAATGCCTGCGGATTCCAGCCACATCCACTCCTCCGCTTTCTCCACTCCGACGGCGGAAATCTGGATTTCCAGAGAGGCGCAGCACTGAATAATGGCATGAACAATGGCCTGTCGGGGCCCGCTTTTGTGTACATCTTTAATCAATTCGCGATTAATCTTAATTCTGTCTGGCTGGAACTGAGTGAGCAAAAATAAACCGGCAAAACCAGCACCAAAGTGATCGATGGTGACGCTGATACCTGCGGCTTTCAGCTCTTTGACCGCCCCCTTAAATTCATCAACGCGCGAAATAACCTCGTTTTCGGTGAATTCGACCACGATTTGTTCCGGCACCAGCCCGTTAGCTTCAATTTCATCCAGTAAATAACGTACCGCGCCGGGAATTTGCACCAGCGTCATCGGCAGCAGATTGATGGAGAGCACGTTGTCCTGCAGACCGAGCGCGTGCGCCATTGCAAAAGCCACTTTCTTGCTGCGAAGGTCGGCCGCATACAGTTCGCCATCAGGAAGGTGGGCGAAGTATTGCCCGGGCAAATCGCCGGTGGGCGTGCGGATCAGCGCTTCCAGCGACGTTATCTCCTGCGCCAGCGGGTCGATAATCGGCTGGAACGCAAAGGTGCAGTCAGAGGCTATCGGCGTGTAGTCCGCTGGCAGGTTTACGGCCTGGCCGTCGGCAATAAACTCCCACGAATCCGCGGGCGGGATCTCGTAGTAATTCTGTTTTTCCTTGGCCTCAACGAAGGTGCGGAAGAACTGCAGGGCACGGTCGTTGTAGGTCAACTGATAGCGGGTGGTGCCTTTGTCCAGCACGGTTTGCAGCACGGCTTCCCGTTCGTGTTCACGCAGGTCAATCAACTCCATACCGGCCTTGCCAAACCGGCGCGCCGGGGCGTAGTCATACAAAATTTCAACCACGTTGTAGTGACGGCGATCCTGGCAAATACGCGCATAAATGGCGTTCACGTTCTCTTCCGGGCCTTCGAGCAGCTGGAAGAAATGGGTGCCGTTAAACAGCAAGATACCCGTGACGCTGGCCCGTTGGTTGGTGAGATTAGCGGCGGCTACCATCCCCTCCAGCGCTTTGAACGGCACGTTGTCGCACAAGTGGCTGCGATAAATGATGGTGGTGAGCATGGTCATTCCGGAAATGAGCGAGTGTGGGTCAACAGTAGCAGATAATGGCGCTAACGTCGTTCAAATCAACACGTTGTCTTAACATCGATTTCACATGAAAGGGCGGGGGGCGCGATACGCGTACCATTTTCATCAGGCTGGATCTTTCATTGTGTACAGTAAATTGCAGGTAAATTTCATCTGGATAAATCCTATATCATTGAAAAAACGTAAATAGCACTTTTCGCCAATTAGCAAGCTAATCTTTTGTACACATTTCCTGTACAAGTTTTCAAAATTAACCTAACTTGATAATCAATTGTAACATTCAAACATTCAAACATTCGAACAGGAGCGACACATGCAGCAGCATAAGGGGTTAGCCGTCGATTCAGCCGGGGCGATTTCCCGCTACTTCGCAAAAGCCAACCTGCCGACTCAGCAGGAAACCTTAGGCGAGATTGTGACTGAAATTCTTAGCGATGGCCGAAATCTGAATCGAAAGTCACTGTGCACCAAGCTTCTTAAGCGTCTGGAAAAGGCGTCTGGCCCTGAAGAAGAGAAACACTATAACGCCCTGATCGGTCTGCTGTTTGAGAGCCGTGAGAGCACAGCGTCCGCAGAGCGCTGATAATCACAAAGCACGTAGAAGTGAGGTTTACCGATGAAGCGTTGATGTACTCCATCACATGATCTTCTTCACTAGATAGTGCTTAATGTTGCATTCTGTTTACGAGGAAATGCAGCAATAAGAGACAGTCGTTATGAAGAGAAGTCACCCTGAACAACTGAAAGATGAATTGATTGGCGAGGCAGTACTGGATCTTCTCAGGAATAAAAGACCGGTAAATGCGAAATCGCTAATACATCAGCTGCGAGTTATGCAGGCGTCCGAAAAGGACAGCGAGCGTCTGGGACTTATCAGCAAAATACTCGCAGACATGAATACAGTTCAGTCACCTCGCCATCAGGATGAAGGCGAAATCAGACTCAGGGACCGAGTCGATGGGGGGATGAATGGCCGCGAACCGAGTAACAGCGGCAAGCTCCATTGATCTCAAAAAAGTTACTGAAATATGAACGAGAAAATGAGAATGGCGATGCTACATGAACCTGATATTTACACAGCCCTGAATGACAAAGCACTCTCAAATTACTTCCGTCACGCGGGCGATATGCTGGCAGAAGAGTCTGCAGTATTGGGAGTGGCAGTGCGTGGGATCATATCTTCAGGCAATCATCTGACCAACAAAAGCATCATTTTAAGCTTAATCCATATGCTGGAATGTACTGATGACGTGGTGAAGTCAGACGTCATCCGTAAGACGCTGGAAATCGTAGTGGGTTACACCTCTGACGACATGTGATATTGCTTAAAACGGCCCGCTTCGGCGGGCTTAGCTAATACTTCGCAGGCAAATGGCGGATTTCAATCAGAATGCCGTCTTCAATGACGATATATCCCCCCGTTTTTAAATCCGACAGAATTCGCATCGTGCCGCTGCGTGAAAGCGGAACTTTGCTGCGAATGTATTTTTCGGCGGTAATCTCTTTGCGGAGTGAGGGCGGTTCGTTAATCAGCAAGCGCAGCTGATGACAGATAGCCTCATAGGCAGTCGGCGCGGCAAACTGAGCAGAATATTTAAGCAGCTGCCCGGACACATGCTGCATCTGCTGTGCAACCAGCTTCCATAAATCCTTTTGCTCGATAATTTCAAACGTCTTTTCGCGCGTCAGGACGGCTATCTCGCAGGGCTGGGCGGTAATCAGCGTCAAGCTGCTAACGTCCTCATTAAAATCACCCAAGCCGCTAATAAACGGTGGTCCCAGCGTACCCATCAATAGCTGTTCGTCATCGCCTCGATACAGCATCAATATGCCGTCCCGCATGAAATGACACATTCTGACCCCATTCTCAACGAGTTTAAATTTCGCACCGGCTGGGTGAGTGTCAAACGTGAGATAAGGGGAGAGGTTGTCGATCAGCGCCTGAGCAAAGGGAGAGGTTTTTTTAATCTGATCCATGCTATTACCTCAACTTTACCGCAACATCGCTGGCACTCTTGCCGTAACGAAGGGGCTATCTCAAAAAATATAGCATACGCCCGCGCGTAACGCGGTGAGGCACAAAAACCGGGTATAATCATTCATCTGAAAAATATCAAACCGGCTGCCATGAAAGACGACATTAATCAGGACATTACCTTCCGCAAACTCACCGTTTTTGTGATGTTTATGAACAAAGGCAACATCGCCCGTACCGCAGAGGCCCTGGAGCTGAGCAGCGTCAGCGTCCATCGGGCGCTGCATACGCTGGAAGAGGGCGTCGGCTGTCCGCTGTTTGTTCATAAAGGACGCAATCTGGTGCCTCTGCCTGCCGCCTGGACGCTGCTGGAATATTGTCAGGACGTGATAGGCCTGATGAGTAAAGGCCTGGAGCAGACGCGCAAAGTGGCGGGCGTTGGGCGCGGGCGGCTGCGGATCGGCACGCTGTACTCGCTGACCCTGGAAACGGTGCCGAAAATTATCATGGGCATGAAGCTGCGTCGTCCATCGCTGGAGCTGGATTTGACCATGGGCTCTAACCAGATGCTGCTGGATATGCTGGAAGATGATGCCCTGGATGCGATTTTGATCTCCACCAACGAAGGTGAGTTTGACGGGTCAGCCTTCGACGTTATTCCGCTGTTCCATGACGATATTTTTCTCGCCGCCCCGGCCAGTGTGCCGCTCAATACCGCGCAGGATGCCGATCTGCGAGATTACGCCGACCGCAAATTCGTGTCGCTGGCGGAAGGTTTTGCCACCTACGCCGGGTTCCAGGAAGCGTTCAGTATTGCCGGATTTGAGCCGGAAATCGTGACCCGCGTAAATGACATTTTCTCGATGATAAGCCTGGTACAGGCGGGCGTGGGGTTTGCCCTGATCCCAGGGCGCATGAAGAAGGTGTATGAGAATGATGTGCAGTTGTTAAAGCTGGCGGAACCGTACCAGATGCGCCAGCTGATTTCGATTGTCTACTCACACCACCGGGAACGCGATCAGGACCTGCTGGCGCTGGCGGCAGAAGGGCGCATGTACGCCCGGAGTATTAACGGCTAAGCCGTTTAACCAGATGCTGCGCCACCTCGACGCTGTTACGCTCCAGACAAATCGCGTCGCCTTGCCAGCCCGCCAGATGCGTTAATCCAGTCAGCACGCTGCCCGGTGGCATTTCGATGGCGAGGCGGGCATCACGCTGATTAGCGGAGACCATCGCATCCTGCCACTGCACGGTGCGCGCCATGTTATACGCCAGATCGTCGGCGATTTTCTGCGGTTCCCACAGCACCCGGCCCGTCGATCCGCTGAGGTAGGTGCGCTGAGGACGTGACAACGTCACTGATTGAAAGGCGGCGGCCAGTTCTGCTGCCGGTTTGTCCAACAGCGCACAGTGCGACGGCACGCTGACGGCAAGCCGGGTCGCTTTGCTGGCTCCGGCGTCGAGCGCCTTTTGCGCCACGCGCGCCATCTCTTCATCGCGCCCAGCAATGACAATCTGCGTGTCTGCATTGAGGTTGGCGATATACGTCTCGCTGCCTGCCATCAATTTTTCAACCTGATTAAGCGGGAGACCGACGATCGCCGTCAGGCCGTAACCGTGAGGATACGCCTGCTCCATTAAATCGCCGCGCAGCGCCACCAGACGCAGCGCATCGGCAAAATCCAGCGCGCCGGAAATCACCGCCGCAGGATAGGCGCCAATCGACAGGCCGCTGACGATATCCGGTGCGACGTCGTGACGGATAAGCTCTCGCGCCCAGGCCACACCCGCAATCAGCAGGCACAGCTGCACCGCACGGGTGTGCTGTAACGCATCGGCGGTATCAAGGATGTCGGTTTCAGCCCCGAGCACGGGGCGGACTTCGGCGAGCAGTGCGTCGCCGTCGGGCAAATTTTGCAGCATCCCGGCGCGTTGGGTGCCCTGGCCGGGGAAGGTAAAGAGGATTTTCATCATGGCTCCCTGTGCCACGGCGTCGCGGTCAGCTGCGGGCCGTGGGCGGTTTTTAGCAGGACGCGGCCTTCGCGCAGCCATTCGTTCAACGCGAAAGCGCCAAAGGGGGTTTCAATCTGGGTATCCGCCCGGCACGGCAGTTTTTCGACCTGCGTCTGCCACTGGCGTAATTCATCCGGCGTCAGCGGCTGTGGGGCACGGATGATCAAATCGAGGTCGCTGTCGGCGTGCAGAACCGGAATTTCGGTGGCGAGTGCATATCCGGTGCTGCCGGTTATGCCCCAATGCCACGGCCACACAAAGGTGGTGAGTAAAATAGCCGCCTGAACCGGCGGCTGGGAGACAAACGGGGAATGCAGCAGGCGTTCGCGTTCCGCGAGCATTTCGGGCGTCACCGTGCGGATGACGGCTTCTGCATTAACCCATCCGGCGGCACGCTGTTCGCGCTTCATGCCGCGGACGCCCACCGGAATATCAGCCTTGTCATTCACATCGCGCCGCACCACGACCGGCAGACCGGGGTGCCATTGGCTTGCGACCCATGCCTCCTGAATATTCAGCAAAGCGTCAGCGTTATTTAGCCACAGCAAATCGTGGGGGCGCGGTGTGAAAGTCATATTACATGCCTGAAGTTAAGGTAATGAACAGCGGTAACGACAGGATACACAGAACCGAGCTCAACAGCAGCACCGCTTCTGCGTCCGGGGACTGCACGCCAAAGCGGTTGCCGAACACCACGCCGAAGAAGCCAGCAGACAGCGCAATCATCAGGATAGCGGTGATTGCCACAGAACCGTGCAGACCGAAGGCCAGAACGATACCCCAGGCGATGAATGGCTGGATAAGCAGTTTGGTAATGGTGGCAATCCCGACCATTGCGTTCAGCTTCAGCTTACGGGCAGAGAGGATAACCCCGGTCAGGAACAGGGCGGCCGCGGTGGCAGACAGGCCCAGTGGTTTAATCGCCGACAGCAGCAGGTCCGGCATTTTGATGCCAATCGCAGAGAGGATAACACCCAGCAGTGGGCCCATCACGATAGGTTTTTTCAGCGAGCGCCACATCAGCACCGGCAGCATCGCCAGGGTAGAACCGCTGTTTTCACCGGCCGCGCGCGCTTTTTCACGCTCAAGGATAAGCAGGCAGAACGGGGTCATCAGCACGGAACCACAGGCGATAGATACCGCCACGGACAGAGAGGTCGCAGAACCTTCACCCAGCACGCTGCCGAGGATCGGCAGGCCCAGCGCCGCATAGTTCGGCAGGGCGACGGTCAGGGTCAGAACGGCGGCATCCTGCGGTGATTTTTTGAATACGCTGGTGGCAAGGAAATAGATAGCCGCGTAGGTTACCCACATTGCGCCAGTCAGGACCACAATCAGCGGAGACTGGGCGGCAATTCCGGACCACGGGGTCTGCACGGTTGCGCTAAACAGCGCCGCAGGCAGGGCGAAGTCCATCACGAAGATATTCAGCAGCGACACATTTTTGTTGTCGACCATTTTGGCTTTGCCGGCCCAGAAGCCCAGCAGCATGATAAGGAAAATCGGAGCAAGGGCATGAACAATTACATAAGTCATAGAATTAACCACCTGTAGATAAAAAAAGATTTGGCACTGACACGATGTTTATATTTTTCTAAAAGCGGCTATACCGTGGGCGCTATGCTGCGCCCGACGGCGACCGCTTTCGGCAGGTCTTTTTTTACGTACTTCTTACTGCTGCGCTTTACCAGCTGGCGCGCATCCGTTCGCGGACCAGGGCTGAGCTCCGGCGGTTATCCGCGCCGAGACGGTTTTTCAGGCTCGGATCCTGACGTGCTTCGCGCACCGACTGCTGCAGGATGATTAACACCTGCGCCAGATCGGCATCGGTTGGCGCATCCGGATTGCTGATATTCAGCAGGTCGGAGAGCAGGCCGAGCGTTGCATAGTTGCTGACGTCGTAAGCCATTGGCGGAATAGTTGCCGCCAGTTTCTCCAGCGCATCCACGGAACGCAGGGTGATACGCGCCGCAGACTCTTTACCCATGGCGTGGACCAGCACCCCCTGATCGTTGAAGGCAATCAGGCGGTTGGCCTGATACCCGTGCGCCAGAAACGCCCCGGACATCGCTTTCCCGACGATAAGACCAATCACCGGATGGCCCGCCAGACGGGCTTTGGCGTAAGCGCCCGCGGCCCCGGCCAGCGCCTGGTGGATCCCGAAGGCTTCTTCGCGACGGCCATAGGCCTGGCTCGGCACGTCGATCACCGCCACGATAGGGCGCTTCACGTCGCGGCTGGCGTCGGCGTCGATGGTTTCATTCACCACTTTCGCCAGCGTCCAGCCTTCCAGCAGACCGACTTCGCCTTTGGCGGCGCGTGGATAGTGGTTGTTGGCATCCGGCACCACGGCGATGAAACGCACGCTTTCGCCATTCAGCTCACCGTCGGCGACCTGCACCGATGGGCACAGACCGCTCATGCGTGGCGCGTTCGGCGCCAGTTTTTCCAGCCATACGGCCCCACGGCTATTGGACTGAGTCATCATTTCACCTCCTGGGCAAAAAGCTGTTTGATCTGCGCCGTATCGGCCTGCTGACGGGTATCAAAGTTCGTCAGACGGGCGAGGAATTCGGCATACTTGTCGCTGCGGTTCTGCGCCGGAACGCCTTTGGCAATGGCATCATTCATCGCGCCTTTCACCGCGTTGATACCGTCGCCAACCAGGGCATCCACGAGGCCGCTTTCATAGCGAATCTCGCCCCCGGTCATGCTCCAGATAAACGGACGGTCGCGGGAGTCATACTCTTCGATACCGGCTTCCTGTTCGATAACCTGCGGTCCGTTCAGGCCCAGACGGGCTTCGCGGGTGACAATCAGGTAGCTGCACAGCGCGGCAGCGATCGACATCCCGCCGAAGCAGCCGACGGTGCCCGCGATAATGCCGACCACCGGGGTGTAGCGACGCAGGTCCACGATCGCCGCGTGGATATCGGCGATGGCGGCCAGGCCGAGGTTGGCTTCCTGCAAACGCACGCCGCCGGTTTCAAGGCACAGCACGGCCTGCGTCGGGATACCGTTGCGGTTATCTTCTGCTGCCAGTTCGAGCGCCGCGGCCATCTTGGCCCCGGACACTTCGCCCATGCTGCCGCCCTGGAAGGTGCCTTCGATGGCAATCACCACCGCTGACTGACCGTTGATGGTGCCGCGAGCGACCACCATGCCGTCGTCGGACTGCGGCACTACGCCCTGCGGCGCAAGCCACGGCGACATAATCCCTTCAAACGGATCGAGCAGTTCACGGTAGCTGCCGTCATCCAGCAGCGCGTGGGCGCGTTCACGGGCCCGTAATTCAATAAAGCTGCGGTCGTTACGCATGGCTCACCTCTTCAAAAACCTGTTCGATACGAATGCGTGCCACGCCGGGCGTCGCGCCGAAATCGTGAATGATCAGCGTGCCCGCAGGCAGGCCGTTGGTCAGGTTCAGGCGGTCGAACAGCGCATTCCAGCGACGGGTGCTGTTGTCGACCGAGGTGGTGATATCAATACTGAGCGTGTCCCCTTCGGTGGCGGTGAACAGGACTTCCATATCACCGGAACCAACGACCCCTGCGAGGGCTTTGCCGCTGAACGTGCGGCTGGCAGGGAATGACAATGTAATGTGTTCCATAACATCCTCTTTAAATTGAGCAAGACGCGGGCTGGCTGACCCTGTCGAGAAACAGCGTGGCGGCAAGCAGGTCGGCGGCCCCGCCGGGTGAGGCGTTGAGGGCCAGCATCTGCGCATCCAGACGGGCGAGAGCCTCGCGACCTGCGACCGTCGCGGCCCCCCCGGCGGCGAGCACCGCCCGGGCACCGGTCTGCATTGCGTGCAGGCCGGTCATGCCTGCGCGAGACAGCACGCAGGTATCGCTGAGCGAAGTCATGACCGCCATCAGCGCATCGAGACGGGCTTCGCTTTCACCGGCACCCTGGGCGCGACTGCGTAACAGCTGCGGCAAGGCCAGGGTCATCACATGTGGAAACGCCTGTTGCGCTTCTTCACGTGCACCCGGAACCTGATAGCGGTGCGTCGCCTTCAGCCCTTTGCTGAACACTTTCGGCGCGGCGCGGTCCGGCAAACGGGCGAGCAGGGCGGCGGCGGCGGCAATCTCCTGCGCACTGGCGTTTTCATCCAGCATCGCGGCGGCGCTGACCAGCAGGCCCAGCGCCCAGATAGCCCCGCGATGGGTGTTAACCCCGTCGGTGGCGGCCATCATCTGCTGTTCGCCTTCACGACCCAGACGACCGACGGTTTCGCGCAGGGCGATGTCGGCGGGACGTTGCCAGCTGTGTCGGGCCAGTTGCAGAAACGTGGGGGTCAGGCTGTGCGCCGAGCGCTCCATCAGTGCCAGAGACAGATCGTGATGGGCACCGTTTCCCCGGCTGTCCACCAGACCCGGCTTCGGGCTTAATCGCGCTTCGTCGATCAGACAATCGCGGGCGATAACCGCCAGGCGATAGGCCTGAACCTCTGCTTGAGTCTGTGACAGCTGTTTCATTACCAGCTCCGGAATTTCGCAGGTGGGTTATAAAGACCGTCTGACCATTCGACCAGATCCGCCACGCTGCCTGCGGCGAGCAGGGAACGGGTAGCATCGCTGCGGCGAATGCCCATGTCTTCCGGATACACCACTTTGCCGCTCTTACGCAGGTCAGCGACGCGTTTGGCGTCAACGCCAAGGCCGATGTCGGTGATCCCGGCTACGGCGGCTACCATGGCGCGGCGTTCTTCCATATCTTTGGCACGGTAGAGATAGGCGATGCCTTCTTCGGTCAGCACGTGGGTCACGTCGTCGCCGTAAATCATTACCGGAGCCAGCGGCATTCCGGAGGATTGAGCCACTTCAACCGCATCGAGTTTTTCCACGAAGGTCGGCTTGGCGCCTGCCTGGAAGGTTTCGACCATCTGCACCACCAGTTTTTTACCGCGCTGCATCGGGTCGGGTTCGGTCATCATGTTCAGCCACGCCGGAGTGGCATGACGGCGACCGTGTGGATCATGGCCCATGTTTGGCGCACCGCCGAAGCCGGACAGGCGACCACGGGTCACGGTAGAGGAGTTAGCCAGACCGTCGACCTGTAAGGTCGAACCGATAAACATATCCACCGCGTACTGGCCTGCCAGCTGGCAGAACGCACGGTTAGAACGCATTGAACCGTCGGCACCGGTAAAGAACACGTCCGGACGGGCGCGGATATACTCTTCCATCCCCAGTTCGCCGCCGAAGCAGTGCACGCTCTCCACCCAGCCGCTTTCAATCGCCGGGATCAGCGTCGGATGCGGGTTGAGGGTCCAGTGTTTACAGATTTTGCCCTTCAGGCCGAGCTGTTCGCCGTAGGTCGGCAGCAGCAGTTCGATAGCGGCGGTGTTAAAGCCGATGCCGTGGTTCAGGGACTGCACCTGGTGTTCCGCGTAGATGCCTTTGATCGCCATCATCGCCATCAGGATATGTTCCTGTTTGATCAGGCGCGGGTCGCGGGTGAACAGCGGTTCGATAAAGAACGGCTTATCTGCCACCACCACGTAATCAATCCACGAGCCGGGAATATCGACGCGCGGCAAATCGCACTCATCGTCGACCAGTTCGTTAACCTGGGCGATAACGATCCCGTCGCGGAAGGCTGCGGCTTCGACCAGCGCAGGCGTATCTTCGGTACTTGGCCCGGTGTAGAGATTGCCTTTGCGGTCAGCTTTATAACCGGCAATCAGCGCCACGTTCGGGCAGAGATCAACATACAGACGGGAGTAGAGTTCGATGTAGGTATGGATAGCGCCGATTTCGAGCTGACCGTCCTGAAGCAGCTGCGAAATACGCAGGCTTTGCGGGCCGGAGAACGAGAAATCAAGCTTGCGGGCGATACCTTTTTCGAAGATATCAAGGTGCTCGCTGCGTCCGACGCTCGGCATGATCATATGCAGGTCATGGATTTTTGCCGGGTTAACTTCAGCCAGCATACGCGAGAGGAAATCCGCCTGTTTCTGGTTGTTACCTTCCAGCACCACGCGGTCGCCGGGAGCAATCAGTTTTTCCAGCACATCCACCAGACCGTCGGTGGGAATTACCTTACCCTGCACCGGAAGGGATGCTACGCGGCGTGCTTTTTCGCTACGGCGCGTGTTCCAGTTCCGGGCCGGAGTTTGGCCAGCATTCATTATCAACCTCCTGATTCAGCAAATTATTTTTGCCTGGATTTATGCTGCAGTAAGTCTGCTCCGTAAGGAGTAGAGCATCAATTAAGCTGCGCAAAGGATTGTTAGCCTGAGAGTAATAATTGCCGATGAAATTATGTGACGGCGATCGAAGCAGGAAGGTTGAGTGTAGACTACGCAGGGGAAGGCGGGTTTGTGGGCGAGCTTTAAAAGTGCGTTGGCCTACCGCCGGGGGGCGATAAGCCGCTGCTTGAGATTATTTCTTCTTACCGATCATCGATTTTAAATCAGCGAATGGGTTATAGGTTGCGGCACCCACGTCGTCCTGCGCATCTTCCCCGGCAATCACCGTGCTGCCGTACTGATCCGCTTCGGTGTACTTCGAGTGTTCGTGGTCGTGGCAATACAGGCACAACAGCTCCCAGTTACTGCCATCCGCCGGGTTATTGGTATGATCGTGGTCGATATGGTGAACCGTTAATTCACGCAGATTGGAATACACGAACTCGCGCGAGCAGCGTCCGCAGACCCACGGATAGATTTTGAGTGCTTTCTCACGGTAGCCGCTTTCGAGGCGCGTGTAGTTTTTGGGGATCACAGCCATGGCCGATGTTACCTGTCATAAAGAGTGTTGCGGCCATTGTATCCTTGATGGAATAGCAGGAGAAATGAAAAAACCAGACTTACTCTGGGTGAAAAACGTTTTCACATGCCAGGGCAATGGCCAGTAAAAAATGCGCGTCCCGTGAGTTTGCCAACAATTCCATACCCACCGGTAAACCGCTTTCGACCCTGCCACACGGCAAGGTAATGGCGGGCAGACCGCTGATTGCGGCCAGTTCAGGCGCACAGCCCGGCGGCATTTTATCCAGGCTAATTGGCTGACTGCCGACGGTGGGATAGACAAAAGCATCAATGCGGTCATGGTCTGCCGCCTGGGTGAGTGCCTGGTATAAACCGCGCTGGAAGCGACGGCCATTCAGCCACTGCGGCGTTTTCAGGCTGTGCGAAGTGAGCATCTGTTCCAGCAGGGAACGAAATTCGGGGAGATACTCCCCGGAATGGATGATTTCCCGCAGGCTGTTAGGCCCGTTTTGCTGTTGCACCAGCCAGCCATTGAGAGCCACCTGAAACTCATACAGGCTCAGACAGGGCTGCGATTTCACCTCCGCCAGAATCGGCAGGTCCACGTCAATGAGGGTCACCCCGGCCAGCCGCAACTGGTTCAGCGCGTGATGCCAGACGCGTAGCTGTGCCGGATCGTCGCCTTGCAGCGCGTGAATTACCCCCAGACGAAGTGATGCTAACGGGGCGGCCATCGGTTGCGTTGGCTGCTCGCCGTGCATAATGGCGTGCAAGAGTGCCGCATCCCGCACGGTGTGTACCATCGGGCCAACGGTATCCTTGCTCAGGGCTAACGGGGCAACGCCCGCAAGCATCTCGCGCCGGAACGCGGGCCGCAGTCCGACGAGGCCGGTATAGCTACAGGGAATGCGAATCGAACCGCCGGTATCTGTCCCTAACGCAGCGTCGGCCATTCCGGCTGCGACCGCAGCTGCGCTGCCTCCGCTGGAGCCACCCGCCGTTACCTCAGGCTGCAAGGGATTACGCGCATCCCCCCCGAGCGAGCTGCGGGAACGGACGTCAAAAGCAAACTCAGACATATTCGCCCTGGCAAGAATAATTGCCCCGGCAGCCCGTAGACGCTGGATAACGAGCGCATCAGATGCCGCCGTTACCGATGCCAGACCTTTACAGCCAAGCGTTATCGGCCATTTGCCGCAGGCGATGTTGTCTTTCACGATCAACGGCACGCCATGCAGTGGCCCAAGCATCGCCCCGCGCTGTCTGCGCTGCTGGTAGTGCCCGGCTAACGCCATCGCATCGGGATTGACACCAAGAATGGCATTCAGATGTCGGTTGTCAGCCATGGCCTGAAGCCGTCGGGCTATCTCTTCGCGACAATCGAGGGGAGGGATAAGACGCATTGCATGCATAGGGTAATGTCCTGAAAAAAATGGCAGGCCATTGAGCCTGCCTCTTTAACCGCTTAGTCCCGGAGGCCTGCCGTGATGGCATCGATATCCTGTGGATGCAGGCGGATCTCAGCTGCACGGCGGTGGCCCTGCATGCCCTCGGTGCGGCTTTGGCGGATAGCCGGTTCGGCGATCGCCGGGATGCCTTGCTCATCAATCCACTGATGGGTACAGACTTTGACATACGCCCCGACCCACAGCCCGCCGGTATAGCGCGCCGCCGCCATGGTCGGCAAAGTATGGTTGGTGCCGCAGCATTTATCCGAGAAGACGACGCTGGCGTTTTGCCCGATAAACAGTGAACCATAGTTGCGGATCTTCGCCGCGGTGGCGTGCGGATCGCGGGTATGAACCTGTAAATGCTCGGTTGCCATAAAGTCGGCAAAGGCGACCAGCTGTTCTTCTGAATCGCAGACCACGATTTCGCCCTGACGACGCCAGGCTTCTCCCGCCGTAGCGGCGGTAGGCAGGTTACCCAGTTGACGTTCGATTTCGGCAAGGGTACGGCTGGCGATATCCTGGCTGGTGGTCGCCAGGCCAACGCGGGTGTGGATGTCATGCTCCGCCTGGGCCAGCAGGTCGGCGGCCAGAATACGCGGGTCGGCGGTTTCATCTGCCACGGTGAAAATCTCGCTCGGCCCGGCCAGGGCATCAATCCCGACTTTGCCAAAGACCTGGCGCTTGGCTTCGTTCACGTAGGCATTGCCAGGGCCGACGATTTTATCCACTGACGGGATACTTTCCGTTCCCCAGGCCATGGCAGCGATGGCCTGGGCGCCGCCAACTTTGAAAATGCGATGCGCCCCGGCCAGATGGCAAACGGCGATCATCGCCGGATGCGCGCCCGGCGGCAGGCAGGCAATAATCTGCTCACAGCCAGCCACGGTGGCGGGCACAATCGACATTACGGGGGCGGAAAGGATAGGGTAGCGCCCACCGGGCACGTAGCAGCCGACGGTCTGGACCGGAATGATCCGGTGCCCGAGATGGACGCCCGGCAGCGTTTCGACTTCCAGGGGTAACATGGTGGCGAACTGCGCCTGCGCAAAGCGGCGCACTTGCGAAATGGCAAACTCGCTGTCGCGACGGGTCTGCGGGTCCATTGCCGCCAGCGCCTGCTCAATTTCCTGGGCAGAGACTTCAAACTGCTGCGGCACGACCTTGTCGAACTGTTGAGAGTAATCGCGCAGCGCCGCATCACCTTCTTGCTTCACGCGGGCAATGATGGCGCTGACGGTATCGGTCAGGGAACGGTCGGCTTTCTCGTCCTGTCCCTGAGGGCGTTTGATCCAGTTCACCTGGTTAACAATTGATTGTGCAGACATTATGCGTTCTCCATCTGACCGAGTTTGATTTGTGCCAGCAGCGCAAGGTGATCGTACACCACCCACTCATCGACAATTTTGCCGTTCACAATGTGATAATGAGACATGCCCATCACGAACAGACGCTCTCCGGTCGGTTTGCCCAGTTCGCCGTAGCCGAGGTGATGACCTTCCATTATCCAGCGGATAGCCACTTTCACGCCGCCTTCATCGCAAGGATTAGAGCAGATGTGCTGTGGCAGCCATGCTCCGTCCGGGATCATGCCAATCAGCGCCAGGGTCTGGTGCGTAACCGATGCCACGCCGTACAGCTCTTTCATTAACGGGCCGTGGTACTGCACGTTCGGGGCATACACCTCTTTGATTTTGCCCAGCATCCGGCGGTTATAGATTTCATGCATCCAGCGCAGGCACTGCTCTTCGGTATCGGTATGGGCAATGGACACATCGCACTCCACCTCCGGGGGATACTGGCCCAGCATCCGGCCATTTTCACCGATATCGGTGACGCGGAAACCTTTATCAAACTGCTCCTTCGCCATGTTAAAGGCTATCTCATCGGTATTGAGGCCCAGCTGTTTCATCATCGACATGTTGTCACTCACCACCCACTCGCGATAAATCTTGTTCTCGTGGATCATGCAGTCGGCGACGGTACGGGTGACAAAGGTACGGTTAGTCGGTTGGCCGAGATGGCTGAATTGGGTATGACGCCCGGTGCCGGTCACCAGGTGGGAGGTATAGAAACCATCGACGTCATTGCCGTTCCAGATGACCTGGGTCGCCATGCCCCGACGTTCCGGGAAGGCCACCAGTCGTTTCAGCGTGTCCTGCACGACTTCTTCACGGGTATACAGTGTCCCCAGGGCGTTATACAGCACGCAGTTATGCGTATAGTGGGTATAAATTAAACCCACATCGCGTTCATCCCATATTTTATGGGTGCAACGCACGATATAATCGACAATATCGGTATAACACTCATCAAAGCCTCTTAATGACTGTACGCGCGGGCGTTTCTCCGGCACCAGATCGATAAAGTCGCGGCGTTCAATCTGTAATACCGGTTCGTCACGCTGAATTTTATGGGTATTTTTCTCGGGTACTGCTGGAGCTTTATTGGTTGCTTCAGTTGAAGACATAGGACCTCCTGCATTGATGTTCAGATGTTTTCAGATAATACGATCCCTGCATTCATAAAAATGAATGAGAGGGGATCGCCGCAATTTATATTGCGGCGGGTAAAAAGGTGTAGGCTATTAAAATATTATTGATTGACGATTTGAGACCAAATAGCTAATTCATCGATGCCTAAATATTCGCGAATAATTAATCCATCGCGGAGTTCAAGCTGGCTAATGCCGGTAATCGACACGGGTTTCCGCGTCGGCGCCCCAAATTTCCCGTAGCCGTCATGCCAGGTTAATAATGACCAGCGCAGCGAAATACGCACCGGTTCATTGGGATCTTTACGCACAATTAAATGGTGAAGCTGGGTTTCGCTGTCGGCAAACGAGGCGCGATAACCCGCCAGCAGGGCGCTGATTTCCGCCTCGCCGGTGCCCATGCAGTGCCCAGGAGCATACAAGGTGGCAGCGGGGTGATACAGCCCGGGAACCGTGCCGCTGTTACCACCCGCCCACATCGTCAGATAGCGTTCGATGACCCCGGCGACAGGGCCGCTAACGTCGTCGCCTTCAGGCCCGCCCGCCCAGCGCGCATCAAGCACTTCCGCCGTAGGATCTTCCAGCCCCAGTTGCTGCCGCGCACGGCTCAGGCTGTGGGCAAATTCGCGCATATCCAGCCCTAACTGGGCCACGATGGCGGCTCTGTCCTGCAATAACCACTCCTGACGCACCGAGCCATCGGCGCAGATACGATCCGCCCAGGTGCGTACCCACACGTTCTTCCCGGTTGGCGGGCCGAAGAAGCCTTCGCCCTGATGGCGAATCGAGGCCATGGTGCGCTGCGAGGCATAATATTCGCCGCCGGGCGCGTCGGTGCAGAGAATATCTTCCGTCAGCACGCTGCGCTGGGGGAAGCTGTACATCGCTTCCAGGGTATGGCGCATAAACTGTGACAGGTCGGTGAGCTGTTTCTCTGGCGTAATAAACACCACCGGCGAGCCATAGAAATCGGCGAGCTGACCGATATCTTTTTGCTCCCAGACGACATGCGTCAGGGTCAGAATAAACTGCTGGATGGAGTCGAACTGGGGGCTAAAACCAGGCAATCTGCTCATTTGCTCTCCTGAGGCTGAAACAGGGATACACCCTCTTTTTCGATAATGCCGCTGCGCGGGCGGCGGGTGGAGTGGCGGACAACCAACATGCCCGGGACCATAATTTGCTCTGGCTCAATGGTGTCGCTCTCAATTTGCTTCATTAACAATTCTACCGCCGCGTCGACCATCTCCTGCACAGGCTGCGAAACGGACGTCAGCGCGTAAGAAGGCCAGCCCGACGGGCCTGTATCGTCATAGCCAACGATGGAGAGATCCTGCGGAATTTGCAGGCCGAATTCGTAGCGGGCGACGTCCATTACCGTCAGCGCCATGTGGTCATTGGCAACAAAAATGGCGTCCGGTACGGGCGTCTGCGAAAACAGGCTGTAGGCGGCACGCACGGTCTGACGGGTATCGTAATCCCCATTAACCACCTTAACATCGTCAATGCCGTGTTCCTGCAAGGCGGCCAGATAGCCACGCTGGCGAGCGATGTTGACCGATGAATCCGCCACGCCGCCGACGTAGGCATAGCGCTGGTGTTCCCCGGCCACAAAAAATTCGGCGATTTGCCGCGCGGCGGCTTCGTTATTGCTGTTCACGCTGGAGGCCATCCCGCTGTCTTCGCTGCGGTTAAACAGCACCACCGGGATGCCCGCCGCCAGACACTCTTCCGAAAGATCCAACGACAGCGTGACCGACGCCAGCACGATGCCGTCCACGCGATATTGCATAATCTGATCGAAAATCCTGTCCACATTGCCGTCTTTATCAGCGACAAACAGCAGCAGGTGGTAGTTCAGGGTGTCCAGTTTTCGCGCCAGCGATTCGAGAACCTGCGGATAAAACGGGTTCTCGAAATAGGACACCACCACGCCGATAATGCGCGACCGGGCGGTATTAAGAGAGCGGGCAATCGCGTTGGGACGATAGCCAAGCTCCCGGGCAGCCTTGAGCACTTTTTCACGCGTCGCCGGGGAAATGCTTGCCCCGGGCGTGAAGCTCCGTGAGACCGCCGACTGCGATACCCCTGCCAGTTGTGCCACCTGCTGCGAAGTGACCGCCGCAAAACTCTTCCGCTTCATTACCCCAGTTCCTTATTTTTGACTCTCTCCACCGCCGTTGACTTCAGCTGACGACCTCATCAGACACGCCGTGAAGAGAGGGTGTTTTTTATACTTACACCATCTTTGCATGCGTATGCAACACACAAAATTAATTTTCTCACAATGCTACTTAGGTCACTTTACAAAATTGAAACCTTTTCGTAACTTCAGTTCTTGAATACGTATTCATCGAAATATTCATGCCGTCAACGATACCGGGCAAACGGAGAGGGAACCAGAGGGACAGAGCCGGTAAATGCCGTACTTGACTGGTTAAAACCATTACCTTTCAGAGGTTCACAACCATGTTTCGAGCACTGTTACGCCGACCTGAAGCCCGGCTCTTTTTCGTCATCAGTATTCTGTTTTTCATCTGTATCCACAGCATTGACGCCTTTCTTGCGCCGATGATGCTGGAGCAGGGCATCGAACCGCAGGTGATGGGCATGATCATGGGTGCCAGCGGTCTGGCGACCTTACTGATTCGCTTCCCGCTGGGGATCGTCTCTGATGTGGTCAAAAGCCGTAAAATATTCATTCAGATTAGCCTGTTACTGCCGATTTTTACCTGGCCTTTAGCCTGGTTTGATCCCAATCCGGTCACCCTGTATCTGGCCAAAGCGGCAGATGGCGTTACCGCCGCGACCTGGGTTTTATATAACATTTTGTTTATGCGCTACTTTGACCGCAGCGAAGCCCCGGCCGCCGTCGCGCTACTGGCCCTGGCCGGGCCGGTTGGGGTGTTTATTGGCAACTGCATCGGTGGATTGTTAATTCACTATTTTGACAACAACATCGCCTTTTTCCTCTCCTGTATGTCCGGTCTGCTGGCGCTGCTGCTGACCACGCGCATCACCGATGTACACGACGCCGTGCGGGCACCCACCTTACAGGCCTGCGTTGTGGCGGCACGTAAACAACTCAGCGATCGTTCAGTGTGGATGATAGGTATTCTGGCGACCATTGTGATTCTGGTGCCGTTCGCCACCCGGGATACGCTCACGCCCATCTATGCAGAACAGCTTGGGGCGCGGGCAGGGATTTTGTCGTTGCTGAGTAATATTCATCTGGTCTTTTATGCGATAGCCGTCGCGCTGTGTAGTTCGGTGTTTTATAAACGCCTTGGGGTGGTGAAAACGGCGGTCCTCGGGATTATTTTGCAGGTGCTTTCGACCATCGGCATTCCGTTCACCAGCAATATGTATGTCATCTACGGCTTGCAGGCGATGGCCGGGTTCTCATTCGGTATGGCGTTTGCTGCCTTTATGTCGTTAAGCGTGGTGAATACCACCTCCGATGAACAGTCCACCCGAATGGGGTTGTTCCAGACGATTTACTCGCTGGGTATGTTTATTGGCCCGGTAATTATGGGCGTTATGCTGCAACATATTAATATGTCCTCTGGTTATATCGTTATCGCCGCACTGTCGGTGGTGGCGGTGATGATGACCCCGCTCTCTGCGCGCTGGGTTTATTCCCGACAAATAAAAAAAGCAGATGAGCCAGCCGCGAAAGGGCAATTAGCTGCCGCCCGCGATAGATAATTTTTTATAGGTAAATAACCCATCCTGGTTTATCGGGAGGGGATCTCTCATTCCAATTTTTCAAGGAGTACATCATGGCCTATGCCTTAAAAACCAGTAAGCCTGTTCAGGAACGTCAGGAAGCCCAGCGTCAAATAAGAGAAACGGTGGAGCTTATCCTGGCGGATATCGAAAATCGCGGGAATAAAGCGATTCGCGAATTATCCATTAAATTCGACAACTATGACCGACAGGATTATCGCCTCAGTGAAGCCGAAATTAATCAGTGTATCCGGCAATTGAGTCGCCAGGATATTGCGGATATCGAATTTGCTCAGGAGCAAGTGGTTAACTTCGCTCGCCAGCAGAAAGCCTGTTTGCTGGATTTAGAAGTTGAAACACGCCCGGGGGTGATCCTCGGCCATAAAAACATTCCGATTAATGCGGTCGGCTGCTATGTGCCGGGAGGGAAATATCCGCTGCTGGCCTCGGCACATATGTCAATCATCACCGCCAACGTCGCAGGCTGTTCGCGGATTATCAGCTGCGCGCCGCCGTTCAATGGCGCCCCGGCCCCGGCGATTGTGGCGGCCCAAAAGATGGCGGGTGCAACGGAGATTTATGCGTTGGGCGGGATTCAGGCTATCGGCGCAATGGCGTTGGGCACCGACACGCTGGCCCCGGTGGATATGCTGGTGGGGCCGGGCAACGCCTTCGTGGCCGAAGCCAAGCGCCAGTTGTTTGGTCGCGTCGGGATCGACCTGTTTGCGGGCCCGACAGAAACGTTGGTGATTGCCGATGAAAGCGTGGATGCGGAAATCTGCGCCACCGATCTGCTGGGTCAGGCGGAACACGGTGTCACCACGCCCGCTATCCTGCTGACCAACTCGGAAAAACTCGCCAGAGAGACGATGGCCGAAATTGATCGACTGCTGATGAAATTGCCTACCGCCGATATCGCCCGTCGCGCCTGGGAAGACTACGGGGAAGTTATCGTCTGCGAGAGTTACGACGAGATGCTGAAAGAGGCCGATCGTATCGCCTCCGAACATGTGCAGGTGATGACCGAGCGTGACGACTGGTTCCTCGCCAACATGACCAACTACGGGGCGCTGTTCCTTGGCCCGCGCACTAACGTGGCCTATGGCGATAAGGTGATTGGCACCAACCATACGCTGCCGACGCAGAAAGCCGCTCGCTACACCGGCGGTCTGTGGGTCGGCAAATTCATGAAGACCTGCACCTGGCAAAAGGTGTTAACCGATGAAGCGACCACGGAAATCGGCAGCTACTGCTCGCGTCTCTCCTTGTTGGAAGGCTTTGCCGGACACGCCGAGCAGGCCAATATCCGCGTGCGCCGCTACGGTCAGACGGACGTGCCTTACGCGACGCCAGCCCCGGTGAGAGAGAAGGTGTGAGCATGCCGCTCCCGCAAACGCCTTTATTCACCCTGCATGGCAGGCGGGCGCTGGTCACCGGAGGCTCGAAAGGACTCGGTTTTGCCTGCGCGGTAGCGCTGGCGAATGCCGGGGCAGAGGTGTGGATTGCCGCCCGAAATCCTGCTGACCTGGCGCATGCGGTCGAGTGGGCCGCAGGCGGCGGGTTGACGCTGCACCCGCTGGCGCTGGATATCACCGCATCGAAACAGGTGGCTGAAACCCTTAGCACCTTGCCGACGATGAATATCCTGGTCAACAGCGCCGGATTAGCGCGTCATCAGCCGTTCCTCGAGGTCAGCGAAGAGAATTTTGACGCGGTGATGGACCTCAACCTGCGGGCAACTTTTTTTATCAGCCAGCAGATGGCCCGGCGCATGCGTGAGGAAAAGATTGCAGGCTCAATCATTCATATCTCATCGCAAATGGGCCACGTTGGCGGCCCGCAGCGCAGCGTCTACTGCGCGTCGAAATTCGCACTCGAAGGGCTGACGCGCACCATGGCGCTCGAACTGGGCGACGCGGGGATCCGGGTTAACACCCTATGCCCGACGTTCGTCGAAACCGAACTGTCGCGTCGGTCGCTGGAAGATCCGGATTTTCGCCGCTACGTGATGAGCAACATTAAGCTGCCGCGCCTGGGCAAAGTGGAAGATGTGATGGGCCCGGTGGTGTTTCTCGCTTCTGATGCCGCGGCGATGATCACCGGCAGTGCGCTGATGGTGGACGGAGGCTGGACGGCGACATGACCCGACTCCCGTTGATAGATAACACTCACACGCCGTTAGTGCTGATCGGCGGCACGTTATGCAACGCCCGGCTGTGGGGGCCGTTGATTGAGCGCCTGAACGTCCCCGCAGTTATCTGCCTGACGTTAGCCAGCGCCGATTCGGCACCGGAATCGTCCCGACGGCTGTTACCTGTGCTGCCGCCACGTTTTCTGCTGGCGGGCTTTTCGCTGGGCGCGATCGTCGCGCTGCAAATGGCGGCCGATGCGCCCGAGCGGCTGGCCGGTCTGGCGCTGACCTCGGTTAATCCGTTGGCAGACCGGCCTGAGAATGCCGACACCCGGCGGGCGGCGGTACAGAAGGCGCGTGAGCAGGGGCATGGGGAATGGCTCTCTGGCACGCTTTGGGAGAGCTATGTGGCCCCGGCCAACCGGAACAACCGCACGTTGCACGACACCCTGTGCCTGATGGCCGAGGAGACGGACAGTGAAACCTTTTCTCGCCAGACGGAAATCGCCATCAGCCGCCGCGATAACCGCGCCGCACTGCGCGGTCTCCGTTGTCCGGTACTGATCCTTAACGGTGAATACGATCCCATTTGTACCCCGGAACATCACCGGCTGGCCGCCGACTGTGCGCCGAATACAACCTGGGTCACCCTCAATTCAGCGGGGCATTTTTGTGTCCTTGAATCGCCGGATAACGCCGCGGCCCCGCTTCGACAGTGGATTATGGAGTCCTTGATATGCGAGTAAATAATGTCAAAAAGGCGCTGGCGGAAAAGCGTCCGGTCGTTAACGGCTGGCTGGCTATTCCGTCCAGCTACAGCGCCGAAATTATGGGGCATCAGGGCTACGATGCCGTTACCGTAGATTTGCAACACGGCATGATTGATTTCGCCAGCGCGTTAACCATGTTGCAGGCGCTGTCCGCTACGCCTGCGGTGCCGCTGGTGCGTGTTGCCGACAATTCCCCGGCGCAGATCATGCGAGTGCTGGACGCCGGGGCCTATGGGGTTATCTGCCCGATGATCTCCACGGCTGAGCAGGCACGCCGCTTTGTCTCCGCCTGTCGCTATTCCCCGGAGGGCATACGCTCGTTCGGCCCGGCGCGCGGCCTGCTGTATGGCGGGGCTGACTATCCGCAGCACGCTAACCGCGAAATCCTCACCCTGGCAATGATAGAAACGCGCGAAGGTCTGACCAACATTGATGCCATTCTGGATACCGATGGGCTGGACGGGGTTTTTATTGGGCCAAACGATCTCTCTCTGACGCTGACAGGGGCCGCCAGCGCCGAATCCACCCATCCGGACATGTTGGCGGCGATTGAATGGGTGGTCAGCCGCTGTCGGGAGAAGAGCAAGATAGCGGGTATTTTCTGCACCTCGGGTGCCGCCGCCGCACAGCGTATCGCCGAAGGATTTAACTTTGTGACGCCGGCTAACGACGTAATGCAATTGGGCCGTGCATCGCGCGAAGCCATCGCGCTGACCCGTGGCAATGCTATCCCCACTACCGGCGCGTCCGGTTATTAACAGGAGCTGATATGAAATCCATAACCTTAACCTCTGCTCAGGCCCGGAGTCGCCTGGTCGCCCCGCAAGACATGGTTTCCTGCAACCTGGCCTTTATCGACTGCAAGCTGCCTGGCTCTCATCTAAAGCAGAACTATTCGTTTATTGGTCCAGGCGTGACGCAGTCTTCCTCTCAGGTGGTGAATATTCCTGAACCCCACGGGTTTAACATCGGTGCGGCGGCAATGCCGAAGGGAGTGACCAATAATTTACACCTGCATTTTACCGCCGAGGTCTTCTTGATTCATGAAGGGAGCTGGCGTTTTCGCTGGGGGGCGAACGGCGAGCATGAAGCGGAATTCAGCGCCCCGGCTATTCTCAGCATCCCGACCTGGATTTTCCGCGGCTTTACCAACGTCAGCAAGGAAGATACCTGTGGCATGGTTTACACCGTGCTGGGCGGCAATAATACCGGGGGCATCATATGGCACCCGTCCATTCTCGAAGCCGCCAGCGAGCATGGGCTTTATCTGAGCAAAGATAACATGCTGATCGACGTCAACGCAGGGGATGTTCTGCCTGAGCCCTCCGCACTGTTGCCCCCGTTGGCCGCCGAGGAGATTGCCGCGTTACGTGACTACTCCGTTGAGGAGATGCGCCAGCGGGCGGTGACGGGCGAAGCGCGCCAATGGTCGTCAGAAGGGCTGCTGGATGCGGTTCTGCCGGGGCATGGGGGGGAAATAGCCCCGGTGATTGGCTATGGCATCTCGCAGGATAAACACAGTGCGCCGCCGCTCACCCAGCCGCACGGTTTTTCCGTCGAGTGGCTGCGTTTGCAGGCTGAGCATCAGGTTGGGCGTCATCTTTGCCCTGACGTACAGGTGATTATGGTGTTCAAAGGCACGCTGGAAGTCACCTGGAATCAGGCAGGGGAAGAGGTCAGCGTTATTGCCCCGGAACGGTCGATAGTCTCTATCCCGGCCAATAGCTGGCGACGTTATCGCGCGGTCGACGGCGGCACGGAATGGATACTCACCACCCAGGGCGATCAGCGCAAACGTCTGTACTGGGATGAGGAAATTCTCCAGCAGGCCAGGGCGCGCAATCGCGGCCTTGATCCCGACGGCTATGTCAGCAAACTGGATATCCTGCCCGCAACCGCCCGCCGCGCGGGGGCAAAAATAGAAAGTCTGGTTGAAGAGGGATAATCCGCAGCCCGAAACAGGCCGGAGCAATGGCTCCGGCAACCTGTCCTGCAAACTGGCGCCGCGCCGCACAATACAGGTATAATCCCGGGAAATATTCAACCGGTTTAGACACGACAATGACAAAACTCACCTTACAAGAGCAGATGCTCAAAGCGGGATTAGTCTCCAGCAAAAAAATGGCCAAAGTTCAACGAACGGCCAAAAAATCACGCGTACAGGCGCGTGAGGCAAGAGAGGCTGTCGAAGAGAATAAGAAGGCCCAGCTTGAGCGCGACAAACTGCTCAGCGAGCAACAAAAACAAGCCGCGTTATCAAAAGAATATAAAGCCCAGGTGAAGCAACTGATTGAAATGAATAAAATCACCATTGCCCGAGGCAATATTGATTTTAACTTCACCGATAATAATCTGATTAAAAAAGTGGTGGTCGATAAGCTGACCCAGGCACAGCTGATCAGCGGTCGTCTCGCGATTGCGCGTCTGGTAGCCGAAGGCAGTGCCGATCCTGTCTACGCCATTATTCCGGCCAGCGTAGCCGATAAGATTGCCCAGCGCGATGCCAGCAGTATTGTGTTAAACAGCGCGCTAAGTCAGGAAGAGCAGGACGAAGACGATCCGTACGCTGACTTTAAAGTGCCTGATGATTTGATGTGGTAAATACGCGTTCAAAACGGACTGTCATGGCGGGCGTCAATCGGCTCGCCGCTGACAGGGTGAACAAAATGCAGTTCGCTGGCGTGCAGCATCAGACGTGAGATCTGTTCGCTGCCGGGCAGCCGTTTTCCGCCATACAAATCACAACCCAAAATAGGGTGGCCCAACTGCTGGCAGTGAATGCGTAGCTGATGCGTCCGCCCGGTCTCCGGGGTCAGTTCCACCCGCGTTAACGCCAATTCCGTTCCGTTTTCCTGCGTCTGATAAAGACGCTCCACGACCCGATAGCGGGAGCGGGCGGGCTTGCCGTGGATAGCGCAAATCGACATCAGGGGAAACAGGGCCGGATCTTTGGCAATCGCCGCATCTATCACCCCTTCGTCGTCGGCCAGATGGCCGCACAGCAGCGCCCGGTAAATTTTGGTCACGCTGCGCTGGCTGAACTGCTGGCAGAGGGCGGCGTTAATCGCCTTATTGCGTGCAATCACCATCAGCCCGGATGTACCAAAATCAAGGCGGTGAACCAGGGTGCAGCCGGGAAAAAGCTGTACCAGCCGGTGATGCACCGAATCGAGATTTTGCGGATTCTTCCCCGAAAGACTGAGCAACCCGCTGGGTTTATTGATAATCAGCAGGTGTTCGTCCTGCCAGAGGATCTCAATCTCGTCGTGGCACGGCGGGGCAATAAAGGTATCGATAATCGTAGACATCAGGCTGCCAGACGGGGAAGTGGGAGCGGATGATAACCAATTTTCAACCGAGTGGCGACGATAAAGCGCCCGGTGTTAAGACTATGCGGTAATGTTCCCTCTGACCAAATCTGAAATGTCACCCATCGTATTTGCTTAGCAATGTCAGTTACTGCGCTCTTGAGTTGTTCAATAGCGGGGACGATCTCGTCATAAAGTTGCTTTCCTGCCTCGGTCAGATTAATACATCCTCGTTTTTCGATGCAGAAGTGAAATATTCAGTTGTTCTTACAGCCGAAGCAATATCTGACTAACAGACGAACGCGTCACTACCAACCAATACAAATACTGTAAACCACTTCTGTACAATAAGATTAGAATTTCTTTGGTATCGCTTTATTGATCGTCAGCATCCTTCCATTTTTTAACGTAATGTAGCCGCCATTTTTAAGCCCTGATAAGATTTTAAAGACATAACTTCGGGATAGTCCTGATCTTTGCAGGATAAACTTTGCCAGGCTTTCTGCATTACTGACATTCCCTTCATATTTGTATTGGTAGCGGTACAGTAACCCCCTTATAGTATGATAGCTTGTTCCGGACCCTCGCTCGTAATTAATATAAATCAAGGAGGATGTGAGATAAGCCATGAGTTTACTGAGATATCTCACGCCAAATGGAGATGTCTTAATCACTTCATCAAATTCCTGATAGCTCAGAGACATCACCTCAGTATCTTTTTCAACGCGATAAAGCAGAGAGAGCGCGCCATTATAACGTTCAATAAATCCAATAGGCATATAATCGAAAGTGCTTCCCAAAGCGCATGCTTCCTCCGTATCGGGTAATATAATCACCTCTCCCGATGTGATTATCAGTATCTCATTGCTCCACAAGGTGATATATGTTCCCTTTTTATAGTACCTTGGCACCCCTTTTCCGAAAAACTCCTGCATATGATTAACCACGCTAACATCTTTAAATTTTGCATCAATTTCTTGTAAGGTTAATAAACTGATTAGAGTCATAGCTTCTCCATTTCCCTCGCTGTCGTCACAAATTTAAAGTTAAGATAAAGATGAGCCTATCTTCTTTCTATCATTTTAAGAAACTTGCGGCGAAACTTGTACGCCCGTATGAGTTTTTTGTTCTCTTGCATCGCTCCACAATATCCCAGCCTATATCGAAGTAACCGTTCGTAAATTTTATCGCTAATGACGTCATGATGGATGACGGCAGTTTGATCAATACCATTCGCGATGAGTAAAGAACGCATCTCATGGATTTCGCATTCGAATGAAATTTTTTCAATCGCCATCTGCTCTATAATAAGCTGAATATACTCATCAAACGACACATCTAAATACCATGCCTCATCTAATGTCTCAGATGCTGTCGGTCTATTCATTTACTATACAACCCTCGGTAATTTTTCGTTCAATGTTGGAGAGTATATATAAAAACAAAAAACCTGGACAGTCTATTAATGGATGAGGAGTGTCGTGAGGAAATACAAAAAAACAATTGTTACGTATTTGATGTTTATGTTAAAAAATTAAATTTAAACAAACTTGGCTGAGATTGACAGGGATAGTCTAATAGTAGACTGGACGTCAATTATCCACTCGCGTATTATTTTCCCCGAATTCTAACCACCCTCATTAAATATAAAGATAGCTAATCACAATAGTGATCTATTCACTAATGTGTTTTGTCGTCTTTAACGTGGGCGAAATTTTTGATAGTTATTTAATATAATATCCAGCAAGGAAATAAAATGAAGATTACTAAAATTGGTGCTGCAATCATTCTAACTTTCTGCAGCGTAAGTGCCGCCAAGGCATCAAACACCATCACGTTTAATGGTACGGTTCTGGATTCAGGATGTAACGTTGCGGTAGACGGTGGCACAGCAACAGCCACTGTCGATTTGGGTTCAACGGTCGCCGCGGATCTGGCACAGAAAGGAGATCTGGGCGCACCAAAGCAGTTCATTTTTGATCTCACCGAATGTCCAACGTCCACCTCTGCAGACATCGTGTTTTCAGGCCCGGTTGATACTGACGCCAATGATCAGTCGTACTTCAAAAATACGGCCGGTGTTAGTGCTGCAACCAATGTCGCCGTACAGCTGAGGCAGGGCGGCTCTAACGGCACGATTGTCGAAAACAATGCGGATAATGATGAAATCGATCTAAGCTCCGGAAATGCCAGTGAGACCTATACCGCGCAGATGATTGCTACAGGTCTGGCCGTTGCCGGCGATGTGAAATCTGTCCTTACGTACAACGTCCGTTATAACTAATTTTGCAGGAGGGGCGACCCTCCTTTTTGTTTGCGAGTAATTTATGAAACCAATAGCAGCCCTTCTTTTATGTGCAACCAGCGCCATGAGCTTTCATGCTGCCGCCAGTATTGTTGTAGGTGGAACGCGTGTAGTGTTTGATGGTACCCATCAGGCAGCCTCAATCTCTGTAGAAAACTCGGATAAGGTCACTAACCTGGTCCAAACCTGGGTGAGTCAGGCAGATAACGGAAGCCTGAAAAAAGAGAGCATGATTATTACACCGCCATTATTTCGCTTAGAGGCCGGTAAAAAAGCCTCGATCCGTATTGTCCGTTCCGGTTTGCCAGTACAGGAAGACAGGGAGTCTATGTTATGGCTGAATGTTAAAGGGATCCCGGCGTCGGAGGACGTTGCTAATAAGAACACCATGCAAATTGCGATTAACTCAAAAATAAAACTGATTTATCGACCTGCGGCGATGAAAGGGAAACGCCCCGAAAATAGTGCCAACAAACTGTTCTGGAAATCTACAGGGACCAGTCTGCAGGTCAATAACCCAACCCCATTTTATATGAACTTCTCCAGTATTGATGTCAATAACAAACATTTGAACGCACAATATTTTGTCGCTCCATTTTCTGTGCTGAGTATTTCAGAAGGGAAAATAGCACCACATGGAAAAATAACTTGGTCGATTATTAACGACTATGGCGTCAAAGGTCAGGATTACGTCACAACTTATTAATAAGTCATAAAAGTATCCGCAAAGGATACAGGGTTAAAATGGAAAAAGTTAAGCATACCCATGTCCTTTTTTTAGGGCTGGGGCTCAGCATTGCCTTTAATATCTCTAGCGTATCAGCGAAAGAATATTTCGATCCTCATCTTTTGGAAACGGAAAGCACAAGTGCGCCAACAATGGACCTGAGCCTGTTTGCCAAAGATGAGGTACCGCCAGGTGATTACAATGTTGATATTTATATCAATGGTAGCCTTGTTGATACCAAAACGATTTCGTTTCGGACATTGACTCACGGCAAGAAAGACTCCGCATCTCGCGATATAGGGGCATGTCTGAGCATAGCTCAACTTAAAGCATGGAACGTTCGGGTCAGCAGCTACTTCACCGATAAAGATAAAGAGAATGAATGCATTGACCTTTATGCCATCCCTGAATTGCAGGAAAGAATGGATTTAGGCCAACAGCGCTATGATTTGACGATCCCGCAAGTCGCCATGCTTAATACTGCTCGTGGGTATGTCTCACCGGAACGCTGGGATGAAGGAATTACTGCGGGCCTACTTAACTACAACATGTCGGGACAGCAGGATTTGCATCAACGCAGCGGGACTGACAGCAGTAACCAGTTTGTCAGCCTGCAACCTGGGTTGAATATCGGTGCCTGGCGTTTCCGCAACTATTCGACCTATACCCATTCTCAGAATGAAAACGACTGGGATTCTATCTATACCTACGTATCACGCGATATTAAGTCGCTGAAAAGTCAGATGATGCTGGGACAGGGTACCACCCGGGGCGGTATCTTTGACAGCGTGAGTTTTAGCGGCGTGCAACTCTATTCCGATAACGATATGAAACCCGACAGCATGCAAGGTTTTGCACCTGTTATCCGGGGTATCGCCAGAAGTAATGCCGAAGTGACGGTCTATCAGAATGGGCACAGTATCTATAAAGCCACTGTGCCGCCTGGTCCGTTTGAATTTGATGATATGTACCCTACCGGCAGTTCTGGTGATCTGCGAGTGGTGGTTAAAGAGTCTGATGGAACGAAAAACAGCTTTATCGTGCCATACGCCACACTGCCAGTTTTGCAGCGTGAAGGGCAGGTCCAGTATGGGTTGGTGGCGGGCCAGACCCGCCAGGATGGCTCCGATGCTAAAGAGTTTAACTTTGTGCAGGGTTCTGCTGCCTGGGGCGTAGGAAAAGGGGTGACGCTGTACGGGGGATATATTCAGGCGGAAGACCAATATTCCAACCTGATTATTGGCACTGGTTTCAATATGGGCAGTGCCGGAGCACTCTCAATTGATGCCTCGCAATCTTGGGCGGATATTCCGCAGCCGAACAATATGCACCAGCAAGAACATCGCAACGGCCAGTCTTATCGCGTCCGCTACAGTAAAACTTTGCAGCAGACCAATACTGATGTTTCTGTTGCCGGTTACAAATTTTCGACCCGTGGTTATCTCTCATTTCAGGACTTCCTGAATAACTGGGATGCAGACAACAGTTCGATAAATGATGGTCGCGAACGTAACCGTTATGACGTGACTATTTCACAAAATATGTCTTTCGGTACCTTATCTCTGAGTATGTTTGATGAGTCGTACTGGAACAGCGAACATGCCAACTCGTTGAATGTCGGTTTTAGTAGTGCATGGGGACCCGTTTCGTATTCGTTGAACTATGCGCACACGAAAAACGCTTCCGGATACAGCAATGAGACGGAGGATGATGGTGAAAACGATGACGTTTTTTCGCTCAACCTGAGCGTACCGTTTAGCGCCTTTAGCCACAGCGACTTGGCACAGTCCATGTCGGTAAACTATGCCATGAACAGCAGCAAGAATGGCGACACCACGCATAATATGGGTATTTCTGGCTCTGCACTGAAGGACAATCAATTGAGCTGGCAGGTTTCAGAGGGCTATAACGCGGATTCGCAAGCCACTAATGGTAACGTGAGCGTCGGTTACCAGAGCAACTATGCCGATGTTTCTGCCGGATACAGCTATGACAATTACAGCCGTCGTCTGAACTACAGTCTGCGCGGTGGGATGATTGCACATAGCGATGGCATTACCCTTGGCCGTCAGCTCAATGACAGCGTGGCGTTAGTTGAAACGCCAGGGGTTTCTGGGATGTCGGTGAGCGGTCAGACCAACGTGCATACCGATATGTTTGGTAACGCGGTTGTGCCATTCGTGCGTCCGTATCACACCAATCAGATTTCACTGAATACGGTTGACAACGATGCCACGAATGCGGCGATTGATAACGTTAGCAAGACCGTCGTGCCGACAAAAGGGGCCGTGGTGCGAGTGAAATACAGCACCTGGATTGGCCGTAAGGCAATGATGACCCTGAGCTTTAACAACAAACCAGTACCGTTTGGTGCGGTCGTCACCCAATTGAATGACGATACAGTGGAAACTCGCAGCAGTATCGTGGGTGAAGGGGGAGAGGTATATCTGGTCGGACTTGCCGATAAAGGACACCTACAGGTGAAGTGGGGAGAGGATGTAAACCGCGAGTGCTCGGTGGATTACTCATTGGCAAATGCTACCGCCCATGCCGATATTCTGTTTATAAATAGTATCTGTACGCCTGTTGCGGGGGCAAACTAATGTCTTATTTACATCAGCCAGACTATGCACTGAAATTCATACCCCTTGTGTTACGACACTATTTATTGGGTTTGTTACTGATGAGTGTCCCTATTTCTCAAGGACTGGCGGTCAGTGACAAGGACATTCTTCATTTCAATGTCACTGGGAATATTATTGACGGAACCTGTAATGTGACTAAACCTGAAATCGTCGACTTAGGTAAATATTACTGGAAAGATTTCGCCGTTGCTGGGGGAAATACAGGCAATGTCCCGGTTACAATTGCTTTTGATGGCTGCACTGCGGGACTCAGTAAGGCAACCATTACATTCTCCGGAACACCTTATTATGAAGATCAGGCATACGGTTCGGTTATTTATGCCAACCAGGTTACTGTCCAGTCTGGCGGTGCGACAGATGTCGGGTTACAACTTTTCATCAGGGATCATGACCACCCACTCAACGGCGTTGCACTGGCAAACGGAGTGAATTATCCGGTCGAAATTGATGCTAACCATAGCGGCTCCATGACCTTTGAATCAAGGATGTACACCCCGCATGGAAGTCCGACACCCGGTGCCTTCAGCAGTGCCATTACCCTGAACGTTATGTATAATTAACCACCATAATTAAAGGCAGAGAACGTGTCAAAATATCTTTATGCCATAGTGCTATTGCTGGGAATTATTCCCCAACTAGCGCAGGCAAAATGTAATCGTGACAATAGCGATGATCACCCGACTATAAGTACAATTTCCTTACCATCACAAATTTTGGTCAGTAGTAAAAATTACAGTGGAGGAGAAATACTTTATGACTCCGGTTATATTTCAGGAAACGATGGTGAATTAACGATTAAAAACTGTAGTAATAATTACTACGTAGGATTTCACTACAATATGACGCATTTGGCTGGTGTATCGCCGGTCTTAGACGGCGTTTTTCCGACCTCGTTACCGGGGATTGGTATCCGAACCTATACCTTAAACCAGGCAGGTCCATACGACATGGAACGTATTATCGATAATTCGTGGCAGCAGGGAGATGGTGAAAGCGATCACACCCTCAATAATTCATCCTACCGCGTGCAGTTGGTGGCCACTGGAGGACCAATAACCAGTGGCTCGATAACTGATATCGGCAAGCTTGCAACAGTAGAGTTTCGCGAGGGACAAAGTAGCAGTAACGACGGCGATAATGCCTCGGAGCTTTTTCTCACGGCGACAGATGTTCAGGTTATCGCCATGGGATGTTCGGCCTCAGTGTCGGAAGTGAATTTCGCCATGGGCGATATCGATGTATCAGCATTTAACAGCTCACCAGTGGTTGAAGGGCCGCCACAAAATGTCAGCCTCAGCTGCGTGGCCGGAACAAATGTGACCCTCGGGCTCACAGGGGTGAATGCTGTGACTGAAGGAGATTCTCAGGACGGGACGGTTATTGCATTGACCAATGATGGTTCCGGCACAACGGCTACTGGCGTAGGCGTTCAATTAAGTGTCTCCACATCCGCCCTGCCGCGGACGTATTTAAAACCCAACAACACTATTACGCTTTTCCAGTCTAGCAGAGTCTCGGCCGCAGACTGGTCTGATGGCGCAGATGCCGCCGGACAAAGTATTAGTGATCAAGGTTCAGCCAGCAGTTTTACTGACAGCGCAAATCCTGGTGGGGCGTCAGAGTCTGAGGCTATCACCTTCTATGCCAATTATTATAAAACCGCGGCCACGATTACCCCGGGGTCCGCGAATGCGGTTGGCATGCTGACACTGCAATATAATTGACGAGGAGCGACGGGCTTACATGCGAGCATAAGCCCGTTTGCATCTTAGCAACCGACCGAACCGGTAGTGCAGCAGGGTAGCGACACCGACACCTAAAGCAGAACAGGGCATTCAGCCACGATCTGACGGTGTGCCTTATCCTGCGGTATTTCGGCTTTTCTGCTATGGGTGTTTCTGACACTTTTTTCACGTGTCATCTCCATATTTCTGCTGGGCATTTCCTAATGCGCTCAATGGCGCATCGGCCAATACAAATTCATTCATGTTTTAGCTGCCTCTAGACTTTACGCAAACCGTAACAGAACAATGTGAAAAACACGGGAAAACTCTGAGCGCTAACTTGCTGAATATAACAGCGAGCGTATTCATGAGTCACCTAGGGTTCCGGCTGATGGCTTAAACCCCAAAAATCTCAAACACTATGTAGAACAAAAAACAGGCTCGCATATTATTAAAAAGCGTAAAACTCAAGCTAATTCAAATCCAAAATAAACCAAAAAAGCGCTATCTATCATAACTTGCATTCAGTTTTAATGACTCACATCAATTTTTTGGCGCTTTCTAGGAAGTGTTGTCGCATTTATACAATATGGGACTTGATTTATAATGAAAACACTTTTTGAGAAAATCAGAGCAAAACAGAAGAAATTCTTGGCGCAGATGGATCTCGAAAAATTCAAGCATGTTGGCAAAACAGTCCGCCTCAAAAAAGGGGATGTTATTGCCAACCCGAAAGGCGAGATTATTGTTGCGATAGAAGGTGGACTTAGCCTTTGCATGGATCCCGATATTGAACGCACCACCCATAAATATATGACCAGTGAGTCGTTGCTATTCTTTACGGTGATGCCCTTTACCATCCTGGGTTATGCCAATTCCTATGCGACGCATGTGCCGCTTTATTATTACGTGGAACAAGACATTTCCATCCTCAAAATGACCTGTCAAGAATTCGAAGATAACTTCCTGCATAAAGATGAAAAAACCCGGATCGATACATTATCTATGCTTTCATTTTCAACGGCTTATATGCTAGATATTATCAATGAGAGAATTGGAATGCAGGGTTATGAGATTATCCGCTCTTTAATTTACCGCTACATGGCCATCTCAACTGAAACTAATATCAATGCGACAAGTCTTTCGTCCTTCATTGTTAAGCGTTCAAAACTTTCCCGCAGCTATGTGTTCAAAATTTTGTCAGAACTGAAACTGGGAGGTTACATCAATATGGTGAATGGGAAATTACTCTCGATTAATTCACATCTTCCAGAAAGGTTCTGACGTCAATGGCCTGACCCTGTTTCGGTAGATGATCGTGCCCGATAGTTTGCGCATAGGAGGATACTGAGGCTACGGGCGCAAATGAAACTCACCGAAGAAGAGCGGGATTTCAAGGATAAGGCGCGCGATACTTTGCAAGGGAGCCCGACTGAAATACCACTTTTTCAATGATCACCACACTGTATGGGGAGTCATAACTCACTATCGGGTACTGAACGTCGCCCGGGCCGAGTTTTATGCGTGGCTGCATAATCCCGTCTCTGCACGCGATCATGACAACCAGCCTCTGCTGATATTCAACCGTGATTCATTTGCACTGAGCGGTGGCGTCTTATCGCTGACAATGAATGTTTGCCGTTCAAGCAGATATCCTGAGTGATGAAGATGCCGAGCTCGTGGATATAGTTAAAGAGCACCTTCGTAATCCTAAGCCTGTTCGTGTGACTTTGGACGATCTCTGATAGCGTATCCTCTGAACTTCGGCAGGACATTTCTGTCTCGCAGTGAAGGTGCTACTTCTGCTTTGCGTTGACACGATAAAGCGCCTGGCGGCACTGACACTTGCCAGGCCTACGAACCGCAGGCCCGATAAGCGCCATCGGGCTTACAAGCGTTTATTGTCCTGTTATTTACTCAAATCACTCAACAACACCGCAATGCTTTGTCCACCCTCGGTGTGCTCAAGGCCGATTTTGACGATGATGGTCAGCGGCACCGACAGCAACATGCCGACCGGGCCGAGTAGCCAACCCCAGAATATTAACGATAAAAATACCACCAGGGTGGAGAGCCCCAGGCCGCGGCCCATGATCCGAGGTTCGAGAATATTGCCGAACACCATGTTGATTGCCAGATAACCGGCCAGCACCACCAGCGCATCGTAGACCGTGCCGAACACCAGCACTTGTAGGATAGGCGGGACGGCGGCGAGCACCGAACCAATATTGGGAATGTAGTTGAGCGCAAACGCCAGCAGACCCCAGATAAAGGCAAAGCGTACGTCGAGCGCGGCGAGCATCGCCCAGGCCACCAACCCGGTCACCAGGCTGATGGCGGTTTTCAGCACCAGATAATGACTTACGCTGTCGAGGGCTTTCTGGATAGCCGCCATGCCTTCCGTCGGGCGGACCATCATTTGCTGGAGCTTGGCCGGAAGCTGCGGCACTTCAAACAGCATAAACACCACCGTCAACAGCAGCAGGAATATTGACGACATGGCGTTGGTGAGCTGCGTCAGCAGGCCAGTGACCAGAGTCATGGCGGCATTAGGGTCGATGTATTTAACCAGCTCATTGACCGACACCTCAATGCCAAAACGCTGAAGCAACGGTTCGAGGCGTTCCAGCGGCACAATCAGCGACGAACGGTATTGCGGCAGGGTACGGGCCAGTTCGTTCAGCGAAGTGCCTATCGAGGCCAGCAGTAACACCGCCGCCATAATGATAAAGCCGATCAGCAGCGTGACCGCCAGCCCGCGTGGCATCCGCCAGCGCACCAGCAGCTGCACCACCGGGTTCAGCACCACCGCGATAAACAGCGCCAGAATAAAGGGCACCACAATATCGGCAGCAAAACGAATGCCCGCAAGGATAATCACCAGCATCCCCAGCATGATGACTATCTTTAATCCATTAAGAGTAATGCCCGACTTTGCCATAACGTTCCCTGATAAAATGTTTAACAACATTATAATGTCGTAAGCGTTAAGAACATACTTATTCCCGTTTATCCGCCTCGGTAAAGAATTGAAAAGGTTTTGAGTTTATTGTGCCGCTATGCCAGAATTAGGGCGTGTATAACTACTGAGGACAATTTTCATCCGCAAAGACGAGAAGCAACACCGCGGATAATTGTAATTTTATGGACATGTTGTTCAGAACCCGCACTACCACGCAATCTTTTGTTTTCCCTTCCTTTTTCTTGCTATCCGGTGAGCAGCACTGGCGCTCTGCGCTATAGTCATCTCCTTCGTTTGAGCCAAATTTTAATCACTTTTTTACGGTTTGCGTCTGACGCGAACTGCAACGGATTATATTCTCAGGCAGGAGAAGAACCATGTTTTACTGGATATTATTAGCCTTAGCGATCGTCGCTGAAATTACAGGTACGCTGTCTATGAAATGGGCAAGCGTTAGCGATGGTAATACCGGTTATATTTTAATGCTGGGCATGATTGCCCTTTCTTATATTTTCCTTTCCTTTGCGGTGAAAAAAATCGCCCTCGGGGTGGCCTACGCACTGTGGGAAGGCGTGGGTATATTGTTGATTACGCTGTTTAGCGTACTGATATTTGATGAAAGTTTGACCGTGATGAAAGCGGCGGGCCTGGCCACACTGGTCATGGGGATTGTGTTGATCAAATCAGGCACCCGCAAAGCAAAAAGCCCGCGTGCCGAGGTGAACCATGCCGCAGTTTGAGTGGGTTCACGGGGCATGGCTGGCCGCTGCGATTGTGCTGGAAATTGCCGCCAATATATTCCTTAAATTCTCCGACGGTTTTCGTCGCAAGATATATGGCATATTGTCGCTGGTGGCCGTGCTGGCCGCGTTCAGCGCGTTATCGCAGGCGGTAAAAGGGATTGATCTCTCCGTCGCCTACGCAATTTGGGGTGGTTTTGGCGTGGTGGCGACGCTTGCGGCAGGCTGGATCCTGTTCGGTCAACGCCTTAATTACAAAGGCTGGATTGGGCTAGTCTTTCTGGTCGCCGGTATGGTGATGATTAAACTCGCATGATGTGACGCTGCCCGCGTTTGCGGGCAGCGAAAAACGCGGGCTGTATTACGCTAATTAAACAAGGTGCATTTTCCCAAGTGCTGAGCACTTGCAGGAGGGTTGCGAATGTTTAATCCGTCTCGCTGGCGTAATATCGCCACCGCCAGAACGCTTTTTGTGATGCTATTTTTGGCGGGCATCGGTCTTATTATTTCTGTAGTCTCTCTGTTATATCTCTCCCAGCACCTGATCAGCAGCAAAACCAATGCCATTGACGCCCACCGTTCAGCGCTTTCCGTCGATGGTGCCATTCAGACCTCGGTGAACCGGGTGCTATCACTGGTGGTGGATAACGCCATCTGGGACGACGCGGTACATAAAGTCTATCCGCCCACGCTTGATACCCGCTGGCTGTACGATACCTGGGGGGCGGGCTTCAAAATCAATAATCTCTACGACGGCACCTTCGTCCTGGATGAACATTACCAGGTACTGTGGGGATCGTTTCACAGCCAGCCGTTTAATGAACGTAATCTGGATTTTTTTGGTGAGGGCTTTGCGGCGCTGGTAGCCCAACACGCGGCAGATCTTGCCAGTGGGAAAAATATCTACGCCGGGATAACCGAGACCCGCGAGGGCATTGCCTTTGTCGGGATTGGTCTTATCCGTCCCATGACTGGCCGCCTGCAAATTTATGACGCCACCCGACGCTATCTGGTCATTACTCGCCATCTCAACCCCGGAATTCTGAAAGATTTGGGCAACACCTTCCAGATCGACAATCTGAATCTGACCCCGGCAAAAACGAGCGACTACAGCGTGCCGCTGCGCAGTTCGAGCGGCAAAGTGATGGCCTTTCTCAACTGGCACCCGCGTTTGCCGGGGGCGGAAGCAGCAATGGCGGCCTCGCCCGAGATCCGCAAAATCGTTGCGCTGGCGGCGGGGCTGATTTTGCTGTTCATCATTCTGAGCAGCCTCGGGCTGTACAAATTGGCGCGGGGCGAAAAACAGGCGCGCGAGATTGCGCTCACCGACTGGCTAAGCCATTTGCCTAACCGGCGCGCGCTGATTGAACATCTTGAAAAAGTCAGTCCTCGCGCGGATGACGCGCTTAAAACCGTGGTTTTCATCGACCTGGACGGCTTCAAAGATGTGAATGACATCTACGGGCATGACGTTGGCGACACGCTGATTGTGCATATTGCGCATACCCTGCAACAGCAGGTGCCCGCGGGCGGAATGCTGGCCAGACTCGGCGGGGATGAGTTTGCGATGACCGTCAGCGGGGAGGCGTCCGGGCAGAAAGCGGCGGCGTTTGCCGGAAGCGTGCTCGACTATCTCACTCATCCGATTCGTCTCGGCGAGCGCACCATTCATATCAGCGCCAGCATCGGCATCGCCAGTGGCACGCTGGCCAGCAGCCCGAGCACTGAGCTGTTCCGCCGGGCGGATATCGCCATGTATCACTCTAAAATTACCGGAAAAGGGCGCATAACCCATTACGATGCGGAGCTGAACAGCGCCAGGGAATACCAGCTCAGCGTAGAGAACGACATCCGCGACGGACTGGAAAACGATGAGTTTGAGGTCTGGTATCAGCCCATTGTCGATGCGCGCACCCAGGTGATGACCGGCGTGGAGGCACTGGTGCGCTGGCCGCGACGGCCAAAAGGCGAACTGAAACCGGATGCGTTCATCGCCATCGCCGAAACCAGTGGGCTGATATATTCTCTCGGTCAATTTGTTTTGCGCCGGGCCTGCACGGATTTGCAGGCGCTCGATGAATTAAAACTGTCGGTGAATATTTCCCCGGCGCAGTTTCGCGATCCGGAATTTGAAAACAAAGTGGCGCGGGTGCTGGAGTCCTGCCACTTTCCGCCGTATCGCCTACAGCTTGAAGTCACGGAAACCTATGTGCTGGAAAATCCGGAGCGTGCGCGGGCGGCGATTTCGAATCTGAAAATGCTCGGCACCGCCGTGGCGCTGGATGATTTTGGCACCGGTTATTCCAGCATCGGCTATCTGCGGCGCTTCAATTTCGACACTATCAAAATCGACAAGTCATTGGCCGGTTTGGTGGATAACGACGATCAGGCGGCGGCCCTGGTGGGCGGCACCATTCGGATTGCCAGCGCCCTGGGGATGACGGTGATTGCGGAAGGGGTGGAAAACGAAAAACAGATGAAGCTGTTGCGGCTGGCGGGTTGCGATCAGTTGCAGGGCTTTTGGTTCAGCGAACCGATGCCCATTTCGTCGCTGCTGCAGTTACGGCAGCAGCGACAGTGTTGATTACTGATTGGCCAGCGCTTCGAGTTTGTCCCGAAAACCGGTGACGGAGATCGCCCGGTTATCCGCCCGCCAGCGGTCTTTCGCCGCCGGGGCCGAACTTTGCACGCCAATCAGCTGCCAGCCGTCGTCGGTTTTGATCATCAACGGCGAACCGCTGTCGCCTGGTAACGTATCGCACTGATGCGACAACACGGTGGTTTGCGCCCAGCCGGTCACCAGGCAGTTGTTATGGGTATACAGCGTATCCAGATGATCGAGCGGATAGCCGGATTGCGTCACCTGACGATCGGCGGTTTTCAGCGCGGCGGTCAGCGCATCTTTATCCCCGGCAAACAGCGGCAGCGGGGTAATGCCTGACGGCGGATAACGCAAAACGATCAGGCCAAAATCCCACGGTGCGGCAGACGAAGGCACAATCCAGCCTTCACCGTCTGGCTTCAGACGTTTACCCAGCGAAGGCTCAACCCGGCCTTCGATGCCATGAATTTCATAACGCCAGGCACCTTTCTGCGAGACAAAGCGCAGCGCGACCGGCTTGTCCAGCTTACCGCGCGGCGGTGTGAGCAGACAATGTCCGGCGGTTAACGCCAGATGTGGCGAAATTAAGGTCGCGGTACACAGATTCCCGCTGGCGGTTTCCAGTTGGCCGATAGCATCCCATGGGGATTGCGTCGGATTGGTGACCTTGACGCGGTCATCATGATTAAAAAATAGCGTCTTGAGATCTTTGGCACTGATGCCCGTATCGTCGCTGTCTTCGTCAGCGTGGGTCAGGGGAGAAAAAAGGCAAACGGCTCCCAGTAAAACCACTGTGGATCTGCGCATAACACTCTCTGAAGGGGTAATTATGATTATTAAAAGGTAAACCCAATGAGATTACTATAGACGGGATGAATGAAAAGTGGGAGTAAAATCAGCGTGCTACACTCAGGATAAAAAGAACCGGGTGGCTACCAGCGCACAGATTATCAGCAATAAAAGGATGAGCTCAAAACGATAGCGACGCAACATCATTGCTCTCCGTAAAAAAACGGCGCTGAAGCAGCGCCGATTTAGTATACAAAACCTTACTACCGACTGCGAACTTATGCAGCTGGCTGAGCGGCTGGTTTAGCAGCAGGTTGGGTGGTTGCTTTTTTGTGATGCTTTTTAGCGGCCTGAGCTTTCTGCTCTACGGCTGGTTTGGTTGCTGCTTTTTTGTGGTGCTTTTTAGCGGCCTGAGCTTTCTGCTCTACGGCTGGTTTGGTTGCTGCTTTTTTGTGGTGCTTTTTGGCAGCCTGCGCTTTCTGCTCGGTAGCGGCTTTTTTGTGTTTCTTGTGATGCGTGGTTTTAGCCGGTGCAGCGTGAGTGGTTGCAGCAGGCGCAGCGGCCGGTGCGGTAGCCGCAGTGTCAGCGGCGAAAGCAGCAGAAGACAGACCCATAGCAGCGGCAACAACCAGAGCTAATACTTTTTTCATTCTGAAATCCTCGAATTTGGTTTCTATGTTCAACCCCACTGCGGGGCCGTTGAAATGACTATATGCTTGTCTTATCGAGGTTTCCGTGGGTGATTGGTATCGGCGTGTAACCATATGTACAACCCGTACCGTTGTCAGTAAAGCGAGCCCTGGGTCAGGGTCAGCAGATAGCTCATGTGCGCATCATCGTTATGCAGCTTGGCCGCGGTTTGTAAAAGGTAAAGGGTGTTAATCAGGCTATCAGCCTGTGCTGCTGTGAATCTCGTCTTATAAAAATCATATCCCTTGTCGACATACATTTTCTCCATCCCTGAAAGGCGAATACTTTCACTGGCACAATAGCGGCAGGCGCTGTGCATGTTACTTGCTAATAAAGAGTAAACCGACATCGGGTTATGTTCATCAAACAGTAACCGGTAAATAGTGTAGTACTGCCCAATACTGATTGGTTGGTTAGTCATAATATTTCCCCCATAGACGCGTTAGATAAATACGGTCACTGACTCAACAAGGTCCTTGACGATTTTTCCTGTGGCTTTAAATCCATCGATTAAGTTTTGTCGCTGTTTCTGCTCGCAGGATCGATCGCAGTTGCCATTATAAATATTAATAATGTCGGCCTGAGATTTACGTAAATTTTCCAGAGCGCTGTTTTGCGGGAGTTGAGCATAGGCGGCGTAATCAATATCCTCGCCACATTTCACCTCCGTATATTTTTCTACCGGGAGTGACCGACTCACCGTGGAAATACCGCTGAGCAGATTCTGATAATCCCGTTCGGAATTGAGCGTGTCGCTATAACTCCGGCTGCGTCCTGCGGAAGAACTGATAACCATCGAATGTACCGCAGTCATATTTTTGCGCCAGTTGATGTATCTCCCGACCCGCAGATAGTTACTTTTCTCCATCGCCACAATAGTGCACTGAATGTTGTCCGCATTTTTTAAAATGACCGCTCGGGTCTGGGAGGCTTTACGCTCCTCATCCTGAATGTTTTTGATGGCGGTATACAGCGACCGTGCACTCTGTTCCAGACCGTCACTCGCGGTCAGTTGTCCGGCCTCGCCCTGGGCAACCACCCGTTTTAAGTTCTGAACGGCTTTGTCAAAATAGCGTTGTTGCTGCACTGGTGTGAGCGTTTTAGCCTCCACCAGCGCCGAAATATAATGCAATAATGCCTCGAGAATTAAGGCTTCATCTTTTACCCATTGCGTATGGTCGTAGACGGGGAGATCCAATGGTGAGTCTGTTATTCGACCCTCGGTACAGAGCTTTCCCTCTGTATTGCTTCCATCAAGATAGATGACCGTGGTTTTTTCCAGCGATTGACTGAAACACTCCGGAGCAGAAGCGTAAATAAACAGACGATAATTATTGGCGATGATCTGCTCGGACTGTTGAAGTTGTCGCGTGGAGTCAATGGCTTTTTCTCCGGCATCAATAAGGCTGTCAGAATATTGATTTTCTGTTTGCGCGGTACACCCCGTCAGTAACCACGCTGACAGTAATCCGGCAGTAAAATCCTTGTACATAATGCCCCCAGGCGAAATATTCTCAGGGATTGAGCAATGAGTGAATTGGGTTACTACAGAAATAGAGGAAAATGCGGGGCCTGTAATGTCTTATTTCATCAGCAAACATAATAGAACGGGTGTGAGATAAAATGATGAGTTCAAAAAGGTATGATGCAACCTCATTATTGTTCAGAGCAAAAAAAACGGCGCTATTACAGCGCCGATTGGGTCGAGCAGAGGGAACGCTTATTCTGATAAATAGCGCGCGGTTAAATGCTCGCGGAAATAACGGCTGTTAAGATCTTCACCGGTGGCGTTGATGATAAGCTCCGAGGTGCTGTAGCGGCTGCCGTGCTGCCACACGTTTTGCGACAGCCAGCCGAACAGCGGGTTAAAATTACCCTCGTTCAGATCACGGTCGAGACTCGGCAGCGCCTTGCGGGCGGCCTGGAATAGCTGCGCGGCGTACATCGCCCCGAGGGTGTAGGACGGGAAGTAGCCAAAGCCGCCGTCGGTCCAGTGAATGTCCTGCATACAGCCGTTGCGGTAGTTGCCTTCGGTCGACAGCCCCAGATACTGCTGCATTTTCTCATTCCACAATCCCGGGATGTCGTCGACTTCGATATCGCCATCAATCAACGCCCGTTCAATTTCATAGCGCAAAATCACGTGCGCCGGATAGCTGACTTCGTCGGCATCGACGCGAATGAAACCACGCTCAACGGTCTGGCTCCAGGCGACAAAGTTATCGAGGGTGAAGGCCGGTTGAGCGCCAAAACGCTGCTCGATATGCGGCAGGATCTGTTTCAGGAACGCGGCGCTGCGGCCGAGCTGCATCTCAAAGAACAGGCTTTGCGACTCATGCACCCCCATCGAACGGGCGTGGGCGATCGGCTGGCCCGCCCACTGGCGCGGCAGGTTTTGCTCATAGCGGGCGTGACCGGTTTCGTGGATAACCCCGAACAGGGCGCTGAGCAGATCGTTTTCGTCATAACGGGTGGTGATGCGCACATCTTCCGGCACACCGCCGCAGAACGGATGGGTGCTGACATCGAGGCGGCCGCCGTCGAAATCAAAACCTAGCATCGTCATCGCCTGTAACCCTAGTTCGCGCTGTGAATCAGTCGGGAACGGCCCCTGCGGGTTGATCAGTGTGCGGTTGGCCTGTTTGTCGACCACGGTTTGCAGCAGATCCGGTAGCCAGCTTTTCAGGTCGGCGAACAGGACGTCAAGACGTTGGCTGGTCATGCCTGGCTCGTAGATATCCAGCAGGGCATCGTAGCGCGAACCGCCGCTGGCTTCGGCGCGAATTTTCGCTTCCTCCCGGCTCAGGCGCACTACTTCTTTCAGATTCGGGGCGAATCCTTGCCAGTCATTGTTTTTGCGCTGGGTACGCCAGGCGTGCTCGCAGCGGTTGCCTGCCAGCGATTTGGCTTCCACCAGGCTCTCCGGCAGCAGCGCCGCCTGATGATAAGCGCGGGTCATTTCACGCAGGTTGGCGCGTTCATCATCGCTGAGATTTTCCTGCTGGGCAGCTTCCAGCCATGACGCGACGTTTTTATCGGTCAGAATTTGATGTTGAAGTACGCCGAGCTCAGCCAGAGCTTCGCCGCGGGCCTGGCTTCCACCCGGCGGCATCATCGCCGCCATGTCCCAGCCAGCGATGGCGGAGAGGTGTGAAAAACGGGATAAGCGCTGGAATGTGCGGGTGAGTTGTTGATAGTTGTTATTGGTCATTTTCCTGAATCCAGTTGGGTGACGACGAAATGTGAAAGAGAGCAAAAAACCGGGTGGATTACCGATTATCCCCCCAGGCTATTCACTATCACAGCTCCCAGTGTGCGGCAAATGATGAATCCGTTCATCTGGATTAGTGTATTAATGCAGACGTTTATGCAGGCAGCTGCCGGTGATAAGCGCCAGCACCAGCATTGATGCAATAAAGCCGCCGACACCGTTCCAACCCCAGTTATGCCAGAACACACCGCCCAACGTGCCCGCAAAGCTTGACCCCAGATAGTAGCTGAATAAATACAGCGACGAAGCCTGACCGCGGGCGCGACGGGCGCGGGGGCCAATCCAACTGCTGGCCACGGAGTGGGCGGCGAAGAACCCGGCGGAAAACAGCAGCATACCGAAGAAAATCAACCACAGGGAAGAGAACAGCGTCAGCAGCAAACCGCCCAGCATCACCCCGGTAAAGCCGACCATTACCGGGCCACGACCGTAGCGTTGGGTCATCGCCCCGGCCTTCGGGGAGCTCCAGGTGCCGGTGAGATAGGCGACGGAAAGCAGGCCGACCACCGCCTGGCTCAGCGACCAGGGCGACATCATCAGGCGATAGCCGATGTAGTTAAACAACGTCACGAACGCGCCCATCAGCAGGAAACCCTCGGCGAACAGCAGCGGCAGGCCTTTATCGCGCCAGTGCAGACGGAAGTTGATGAACAGCGATTTTGGGCGCAGCGAGGCGGGTTTGAAGTGGCGGGAGTCCGGCAGAATGCGCCAGAACATCAGCGCCGCGGCGAGGGCAAAGCAACCGATCATGGCGATCGCCACGCGCCAGCCGAAGAAGTCGGTCATCACCCCGGTGATCAGGCGCCCGCTCATGCCGCCAATCGAGTTCCCGCTGATATATAACCCCATCGAAAAGGCGACAAAACTCGGGTGAATTTCCTCGCTGAGATAGGTCATCCCGACCGCCGCCACGCCGCTAAGCGACAGGCCAATCAGCGCACGCATAATCAGAATGCCGTGCCAGCTGGTCATCATCGTCGACAGCAACGTACAGCAGGAGGCCAGCAGCAGGGCGGTGACCATTACCTTTTTACGGCCAATAGCGTCGGACAGCGGCCCGGTAAACAGTAAACCGACCGCTAACAGCGCCGTCGAGACCGACAGGGAAATACTGGCGCTGGCAGGCGACACGCCAAACTCATGCGACAGCACGGGGAGAATAGGTTGAACGCAATAGAGCAGGGCGAAGGTCGCCAGCCCGGCGGAGAACAGCGCCAGCGTGACGCGAATAAACTGCGGCGTACCGCGTTGGATAAACTGGCCCGGCGCGGGAAGACGGATCTCACTGACGTCACTGGCGGGGGGACTGTCAGCGGTGGTAGTACGGCTCACGGAAGGTTCCTTGTTAAAAAATCAGTTAACAACGCCAGAGTAGGAAATTGTAAATATTCTGTCTAATATATTAATAATCTCAAATGAGTCGTTAAACATATGAATATCGAGCTGCGACACCTGCGCTACTTTGTGGCGGTGGCCGAAGAACTGCACTTCGGGCGCGCGGCGGCCCGGCTGAACATCTCCCAGCCGCCGCTCAGCCAGCAAATTCAGATCCTCGAACAGCAGATTGGCGCCCGTCTGTTCGCCCGCACCAACCGCAGTGTCAGCCTGACCGCCGCCGGGAAGCAGTTTCTGGTCGACAGCCGCCAAATCCTGATTCAGGTTGATGACGCCGCCGCCCGCGCGGCTCGCCTGCATCAGGGCGAAACCGGTGAGCTGCGGATTGGCTTTACCTCATCGGCCCCCTTTATTAAGGCGGTGTCCGATACGCTGTCGCGTTTTCGGCGGCAGTATCCTGATGTGCATATTCAGACCCGGGAGAGCAATACTCGCGAGCAGATCGCGCCGTTGAGCGAAGGCGCGCTGGATTTAGGTCTGATGCGCAAAACGCAACTGCCGGACACCCTCGAATGGCAGGTGATCCTCCGCGAGCCGCTGCTGGCGATGGTGCATCGCGATCATCCCCTGGCACAGCGGGAGTCGGTCACGCTGGCTGAGCTGGTGCTTGAGCCGCTGGTGTTCTTCGATCCGCACGTTGGGACCGGACTGTATGACGATATCCTTGGGCTGCTTAGACGCTTTGGTACCCCGGCGATTACCCAGGAAGTCGGCGAGGCGATGACCATTATCGGGTTGGTCTCCGCCGGGCTGGGCGTGTCGATCCTTCCGGCCTCATTTAAGCGGGTGCAGCTCAATGAGATGCGCTGGTTGCCGATAAGTGATCAAGACGCGGTGTCGGAGATGTGGCTGGTTTGGCCCCGGCATCATGAGCAAACTCAGGCGGCGCTGCGTTTTCGTGAGCAGCTACTGGCGGCGGCAAGGGTCGACTTTTTTGCTGAAAATACGCGAAAAAATGTGCAGTAAATCACAAGCCTAAGTAAAAATTTGACGCATTACCTAGAAGTGATTCACCATAGCAAAAGTTTATTTCGAAGCGCGAAAATAAGGGAGTCTTCGGTGGTAGCAGACAGTCAGCCAGGGCATATCGATCAGATTAAGCAGACCAACGCCGGGGCGGTGTATCGCCTGATTGATCAGCTCGGCCCGGTGTCACGCATCGACCTTTCTCGCCTTGCGCAACTCGCCCCCGCCAGTATCACTAAAATCGTGCGTGAAATGCTGGAAGCCCATCTGGTGCAGGAAACTGAAATTCAGGATCCGGGCAGCCGTGGTCGTCCGGCGGTGGGACTGATGGTCGAAACCGAAGCCTGGCACTATCTGTCGCTGCGCATCAGCCGGGGCGAAATCAACCTCGCGCTGCGTGATTTGAGCAGTAAGCTGGTGGTTGAAGAAGAGCAGACCTTAGCCCTGGTGGATGACAAACCGTTCCTCGACCGCGTGATCGACCATATCGACAGCTTCTTCATTCGTCACCAGCAGAAGCTGGAGCGTTTAACCTCTATTGCCATCACCCTCCCGGGCATTATTGATACCGAAAACGGCATTATTCACCGGATGCCGTTTTACGACGATGTCAAAGACGTGGCGCTCGGCGAAGCGCTGGAATCGCGTACCGGGGTGCCGGTTTATCTGCAACACGATATCAGCGCCTGGACCATGGCTGAGGCCTTATTTGGCGCGTCACGCGGCGCGCGGGATGTGATTCAGGTGGTTATCGATCATAACGTTGGCGCAGGGGTGATAACCGACGGGCGTTTACTGCACGCGGGCAGCAGCAGCCTGGTGGAAATCGGTCACACGCAGGTCGACCCTTACGGCAAGCGCTGCTATTGCGGTAATCACGGTTGTCTGGAAACGATCGCCAGCGTTGAGAGCGTGCTGGAACTGGCGCAGGTGCGCATGAAGCAGTCCATGAGTTCGATGCTGCACCAACAACCGCTCACGGTAGAATGGCTGTGCCAGGCGGCATTGCAGGGCGATTTATTAGCCAAAGATATCATTAGCGGGGTAGGGGCTCACGTGGGTCGCATTTTGGCTATCATGGTGAATTTATTTAATCCGCAAAAAATTCTTATCGGTTCGCCCTTTAATCAGGCGGCGGATATCCTTTTCCCGGCCATCAGCGCCTGTATTCGTCAGCAGTCACTCCCCGCTTACAGCAAGCATATCAGCGTCGAGGGCACGCAGTTCCTTAACCGTGGCACCATGACCGGTGCGGCGTTGGTGAAGGATGCGCTGTATAACGGGCAACTGTTAATCAGGCTGCTGCAAGGGTAACAATCTCTAATTGTTAAGCCAAAAATTGCGCTAACTCAAGCCGCCTTTTCAGGCGTTCACGTAAACTCTCCACACTTTTGAATTATCACCCTGATTTATATATTCACCGTCAAAGCTGTGGAGTGAAACATGCTTAAGCGTTTCTTTATTACAGGTACGGATACCTCTGTTGGCAAGACGGTGGTATCACGCGCCCTGTTGCAGGCGCTCGCCGCCAGCGGCAAAAGTGTGGCAGGCTACAAGCCCGTCGCCAAAGGCAGCAAGGAAACGCCTGATGGACTGCGCAACAAAGACGCGCTGGTTCTGCAAAGTGTTACCACCCCTGAACTCCCTTATAGTGCCATCAATCCTATCGCCCTGAGCGAAGAGGAAAGTAGCGTGGCGCACAGTGGACTGATTAATTATTCGTTACTGTCCAAAGGCCTGGCTGAACTCAGTGCCTGTGTCGATCATGTGGTTATCGAAGGCACTGGCGGCTGGCGCAGCCTGATGAACGATCTGCGTCCGCTCTCGGAGTGGGTGGTACAGGAACAACTGCCGGTGGTGATGGTGGTCGGGATTCAGGAAGGCTGTATTAATCATGCCTTGCTGACCGCCCAGGCGATTGCTAACGACGGCCTGCCGCTGGTGGGATGGGTGGCCAACCGAATCAACCCGGGCCTGGCCCATTACGCTGAAATCATCGACGTGTTGAGCAAAAAATTGCCCGCGCCGTTGGTCGGCGAGCTGCCGTATCTGCCGCGTGCCGAGCAGCGCGAGCTCAGTCAGTATGTCGATTTAACCATGTTCGGTGACGTGCTGGCGGTAGACCGAGTCCTGGCGTAAGGTCCGCGACAATACCGATGCGACCACGCAGGAAATCAATAACCCGGGCAGGAGCGTATACTGTCCGGTCATTTCGCAAATCATCAGGGTCGACATAATGGGCGCATGGGTCGTCGCCGCCAGCAAGGTCGCCATGCCCGTCAGTCCCATCAGCACCGCCATCTCGTTTCCGTCCGGCAGCCATAAACCCCAGAATCGGGCGAACAGCATTCCCACCGCCATGCCGACAAACAGCGTCGGTGTAAATACCCCGCCCGGCGCACCCGACCCGCTGCTCGCCAGCACCGCCAGTAATTTACACATGAACACCCCGCCAATCACCGCAAACAGCGGTGGCGTCAGCAGATAGTTTTGCACCACGCTGTAGCCGTTGCCCCACACCGCGGGGGTCAGCAGTGACAGCAGGCCGACTATCAACCCACCCAGCGCCAGTTGCCAGGGCGGGGACAGTTTGAGGCGCAGAAAAAGCGAATGGGTAGCGCCCATCAGCCAGACAAATAGCGGCCCGCACAGCCCGGCCAGCAGACCCGTTACCAGCATCAGACCATAGCCGCTGGCGCTGTGTGGGGCCTCGACATGGACGATATACAGTAATGCCGGGCCACCGCTCATTAAATTGGTCACCAGCAGGGCGACGACTGCCGCCACCACCACCGGGCCGAGCGAGGCCAGCATCAAAGTGCCAAACAGGATTTCGGCGATAAACAGGCTGCCCGCCAGCGGGGCGTGATAGGCGCTGGCCATCCCGGCGGCGGCCCCGCAGGCAATCCACAGTTTCCATTCTGTTTTGGGGGTGAACCGTTTGGCGAAGAACGACGCGGCGAGGGCAGCGAGCAGGATCATCGCCCCTTCGCGGCCGATGGCACTTCCGCTGACCACCACCAGCAACGACGCCAGCGATTTGACCAGGCTCGAACCGTAATCAAACTGACCGTCGCCGGTTTCCAGCGCCTCCATATAATCAGTCGGGGCCTGTGGCCGCTGGCGGGTATAACGCTGCCAGCCCCATAGCAGAAGACCCGCCGCCAGCCCACCCAGCGCAGGCGTTAGCAGGCGTCGCCATCCGGGCAGTTGGCTTGCCGCATTGACCAGGCTGCCGCTGTCATTGCTCAGCAAAATACTTTCGAGCAGGAACATGGCGTGACGAAACACCGCCACGGCCAGAGCGGCAAGAATACCGACAATCGTCGCAATCAGCAGGCGGCGAAACATCGCCTGAATGTCCGGATAAGAGTGGAGACGGTGCATGGTTTTTCACGGTTTTCAGAGTGATACCGTATTGTGCGAGGAAATCGGGGAGTTGGCAAAAAACAATCGTAAAAATCCCCCTCGGGCGAGGGGGCGTGGTGATTAATCCGCCGGATGAATATTCAATGCGCGGCGGGTACGACCCGAGCTCAGGTAGTCGGCGATATAGTCCTGGGAGATTTCGCCGTTGTAGCGGCCATCCTCATCGACGATTGGCATCCAGCTGGTGTTGCTCTCATACAGTTTCGACAGCACCACGCGTAGATTGTCTTCAGCTTTGCCGGTCACGCGGAACGGGTGCAGCAGGTCAGCACAGCTGCCGGAAGCATGGCGCGCTTCGCGACGCTTCACAAAACCGAGCGGTTTGCCGTCGTTATCCACCACGGTAATGGCGCGGATATCGTTATCGTCCATCGTCGCGAAGGCCTCAGACAGGGCGGTATCACGCTTGACGGTGATCGTCGGCTGCTGGTCGGTCACATCACCGGCAGAGACCAGCAGCAGGCGTTTCAGCGTGCGGTCCTGACCGACAAACGAGCCGACAAATTCATTGGCGGGTTTCGCCAGCAGTTCGTCCGGGCTGGCGCACTGCACAATGCGTCCCTGACGGAACACGGCAATACGGTCGCCGAGCTTCAGCGCTTCGTCGATATCGTGGCTTACCAGCATCACGGTTTTTTTCAGCTGACGCTGCATCTCCAGGAACTGATTCTGGATGACCTCACGGTTAATGGGGTCGACCGCACCGAAGGGTTCATCCATCAGCAGCACCGGAGGATCGGCCGCCAGAGCGCGGATCACCCCGATACGCTGCTGCTGACCGCCGGACATCTCTTTCGGATAACGATTGAGAAATTTCTTCGGATCCATCGCCACCATGTCCATCAGCTCTTCGGCGCGTGTTTTATAACGGGCTTTATCCCAGCCGAGCATCCGTGGCACCACGGTAATGTTTTCCTCAATGGTCATATTGGGGAACAGGCCAATCTGCTGGATAACGTAGCCGATATTGCGACGCAGGCTGACGGTGTCCATCTCGCTGGTGTCCTGGCCGTTAATCAGGATTTTCCCACTGCTGGACGGGATCAGGCGGTTAATCATCTTCAGGGTGGTGGTTTTCCCACAGCCTGACGGCCCCAGCAGGACGCACATTTCGCCTTCCGGCACGTTGAGATTGACGTTATCGACAGCCTTAAAGCTTTGGCCATTCTTTTGCGTAAATTCTTTGGTCAGATTTTCTAACTTTATCATTATCGAATCCCCTTAGGTGTCAGGACAATCTGCAGTCGGTGCAGCAACCAGTCGAGCACAATAGCCAGCAGGCAAATCATTAGCGCCCCGGCAATTAACATACGAATTTCACTCCCGCCGATACCGTTGAGCAGCAGCAGGCCCAGGCCGCCCGCGCCGATCACCGCGGCAATCGCCATCACACCGATGTTCATCACCACGGCGGTGCGGATCCCGCCAAAAATAACCGGCAGCGCCATCGGGATTTCTACCCAGCGCAGACGTTGCCAGAAGGTCATACCAATTCCGCGTCCGGCTTCACGCAGCCCCGGCGGCAAGCTGTCGAGCGCGGTGTGGGTGTTGCGCACAATCGGCAGCAGAGAGTAGAGGAACACCGCGGTAATAGCGGGCAGGGCACCAATACCCTGACCGATCAGCGAAAACAGCGGGATCATCAGACCGAACAGCGCGATGGACGGAATGGTCAACAGAATGGTGGTCAGGCCGAGGATCGGCGTTGCCAGCCATTTGTGCCGCACAATCAAAATGCCCAACGGTACGCCGATAATAATCGCCAGCCCGACGGCGAGCAGAACCAACCAAAGATGCTGCCAGGTCAGGGTTGCCAGATAACTCCAGTTATCCATCATGTAGTGAATCGTTTCCATGGCTCCCCCTTAAATCAGGCCTTTGCTGCGCAGGAAGTCCTGTGCAACCTGCTGCGGCGACTGGTGATCGATATCCACGCGCTTATTCAGCTCGGTAATCACCTCGTTATTGAGCAACCCGGAAAGCGTATTCAGCGCCTCGTCCAGACCCGGATTGGCCTCCAGAGTGTCCTTACGCACCACCGGCGTGACGGCGTAGCTCGGGAAGAAGCCTTTATCATCTTTCAATACTTTCAGGTCGAAGCCTTTTACCCGACCATCGGTGGTGTAAATCAACCCGGCATCGACGAAACCGTCACGCACGGCGTTGTACACCAGGCCCGGGTCCATCTGACGGATTTGTGGTCGGTCGAGCGGCATCTGATAAGTCTGCTGCAACGGCTTCATGCCGTCGCTGCGCCCGGAAAACTCCAGATCCAGCCCTAACAGCCAGTTGTTTTTCGGGTCGGTCTGACGGATGTGTTCAATTTTTGCCACCAGTTCGGACAGGGTATTGATGTTCTCTGCCTCGGCGCGTTTACGCTGCATCGCGAAGGCATAGGTGTTATTCATCTCCGCGGGTTTGAGCCACACCAGGCCGTGCTTCGCGTCGAGACGTTTTACCGTTTCGTAAGACTCCTCGGGCGACATGCGTTTCGTGATGTGGTTGAAGATGATGAGCGAGGTGCCGGTGTACTCCCAGGTCATATCAATTTGCTTGTTGATCATCGCGTTTCGCGAAATCACCGTCGCAATATTGGTTTGAGGCTGAACCTGGAATCCTTTCTTGCGCAGATACTGCACGGTCATGGCGGACAAAATATGCTGCTCGGTAAAACTCTTGGTCGCCAGAATCAGCGGGGCCGCGTGTGCCTGACCGGCAACCAGCGCCAGCGCCGCGGCGGCGACAAACAGACGGGTAAATCGTCTCATGTAATGCTCCTTGTTATTGTTATTCGGCGGTATGCGGGCTGAGTAAACGCCCGAGCCCGGCGAGCAGCGTGTCGAGGATCAGGGCAAACAGGGCGGTGGCCACGGCCCCGAGGATCAGCGTCGGGAAGTCGTTAAGGTAAATGCCCGGGAAAATCAGCTCGCCGTAGCTGCTGGCACCGATTAAAAAGGCCAGCGGTGCAGTACCGACGTTGATGGCAGTGGCGATGCGGATCCCTGACATCATCACCGGCCAGGCGTTAGGGAGCTCCACCTGAATCAAACGCTGCCATTTGGTCATGCCGATCCCTTTCGCCGCTTCCAGCAGCGAACCTGGCACCGAGCACAGTCCGGCGTAGGTGTTACGCACAATCGGCAACAGGGAGGCGAGGAACAGCGCCACAATCGCCGGTTTATCACCGATGCCCACCACCACCATGGCCAGCGCTAACACGGCCAGCGGCGGCAGGGTGTTGCCGATGTTGAAAATTTGCATCACGTATTCAGCGACACCGCGAGCAGCCGGTCGACTGAGCAGAATGCCGCTGGGAATGCCGACCAGCAGGGCGAAGAACATTGAGGAAAACACCAGAATCAGGTGCTGTTGTCCGAGATAGACTAAATCGACCTGTCGAGCACGAAGGGTGTCAAGACCGATTCCCCACGTAAGTAATGCCAGGACCGCGATAATCGCGCCAATAAATAACAGCGCGCGGGTCAGTAAAGAAGTGTGCATTGCAATGTTTCTCCCTGTTTGCATGCTTATTGCTGTCGTGATTAGCTGTTGTTATGCCATGTTCCGGCAGGGTCTCAGACCTATAGCAAGGGGTTGGGAATGATTCCAGAAACAGGGGCAAAAAAATCGGGGCGTCAGGAAATGTAAATAAGGTGTTACGCCTTATAACGTAACGGCTGGACGGGTAAGGGCAGGAATTGTCTTAAACTGGTAACGTAAAAGTGACGTTGTCACAAATGAGAAGTGTGCAGGTGTCTGAAATTCGGGTTATTTCACCCGCCCGGCGGCGGGTGAACAGGGGTCAACGGTAGAGCTTTTTCTCCGCAACCGGGAACACTAATTCTGTTTTCCAGAAGGCCAGCGTCTGCTGCGCCAGTTCTCCTAGCGAGCGGTAGAACGGGTGTTCGGCGTGAGCAATGAACTCCTCGAGGAAACGGCCCGACCACGGCAACAGATGCCATCCGAGCAGCTCCTGCCAGGCATTGTCGTGGTTGTTCTCCTTGAGCCACGCCGCGAGCATCAGCAGGGTGCCAAAGTGGTCTTCCGGTTCATTTTGCTCGGCTTCAAAAGCGAAGCCGTTTTTACGCATCCACTCGCGCAGGGTCAGCGTGGAGTCACCGAACAGCACGTTTTCACGGTCGAGCCACACTGAACCCCACGGCGGGGCGGGCAGCGCGTAGGGGCCAACGAACAGGCGCTGGTAGGCCTCACCGAGTGACTCTTGAGACTCGGCCTGGAAGCTTTCGACTAATTCTTCTTTGAACGGAATAGATTCAGGCCATTGCTGCGCCCAGCTGCCGTTCCGGAAAGCGGCAACCAGCGGGGCGATGTTGTCGCTCTGCGGGTCATAGTAGAACAGTCCGCCGAGAATGCGGCCGGTGATGGCGATGGCTTCAACAAATCGCGGTTGATTCATAACAATTTCCTTACTGCGGCGCGGATTAACGCGCCGGTTATTTTCTATTTTCTGCCCGGTGGCGCTACGCTGACCGGGCCTACGGTGAATTCGTCGCTACACCTTCTCAATCTGAACCAGATTGGTGTGCTGCGGATTGCCCTTCGCCAGCGGCGACGGGCGATGGGTGGTGAGGGTGTTAATGCACGACCCGTGATCAATGCGATCACCGCTCATACTGGCATCGTGCCACGCTCCCTGGCCCATCGCGCTGACGCCCGGCATGATGCGCGGCGTGACTTTTGCCTCAATGCGCAGCTCGCCGCGATCGTTGTAGACCCTGACCATATCGCCATTTTTGATACCCCGCTTCGCGGCGTCCATCGGGTTGAGCCACACTTCCTGACGACAGGCGGCTTGCAGCACATCGACGTTGCCATAGCTGGAGTGGGTGCGCGCCTTATAGTGGAAGCCGAAAAGCTGAAGCGGGAACTCACTGCGCTGCGGCGCATCCCAGCCGTCAAAGGTCGAGGCATAAATCGGCAGCGGGCTGATGGTGTCATCTTGTTGCAGCTCCCAATTGGCGGCAATGTCTGCCAGCTTAGCCGAGTAAATTTCAATTTTCCCCGACGGTGTTTTCAGCGGATGAGCGTCCGGATCATTACGGAAATCCTTATAGGCGACGAAATGGCCGTTCGGATCTTTGCGCTTGTAAATTCCCATCGCCTTCAGCGCCTCATAGGACGGAAGCAGCGGGTCCTTGGCAACCATTTTAGCGTACAGGTACTGCAGCCATTCCGCCTGGGTGCGGCCTTCGGTAAATTTCTGATGCACGTCGGCGCCGAGGCGTTTCGCCACTTCACTCATGATCCAGTAAATCGGCCTACGCTCGAATTTTGCACTCGTGGCGGGCTGAATGAAAATCAGATACCCCATATTCCCGGCATAATCGTTAGGAATAATGTCTTCCTGTTCGACGGTCATCAGGTCAGGCAGCAGCAAATCAGCGTATTTTGCTGAGGAGGTCATAAAGTTTTCAATGACCACAATCATCTCGCACTTCTTATCATCCTGCAGGATGTCGTGGGTGCGGTTGATCTGCGAATGCTGGTTGATAATCGTGTTGCCCGCGTAGTTCCAGATGAATTTGATCGGCACGTCGAGCTTATCTTTGCCGCGCACGCCGTCGCGGGTGGCGGTCATTTCCGCGCCGCGCTCGATAGCATCGGTCCAGGTGAAACAGGAGATGGCGGTTTTAACCGGGTTTTCCAGCACCGGCATACGTTCAATGGTGATGGTGTAGGTCGATTCACGCGCGCCGCTGTTGCCGCCGTTCACGCCGACGTTACCGGTCAGGATCGGCAGCATCGCAATCGCGCGGGCGGTGAGTTCGCCGTTCGCCTGACGCTGTGGGCCCCAGCCCTGGCAGATATACGCCGGTTTCGCCGTGCCTATCTCACGCGCCAGCTTGATGATTTTATCTGCCGGGATGCCGGTGATGCGCGATGCCCACTCCGGGGTTTTTGCGGTGGCGTCGTCGCCCTGGCCGAGAATATAAGCCTTGTAATGCCCGTTCGCCGGGGCACCTTCCGGCAGCGTTTTCTCGTCATAACCGACGCAGTATTTGTCGAGGAACGGCTGGTCGACAAGGTTTTCGTCAATCAGCACCCAGGCGATACCTGCGACCAGCGCGGCGTCCGTGCCGGGACGAATCGGCACCCATTCATCTTCGCGTCCGGCGGCGGTGTCGGTGTAACGCGGGTCAATGACGACCATCCGCGCGTTGGAGCGTTCGCGTGCCTGTTCCAGATAATACGTAATCCCGCCGCCGCTCATGCGCGTCTCAGCCGGATTGTTGCCAAACATCACCACCAGTTTGCTGTTCTCGATGTCCGAGGTGCTGTTGCCATCGTTGGAGCCGTAGGTGTAAGGCATGGCGCAGGCGATTTGCGCGGTGCTGTAGGTGCCGTAATGGCTGAGAAAACCGCCGTAGCAGTTCATCAGGCGTGCGACAAGTGAGGCGTAAGGTGAGGAGCGGGTGATATTGCCGCCGACGATGCCGGAGGTGTAGTTAATGTACACCGCTTCGTTACCGTACTCTTTTACCACGTGTTTCAGGCTGTCGGTCAGCATGTCCAGTGCTTCTGACCAACTGATGCGCTCGAACTTGCCTTCTCCGCGTTTACCCACGCGTTTCATCGGGTAGTTCAGGCGTTCCGGGTGGTTAATACGCCGACGAATTGAGCGGCCGCGTAGACAGGCGCGTACCTGGTGATCGCCATAGATATCGTCGCCAGTATTGTCGGTTTCAACCCAATACACTTCATTATCGCGGACGTGAAGACGCAGCGCGCAGCGGCTTCCGCAGTTAACGGAACACGCGCCCCAAACCACTTTATCGTCCGGTTTCGTCGCCTGCTGTACGGCAGCGGCCGCGCTTTTGAGGGTGAAGGGCAAAGACATACCGCTCGCGGCGAGGGCAAGGGAACCAATGGCAGAGGATTTGATTAGAGCCCGGCGGCTGATCCCACTCGGGTGGTCGTGCTGTTCATGTTCAGACATCGCTCACTCCATCTTTTTAGTTATGTAGCCGGACGCGGTGACCCAGGCTTTTGATGGAGGGATGTTACTTATTTTGGGGTAGGGAGATATTATCTCCGGTCAAGCCAGAGATAATATCTTTCGTGTGAATGCGTTTTACTGCTGATCGTTACCGTTGCGGGTGTAGAGAATTTTAAAGGTGTCGTTGGCGCAATGCCCGACTACCTGAGCATCGGGTCTGTCGGCCTGATCGTTCGGCACTATATCCAGCGTAAAGCCCGACTCTGGCACGCCGTTGTTAACGATCTTCTGCTGGATGTCATCCTTCACGCGCTCGCAGGACTCCGGAGCCGCCGCGAACGCAGGCATCGCGCCCGCCAGCAACAGTGCAAACAGCCATTGAGTCTTTTTCATACGCATCTCCTTGTCGCTTTGGATTGCTATCGTGAGATAAAAGCATAGCACTCATAGTGTAAATCGCTGTATTTGCTAATATGATTGAGAAAATTCTACCGTGAAGGACAGTCTGTGAAGAAACTGCTGTTTGTGATGCCGCTGGTAAGCGTGCTCACCGCCTGTGATAACGCCTCGACCCCGGCTGCCTTTACGCCGGAAATGGCGAGCTTTTCCAACGAGTTCGATTTTGATCCGCTGCGTGGCCCGGTGAAAGATTTCAGCCAGACGCTGATGAACGAGAAGGGCGAAGTGACCAAACGCGTCAGCGCCAGGCTCTCGCAGGAAGGCTGCTTTGATTTACTTGAGCTGCACGATGTGGAAAACAACTCCGGGGCGACGCTGGTTCTTGATGCCAACTACTACGTCGATGGCACCACTCAGCAAAAACGCATCTTGCTACAGGGCAAATGCCAACTGGCCGGGATACCTGCCGCCGGGGTGACGTGGGATACCGATGACAACGGGTTTGTGGTCGCGTCCCACGGCAAAGATTTCAGCGTCGATTATCGCTATGACAGCGAAGGCTATCCCTTAGGGAAAACCTCAACCAGCGGCAAAGAAACATTAAAAATCATCGCTTCGCCGCCGAAAGATCCGCGTAAAAAACTCGATTACACGGCGGTCAGTCTACTGAATGACAAAAGCATCGGCAACGTGGCGCAAAACTGTGACTACGACCGACACGACAACCCGCTGAGCTGTACTTTACAGATCGTCGATGACAGTGCAAAACCGCCTGTCACCCGGCATTACACCATCAAAAACACCATCGAATATTACTGAGCCGTGGGCTTCAGCAAACTGTGGCCTTTGCGTTCCGGCAGATATTGATGCTGGAACAGGCACATCCGAATGGTATTGCGGTATTCACCGTTGATGAAGAACTCATGGATGAGTTCGCCTTCCACCTGAAAACCGAGTTTGCGATAGATATGAATCGCTTTCTCGTTTTCCTTATCGACAATCAGATACAGCTTGTACAGGTTCAATACGTTAAACCCGTAGTCCATTGCCAGCATTGCGGCTTTGGTGGCCAGGCCTTTGCCCTGATAGTCCGGGGAGATGATGATTTGGAACTCGGCGCGGCGGTGAACGTGGTTAATTTCCACTAATTCAACCAGGCCTGCTTTTTCACCGTCGCACTCGATAACAAAGCGGCGCTCGCTCTGATCGTGGATGTGCTTATCGTAAAGGTCAGAGAGTTCAACGAATGCTTCGTACGGCTCTTCGAACCAGTAACGCATCACGCTGGCGTTATTGTCCAGCTGATGAACAAAGCGCAGATCCTCGCGTTCCAGCGGGCGCAGCTTAACGGTATAAGCATTGGGCATGTGATTTCCTTATTGGTGTAAACCGGTATTGCGGGGGAAGCAGGGCGCCAGTGGGCGCCCGGGGTATTACGGAATGAGAGGGCGGCCGGTTTTTCTGTCAAGACAGCGCAGGGTGTTGGGTTCCCAGTACGCGTTCAGATTGGCGCTTTGCTCGCATTTGTCGCGGCTGTCAAAGGCGACGTCGGTTTTATCCCACTCTTTTTCAGCGCGGGTATTCACTTTCTGACGAAGGGAACGGGTATCGTTCCACTGCTCCTTGTCCATCGCCGCATTTTGTTTGCTCTGCGCGCCGTCACCAGACTCAATAATGAGCTTGCTGGTGTCTGCTGATGCCGTCGCGGTGTACACGATGGCACCCAGCGCCAGCATTGCCGTCAGGCACAGGCGTTTGCTCAGGGTTACTTTCATGGCTGTTTCCTTTAGGGTGAAAAAACGGTAAACCCACGCGCGCAGTTTACCACCAACTCCCCCGCAGGGAATACCCACCCCTCAACGATGGCTCAACAGGCATCGCTAAGGGTGGTTTTATAAATGCGAACCGCCTCGTTCACATCATTGGTTTTGACGGAGTTGCTTTTCAGTCCATTGATATAGACGTCGTAGCCGTCGTCGCTCAGACGAAACACAATGGTGTTGCCGCGAAAGCGAATGACCTTATCTTTCACGCCAATACCTTGTCGGCGTAACACCATCTTCGCCATTCTGTCGATACTCATGATACTGCACCTCAATGGCCACGGGACTCACACACAGAAACGCGATTCTCACTGGATTAAGATTAATTTATCCTTAAGAACTTTGCTGACAACCACCAGAAATAATCGTTCAGGTTGTGACGTCGTTTACGGGCGCGATCCGCATTAGATGCTTACTGGGGATTAGGCTGAATGTTTCTAATTTGTGATCCTGAAGCTTTTTCCTGTTAACACTTCTTGTATGGTAGTAGCCGAATTGACTCACCTGGAGTGTTTATGGCTATTGATGTGGTGGAAAAAGCAGCGCTGGCAAAGCCTGCAAGAATAAAAACGATTCAGACGGTCACCCTGGCACTGCTGTTTATCGCCGGGATCGTCAACTTCTTAGACCGTTCGTCGCTGAGCGTTGCGGGCGAGGCGATTCGCGGCGAGCTGGGATTATCGGCCACCGAGTTTGGCGTGCTGTTGTCGGCGTTCTCGCTTTCCTATGGTTTTTCGCAACTGCCTGCAGGGATCCTGCTTGACCGTTTCGGGCCACGTCTGGTGCTGGGCGCAGGGCTGATTTTTTGGTCAGCAATGCAAGCCCTGACCGGGATGGTGAATTCGTTCAGCCATTTCATTTGGCTGCGTATCGGGCTGGGCATCGGTGAAGCGCCGTTTATGCCCGCGGGCGTGAAGTCGATTAGCGACTGGTATGTGCAGAAGGAACGCGGCACGGCGCTGGGGATTTTTAACTCATCCACGGTGATCGGCCAGGCCATTGCCCCGCCTGCGCTGGTGGTAATGCAGCTGGCCTGGGGCTGGCGCACCATGTTTGTGGTCATTGGTCTGGCGGGGATTATCGTCGGTATATGCTGGTACGCGTGGTATCGCAACCGCGCCCAGTTCAGCCTGAATGATACCGAGCGTGAATATCTCTCGGCACCGGTCACCGCGAAACCCAAACTGGCATTCAGCGAATGGTTAGCGCTGTTTAAACGCCGCACCACCTGGGGGATGATCCTCGGATTCTCCGGCGTGAACTACACCGGCTGGCTGTACATCGCCTGGCTGCCAGGCTATTTGCAGGCCGAGCAGGGGTTCAGCCTGGCAAAAACCGGCTGGGTGGCGGCGATCCCGTTCCTCGCCGCTGCGGTGGGTATGTGGACTAACGGAGTGGTGGTTGATGCCCTGGCTCGGCGCGGCTTTGACCTGGCAAAAACGCGCAAAACGGCGATTGTGCTGGGCTTGATCCTCTCGGCTCTCGGCACGCTGCTGGTGGTGCAATCGTCCACCCCGATTCAGGCAGTGGCGTTTATTTCGATGGCGCTGTTCTGCGTCCATTTTGCCGGAACCTCCGCATGGGGACTGGTGCAGGTGATGGTGGCTGAAACCAAAGTGGCCTCGGTAGCCGCTATCCAGAACTTCGGCAGCTTTGTGTTTGCCTCTTTCGCGCCGATTGTTACCGGCTGGGTGGTGGACACCACACACTCGTTTAATCTGGCGCTGGTGATCGCCGCCTGCGTCACCTTTACCGGGGCACTGTGCTACTTCTTCATCGTCAAAGACCGCATCGAATAACGCCTCAATCCCTCTCTTTTCTGCCCGGTCAGCCTCGCGCTGCCCGGCAAACTCCCATGTTACCACTTTGATAAATTCTGTGATCGGCTGGGCTTTTTTCGATCAATATACTTGTATGGTAGTTGGCTGCGGGCGTAGATTTGCCCCATCAACGATGAGACGTAAGGACTTAAAATGAAGATTGTTGCCGCAGACGTATTTGTCACCTGCCCGGGGCGTAACTTTGTCACCCTGAAAATCACCACCGAAGATGGCCTGACTGGCCTTGGCGATGCCACGCTGAACGGACGCGAGTTGTCGGTGGCGTCGTATCTGAAAGATCATCTCTGTCCACAGCTGATCGGGCGCGATGCGCACCGTATCGAAGACATCTGGCAGTTCTTCTACAAAGGCGCGTACTGGCGTCGCGGCCCGGTCACCATGTCGGCGATTTCTGCTGTCGATATGGCGCTGTGGGATATCAAAGCCAAAGCCGCCAATATGCCGCTGTATCAGCTGCTCGGCGGCGCGTCCCGTGAAGGGGTGATGGTTTATTGCCACACCACCGGGCATACCATCGACGAAGTGCTGGACGACTACGCCCGCCATAAAGAGATGGGCTTTAAAGCGATTCGCGTCCAGTGCGGCGTGCCGGGAATGAAAACCACCTACGGCATGGCGAAGGGCAAAGGCCAGGCCTATGAGCCTGCCACCAAAGGCCAGTGGCCGGAAGAACAGCTGTGGTCGACGGAAAAATACCTCGATTTCACCCCAACCCTGTTTGAGAAAGTGCGTGACAAATTTGGCTTCAACGAACACCTCCTGCATGACATGCACCATCGTTTGACCCCGATAGAAGCCGCGCGTTTTGGCAAAAGCATTGAGGATTACCGCCTGTTCTGGATGGAAGATCCGACCCCGGCGGAAAACCAGGAGTGCTTCCGTCTGATTCGCCAACACACCGTTACCCCGATTGCGGTGGGCGAAGTGTTCAACAGCATCTGGGACTGCAAGCAGCTGATTGAAGAACAGCTCATCGATTACATCCGCACCACCATTACCCACGCCGGTGGCATCACCGGAATGCGGCGCATTGCGGATTTCGCCTCGTTGTATCAGGTGCGTACCGGTTCGCATGGTCCGTCAGATTTGTCCCCGGTGTGCATGGCGGCGGCGCTGCATTTCGACCTGTGGGTGCCGAATTTTGGCGTTCAGGAATACATGGGTTATTCGGACCAGATGCTGGAAGTGTTCCCGCACAACTGGACCTTTGATAACGGCTATATGCATCCGGGCGACAAGCCAGGCCTCGGCATTGAGTTCGATGAAAAGCTGGCCGCAAAATATCCGTACGATCCGGCGTATCTCCCGGTGGCGCGCCTGGAAGATGGCACGCTGTGGAACTGGTAAGGAGTCATTCGATGAAAAGCATAGTGATTCGCCAGCCTAATGAGCTGGTAATAGAAGACCTTGACATCCCACAGCCCGCGGCGGGCGATGTGCGGGTGAAGATCAAACTGGCCGGTATCTGCGGCTCGGACAGCCATATTTATCGCGGGCACAACCCGTTCGCCAAATACCCGCGCGTTATCGGCCATGAGTTTTTCGGTGTGATTGACGCGGTCGGGGAAGGGGTGAGCGATGCCCGCCTCGGCGAGCGCGTCAGCGTCGACCCGGTGATCAGCTGCGGGCAGTGCTATCCGTGCTCTATCGGCAAACCGAACGTCTGCACGTCGCTTGTGGTACTGGGCGTACATCGCGATGGCGGATTCAGCGAATACGCGGTAGTGCCTGCGGGCAACGCCTGGACCATCCCGGACAGCATCGAAGACAAGCACGCGGTGATGGTCGAACCGTTCACCATCGCGGCGAACGTCACCGGGCAGGCGCAACCGACCGAGCAGGACGTGGCGCTGATTTACGGTGCCGGGCCGATGGGGCTGGTGACCGTTCAGGCGCTGAAGGGCGTTTATAAGGTTAAACAGGTGATTGTCGTCGACCGTATTGCCGAACGACTGGCGATGGCCGAGCGCTGCGGCGCTGACTGGACCTTTGATAACAGCAGCCAGTCGCTGCAGGCGGCACTGGAAGAAAAGGGCATCAGGCCGACGCTGATTGTCGATGCCGCCTGTCATCCGTCGATATTGCAGGAGGCCGTGAATCTGGCGTCGCCCGCTGGGCGCATCGTGCTGATGGGCTTCTCCAGCGATCCGTCGCAGGTGGCGCAGCAGGGTATCACCGGTAAAGAGCTGACAATCTATTCCTCACGCCTGAACGCCAATAAATTCCCGGTGGTGATCGACTGGCTGAAGAAGGGGCTGATTGACCCGGACAAGCTCATCACCCACGTGATGGATTACCGGCACGTCAGCGACGCCATCGAACGTTTTGAAAAAGATCAAAAGCACTGCTGCAAGGTCCTGTTGACCTTCGCAGAATAACAATAACAGCGAGTGGCGAGTGAGTGGTCCGCACCTTACATTCAGAGATAACGACTATGACGCAACATCAACCTGTACGAAGCACCAAAGATCTGGTCCGCGCCGCCGTATCCGGCTGGTTAGGTACGGCGCTGGAGTTTATGGATTTCCAGCTCTATTCCCTCGGCGCGGCGCTGGTTTTCCATGAGATTTTCTTTCCCGAACAGTCGGCGGCGATGGCGCTGATCCTGGCGATGGGGACCTACGGCGCAGGCTATATCGCGCGTATCGTTGGGGCGTTTATCTTCGGCAAAATGGGCGACCGCATCGGGCGTAAAAAGGTGCTGTTTATCACCATCACCATGATGGGGATTTGCACCACTCTGATTGGTGTCCTGCCCACCTACGCCCAGATTGGGATCTTTGCGCCGGTGCTGCTGGTCACCCTGCGTATCGTGCAAGGGCTGGGCGCGGGGGCAGAAATCTCCGGGGCCGGAACGATGCTGGCAGAATATGCGCCCAAAGGAAAACGCGGCATCATCTCTTCGCTTGTCGCGATGGGTACCAACTGCGGCACGCTTAGCGCCACGGCTATTTGGGCGGTGATGTTCTTCCTGCTCGACCGGGAATCGCTGGTCGCCTGGGGCTGGCGCGTGCCGTTCCTGGCAAGCGTAGTGGTGATGATTTTCGCCATCTGGCTGCGTCTGAATCTTAAAGAGAGCCCGGTGTTTGAAAAGGTCAGCGAGAACGGGGCGGTAGCCAGTGCGGCAGTTGCCGACGAGACGTCGCTGGGGGCAATGTTCCGCAGTAAAACGTTCTGGCTGGCGACCGGGCTGCGCTTTGGTCAGGCCGGTAACTCAGGGTTGATCCAGACGTTCCTCGCCGGTTATCTGGTGCAGACGCTACTGTTCGATAAGGCTATCCCGACGGATGCGTTGATGATCAGTTCCGTGATCGGTTTTATCACCATCCCGCTGCTGGGCTGGCTGTCGGACAAATTTGGTCGCCGTTTGCCGTACATTATCCTTAATATCTCGGCCATTATCCTCGCGTATCCGATGCTGGCGATCATTGTCGATAAAAGCTACAGCGCCAGCACCATCATGCTGAGCCTGATAGTCATCCATAACGTGGCGGTACTCGGGCTGTTTGCCCTGGAAAACATCACCATGGCGGAAATGTTCGGCTCGCGAAATCGCTTTACCCGCATGGCGATTGCCAAAGAAGCGGGCGGGCTGGTGGCGGTGGGCTTTGGTCCCTTACTGGCCGGTATTTTCTGTAATGTCACCGGGAGCTGGTGGCCGATGGTGGCGATGGTTATCTGCTATTCGGTGATTGGCCTGGTGTCGGCAGTATTGATGCCAGAAGTGTGTGACCGCGACCTGAGTCTGCCGCAGGATGCCGCCGAACGTGCCCCGGCGACCGCTGACTCACGACTGGGGCAATATAGCTAAAGGCAACCGTGTGGCAGCCAGAGTCTGATAAGGCTGTCACACAACTTTCATTTCATGTCATACCACTTGCACAGAAATTAATGCAAATCAAAGTACGGGATGTTCATGTGGCTATTCTAGTATGGCAATGAGCGTCCTCAACAGTGAGTCATATAATGCAAAACACGCTTTTAACCGCTAAGGCGACCGTACCCGCTTACGACCGCACCAAACTTGTTTCCCGCATCGTGCACCTCGGCTTTGGCGCGTTTCACCGCGCACATCAGGCCGTCTACACCGATATTCTGGCTCAGGAGCACAACAGCGACTGGGGCTATACCGAAGTGAATCTGATTGGCGGTGAGCAGCAAATCGCTGACCTCAAGCGCCAGGATAACCTGTATACCGTGGCAGAAATGTCTGCCGATGCCTGGACCGCACGCATGGTCGGGGTGGTCAAAGACGCCCTGCATGCGCAGGTTGATGGCCTGGAAACCGTGCTGGCAAAAATGTGCGAGCCGCAGGTGGCGATCGTCTCGCTGACCATTACCGAGAAAGGCTACTGCCACTCCCCGGCGACCGGGGAACTCAACCTTGATCACCCGCTGATCGCCGCCGATCTGCAAAACCCGCATCAGCCGACCTCCGCCCCGGGTGTCGTGGTGGAAGCGCTGGCACGTCGTAAAGCTGCGGGCCTTCCGGCGTTCAGCGTGATGTCCTGCGACAACATGCCGGAAAACGGTCACGTGCTGGGTAAAGTGGTCCGGGCCTATGCCCGGGCGCTGAACGGCGACCTGGCAGAGTGGATTGAGCAGAACGTCACTTTCCCGTCCACTATGGTTGACCGCATCGTACCGGCCGTCACGCCCGAAACGCTGGATAAAATCGAAGCCATCACCGGCGTGCGCGACCCGGCTGGGGTGGCCTGTGAGCCGTTCCGTCAGTGGGTTATCGAAGATAACTTTGTTGCTGGTCGTCCGCAGTGGGAAAAAGCCGGAGCCGAACTGGTGTCTGACGTTATCCCGTTTGAAGAAATGAAACTGCGTATGCTCAACGGCAGCCACTCGTTCCTCGCCTATCTCGGCTATCTGGCCGGTTATCAGCATATTAACGAGTGCATGGAAGACGACAACTACCGTCGTGCCGCCCATGCGCTGATGCTGAAAGAGCAGGCCCCGACCCTGAAAGTGCAGGGCGTTGACCTCGGGCGCTACGCCGATCTGCTGATCGATCGTTACAGCAACCCGGCGCTGCGCCATCGTACCTGGCAAATCGCGATGGACGGCAGCCAGAAGTTGCCCCAGCGTATGCTGGATTCCGTGCGCTGGCACCTGGCGAAAAACAACGACTTCTCGCTGCTGGCGCTGGGCGTAGCAGGCTGGATGCGTTACGTCGATGGCATCGACGAGCAGGGCAATGCGATTGAAGTATGCGATCCGCTGCTGAGCACTATCCAGACCGTGGTGCAGAACAGCGCCCAGGGCGAAGCGCGTGTTAAAGCGCTGCTGGGGATCGACGCGATTTTCGGCAACGAACTGCCGCAGGAAAGCCAGTTTGTGACGCAGGTGACGGATGCCTATCTGTCACTGCTGGAGAAAGGGGCCAAAGCCACCGTGGCGGCCTTCGCGGCCAGGCTGTAAAGTGTTTTGCCCGGCGGCGCTGTTCGCCGGGCCTACTACTGAATTACTCTTCGCTAAACCAGTCGCGATTTTCCTGACGAATGAGCAGCACCGATTCGCTAATTTCCTGTAGATGAACGGTCATCGCTTTATCCACGGCGTCGACGTCACGCTTCTCCAGCGCACTAAAAATATCCTGATGCTGACGTAACAGCATCTCCGGGGAGGAGATGTGGTCGAGGCTCATGTAGCGCACCCGGTCAATGGCGGCTTTGATGTTTTCGATAGTTTCCCACGCTAGCTGGCAATCGGCGATTTGCGACAGCAACTGGTGGAACTCATCGTCGAGTTGAAAGAAATCGGTCAGCTGCTGACGGTCGATGGCGATGCGCTGCTGATGCAGATTCTGCTCCAGCTGGTAACACTGGGCATCGGTAATCATCGCTGCGGCCCGGCGCACCACCGCACATTCAATCGCCTGGCGCACGAAGCAGCCGTTGCGCACCTGCGAGAGGGAAATCTTATTAACATAGCTGCCGCGCTGCGGTCGGATCTGAATCAGCCCGTTTTCAGCGAGTTTGATAAACGCCTCGCGTACCGGCTGGCGCGACACGTCAAAACGAACCGAAACTTCTTTCTCGGACAGCGGTGTCCCCGGGGCTATCAGGCAGTGCACGATATCCCGGCGCAAAATACGGTAGATTTGCTGGTTCACGGGCTGGGTCGGATTGAGTTGCGATTCTGCGGCCATGGCTCTTTCTTCATTGCGGGGTAAGTGCGTTATTTTACGCGGATTTTAGCGCTACGCCCAGCCCGGTCTGCTGACCGGGCGGGTTTATTATCGCTAGCCCTGGCGGTGAACGCTCAGCCCGGCGTAGGTCTGACTGACCGGCATCATCTCAAGGGTATTGATGTTGACGTGTTTTGGTAGCGTCGCCACCCACCATACCGCTTCGGTCACGTCTTCCGCCGACAGCGCATTGGCATTTTCATAGGCTTTTTCAGCTTTCGCATCGTCGCCTTTGAAGCGGACGTTGGAAAACTCAGTCCCGCCCACCAGGCCCGGCTCGATATCGGTCACGCGAACGGCGGTGCCGTGCAAATCAGTGCGCAGGTTAAGGCTGAACTGACGCACGAAGGCTTTGGTCGCCCCGTAGACGTTGCCGCCCGCATAAGGCCAGTTTCCGGCGGTTGAGCCGATATTGATGATGTGCCCACGATTACGTTCTACCATGCCCGGCAGTACCGCGCGGGTCATGTAGATCAGGCCTTTATTGTTGGTGTCGATCATCGTTTCCCAGTCATCGACGTTGGCTTGATGCGCCGGTTCCATTCCCAGCGCCAGCCCGGCGTTGTTAACCAGAATATCAATATTGCGCCAGTCGGCAGGGAGGTTGGCGATCATCTCTTCAATGGCGGCGCGGTTACGCACGTCGAGCTGTGCGGTCAGCAGATTGTCGCCGAGCTCTTCTTTCAGCTCCTGAAGGCGTTCGTGACGACGGCCAGTGGCGATAACTTTATGGCCATTGGCGATAAAACGGCGGGTGATGCTTTCCCCGAACCCGGCTGTAGCGCCGGTAACCAGTACGATCATTCTTGCTGTTCCTCAATGCTTTAACTGTCTTACTACCATAGCACGCACGGTTATTCTGCGGTAACGGAAGTTGCTGCCCCTGATAGCGGCATTTCGACCGATCGGCGTGCCCGGTAACGGTGCAAATGCGCTCCCGCTGTGCAATGAAAAACACTGCATTCGTCAGACGCCTTTAATAAAGACATCCCTATATGCAAAGCAACCGTTTGCCGAAATAAGCAATCGGTTGCGGAGTGAATATTATTCAGTTTGTTGCGCAAATGAATGAATAATAACTAACTGATTGAAATAAATAAGAAATAATAAAATCCAAAGCTGGCACTCTCTTTGCAATCTACTCTGATAATACACCTGCAAATCGTTGCCCGGCACGCATCGGGTAAGAGATAAAAAAGAGGTCAGAGATGGTGAAATACCACCGTGTGGTGCGCGGGAGCTTTTTTGATATTGCTGCCGTCGCAGAACATCCGCAAGACATTGCCCGCCAGGCGCGCTTTCTGGAGGACGGGCTACTGTTTATCGCCGACGGACGGGTGACGGCGTTAATGAGCTGGGAAGAAGGGCAGTCGCAGCTGACGCAGCCGGACGCGTGGGTCGATTTACGCGGCAAGTTAATCGTACCGGGCTTTGTCGATACCCATCTCCATTATCCGCAAACCGAAATGATCGGCGCGTTTGGCGAGCAACTGCTTGAATGGCTGACCACCTATACCTTCCCGGTGGAAAGTCAGTATGGCAACGCCGGGCACGCGGCGCAGATGTCGGCATTTTTCCTTAACCAGCTACTGTCGAACGGCACCACTACCGCGCTGGTATTTGGCACCGTGCATCCGGAATCGGTTGACGCACTGTTCGCCGCCGCCGCGCAGCAAAACATGCGAATAATTGCCGGGAAAGTGATGATGGATCGCAATGCGCCGGACTACCTGACGGAAACCGCCGAGCAGAGCTATCAGCAGACACGCGAGCTGATCCTGCGCTGGCATAACCAGCAGCGGTTGGGTTATGCCATCACGCCGCGCTTTGCGCCGACGTCGTCGCCTGCCTTGCTGGAAGCGGTGCAGCGCCTGCGGGAAGCGTTTCCTGACACCTGGCTGCACACCCATTTAAGCGAAAATGCGCAGGAAATCGAATGGGTCAAAAGCCTGTGGCCGGAGCACGAAAACTATCTCGATGTGTATCACCATTACGGTCTGACCGGGAAACGTAGCGTGTTCGCGCACGCCATCCATTTGCAGGAAGCCGAGTGGGACTGCCTGCATCACAGCGATTCGGCGGTGGCGTTTTGCCCGACCTCCAATCTGTTCCTCGGCAGTGGCCTGTTCCGGCTGCAAACCTGCTGGCAGAAGCAGGTCAAAATGGGCATCGGCACCGATGTCGGGGCAGGCACCACCTTCAGCATGCTACGCACCCTCGGCGAAGCCTACAAAATCGGCCAGTTGCAGAGTTACCGCCTGTGCGCCAGTGAAGCGTTCTATCACGCGACCCTGGGCGGCGCCCGGGCGCTGTGTCTGGATGACAAAATTGGCAATTTCGCGGTCGGTAAAGAGGCCGATTTTGTGGTACTCGACCCGGCGGTGACCCCGCTGCAACAGCTGCGCAGTGCCCGCTGTAACGACATCTATGAACGCCTGTTTATGCTGATGACCCTTGGTGACGACCGCAACATCGCCCAGACGTGGATCAACGGCGAATGCGCCTGGCGACGCGATGCTCTGGAGGTGGCGGCATGACTCAGTTCTTACTCAATCAACAGGCCATCACTATCGACAATATCGACCCGAATCTGACGGTGCTGAACTGGTTGCGTACCGACCGATTGCGCTGTGGCACCAAAGAGGGATGCGCCTCCGGTGACTGCGGGGCCTGTACCGTGGTGATCGGCAGCGTTGACGAGGGCAAAATGCGCTACCAAAGCGCCAATGCCTGTTTACTGTTAGTCGGTCAGTTGGCCGGGAAACAGTTGCTGACGGTGGAGGATCTGGCTGACGGCGGTGAATTGCATCCGCTGCAACACACTCTGGCCTGTGGACACGCCTCGCAGTGCGGATTCTGTACCCCCGGGATCGTGATGTCGGCTTTCGCGATGCACAAAAGCGGCGCGGCAGCAGATAGCGCCACCGTCACGCATCATCTCGGCGGCAATCTGTGCCGCTGTACCGGCTATCGGCCGATTGTCGAAGCGGCAAAACAGATCCTCAACATGCCCTGTAGCGATAAATTCACGGCGTCAGAGGCCCAAACGGTGAAACAGCTTCAGGCCCTGAGCGTAACGTCTGACGACGCGCTGTTGAGGCCGGGCTCGCTGGAGGCACTGGCAGACGCCTGTCTGCGCTATCCGCAGGCGAGCCTGCTGGCGGGCGGCACCGATCTCAATCTGCGGGTCACTCAGGCCCATCAGCCGCATACCCGGCTGATTTCACTGGCGCAGGTGGCGGAGCTTCACGGGGTAACACGCGAGGGTAATCAGCTGATTATCGGAGCCATGACCAGCCTGGACACGCTCCAGCATCAGCTGAAAATGGTGATCCCGACTTTCAGCGAGATGCTTAATCGTTTTGCGTCACAGCAGGTTCGTAACCAGGGCACGATCGGGGGCAATATTGCTAACGCCTCGCCAATTGGCGACTGCGCCCCGGCGTTGCTGGCGCTGGATGCTCGCCTGCGACTGCGCTGCGGAGCACACTCGCGGGAAGTGGCGCTGGCTGAGTTCTTCCCCGGCTATCGCCAGACGGGGCTTAACCCTGGGGAGTTTATCTCGCATATCGTGATTGATGACGTGACGTTGTCACAGAATCTGCGGCTGTGGAAAGTCTCTAAACGGCGCGAAGATGATATTTCAGCGGTCTTTGCAGCGATTAACCTGCAGGTAACACACGGCATGATTTCCTACGCGCGTATTGCCTTCGGCGGTATGGCGGCCACGCCTGCCAGAGCGTTTAGCGTCGAGGCGCTGCTGCTGGGCAAACCGATGGATAACACAACCCTGAAAGCCGCCTGTGCGGCACTGACGCAGGATTTTTCCCCGCTGAGCGACGTTCGCGCCAGTGCGGAATACCGTCTGCAGGTGGCGCAGAATCTGCTGAAACGCTATTTCCTGCACATCACATCTGACCACGCCGTGGAGGTTACAGACTATGTCGGCTAAACCCCCTCTATTTTCCGAAGCGGCGCTGAAAGCGCAGTTTTTACAACAGTTGCAAGGGCGGGCAGGTCAATCCCGGCCCCACGACAGCGCCGAGCGCCACGTCAGCGGCACGGCGGAGTATATCGACGATAAAACCCCGCTGGCGGGGATGTTGCATCTCTGTCCGGTCCTGAGTGATTGCGCCCATGGCCGCATTCTCCATATCGAGACCGCGGCCTGCTTCAGCGTGCCCGGCGTAGTGCGCGTTTTGAGCTGGCAGGACGTTCCCGGCGAGCTGGATATCGGCCCGTTGGCACCCGGCGATCCGCTGTTCGCCAGGGAGATCGTCGAGTATCACGGGCAGGTGGTGCTGATGATTGCCGCCGAGTCTCCCGCCGCCGCGCGCGCCGGAGCTTTAGCCGCAAAGGTTGAGATTGCGCCACTCGAGGCGGTGCTTGACGTCGAGCAGGCGCTGGCCAAAGGCCATTTTGTCGAACAGCCGCACATCCAGCAGCGTGGCGACGCCGATGCGGCGCTTGCCTCAGCACCTCAGCGTTTGCAGGGCCAGTTTCACATTGGCGGCCAGGAGCATTTTTATCTCGAGGGGCAGGTGGCGATGGCGCTACCGGGGGAAGACGGCGCGATGCAGATTTGGTCTTCCACCCAGCATCCGACTGAAGTGCAAAAGCTGGTGGCCTCGGTGCTGGGCGTGATGCAAAGCAAGGTCACCGTGGACGTGCGTCGGATGGGGGGCGGCTTCGGCGGGAAAGAGACCCAGGCGGCGGGCATCGCCTGCCATGCTGCGCTGGTGGCTCGCCTCACCGGACGCCCGGCGAAGCTGCGGCTTTCTCGCCGGGACGATATGCGGATAACCGGTAAACGCCACCCGTTTTTTGTGCGCTACGACGTGGGTTTCACCGACGAAGGTTTACTCCACGGGATCGTCATCGATCTGGCCGCGAACTGCGGCTATTCATTGGATTTATCCGGCTCTATCTGTGACCGGGCAATGTTCCATGCCGATAACGCCTATTACCTCGGCGATGCCCGGGTCACTGGCTATCGCTGTCGTACCCATCTGGCCTCGAACACCGCATTTCGCGGTTTCGGTGGGCCGCAGGGCATGGTGGCTATCGAACAAATCATGGACGCTATCGCCCGTTATCTCGGACAGGATCCGCTGCGGGTACGTCAACTGAATTTCTATGGCGGCCCCGGGCGGGACGTGACCCACTATCATCAGCCGGTAAAACAGAATCTGGCCCAGCGAGTGACCGGACAACTGGCCGATTCCGCACGCTATTGCCAGCGGCGGGCGGATATCACAGCCTTTAATGCGCAAAGCCCGGTATTGAAGCGTGGCCTGGCGCTAACGCCGGTGAAATTCGGCATTTCGTTCACGTCCAGTTTTCTCAATCAGGCTGGGGCGCTGATCCTGATTTACACCGACGGCACGGTGCAGCTCAATCACGGCGGCACGGAAATGGGCCAGGGGCTGAACACCAAAGTGGCACAGATTGTCGCCGACGTGCTGCAGATCCCGCTCGATACCATTCAGATGACGGCCACCAGCACCGGCAAAGTGCCGAATACCTCGCCCACGGCGGCCTCGTCCGGCGCTGACCTTAACGGTAAAGCGGCGGAAATCGCCGCCCAGACGCTGCGCCAGCGTTTGGTGGAGATGCTGTGTACGCGGCATGAGTGCGACGCAGAGCAAGTGCGTTTCTCAAATGGCGTGGTACAGGTCAAAGATAGCTATTACAGCTTTGCGCAGGTGGCAAATCTGGCGTGGCTGAATCAGGTCCCGCTCTCGGCGACCGGATTTTATAAAGTGCCTGGGATTCACTACGACCGTCAGGCCGGGCGAGGCGAACCGTTCTACTATTTTGCGTGGGGCGCCGCCTGTTCTGAAGTGCTGGTCGATACCCTGACCGGAGAATACCGCCTGCTGCGGACCGATATTCTGCATGACGTTGGGCACTCACTGAACCCGGCACTGGATATCGGCCAGATTGAAGGCGGATTCATGCAGGGCGTGGGATGGCTGACCACCGAAGAGTTGAAGTGGGACGATAAAGGCCGACTGCTATCCGACGGACCGATGAGCTACAAAATTCCGGCGATTACCGATATGCCGGAGGTGCTCAACGTGTCGCTGCTGGAGGCGCACGGCAATAGCGCGGAGACGGTCTATCGATCGAAAGCGGTCGGTGAACCGCCGTTTATGCTAGGGATATCTGTGTGGTGCGCGTTGCAGGACGCGGTCGCGGCGGTGGGGGATTATCGTCAGCACCCTCATTTGGACGCGCCAGCCACACCGGAGCGCGTGCTGGCCGGGGTCAGCCAACGGGAGGCGTGGGATGCAAAAAACGGATGAATGGCTCGATGTGCTGCTGCGCCTGCGTGACCGGCGGGTTCCGGCGATTATTCTTACGCTGTTGCAGGATAAAGGCTCGGTGCCGCGCGGGGCGGGCACTAAGATGGTAGTGAGTCTGGATGAAAGCTGGTTGACCATCGGCGGTGGCAATCTGGAATTTCAGTGCATGGCGATTGCCCGGGAGATGCTGGCCTCCGGACAGCAAACACCTCGCCAGGAAACCTTCGCCTTAGGTGCGCGCACCGGGCAGTGCTGCGGCGGCATGACTCAGGTGCTGTTTGAACCCTGGGGCTTGCCGCAGCCGGAAATCTATCTGTTTGGTGCCGGGCATGTGGGGCAGGCGCTGGTGGCTATTCTCGCCACGCTGCCGTGCCGGGTTAACTGGGTGGATGAACGTGAAGCGCAGTTTGGCATCATCCCGGCGAGCGTGCGCTGCCTTCATACTGATGACCCGTGCGACGTGGCCCGCCATGCCCCGAGTAACAGTTTGTTCGTCGTGATGACTCATCATCACCCGTTGGATCTGGCGCTGGCAGAAACGGTATTAAAGCGGGGTGACGCTGGCTATTTGGGCGTGATTGGTTCCCGGACCAAGCGCCAGCGCTTTGATTATCTGCTGGAAGGCAAAGGGATCAACCGTGAAAAACGCGAGACAATGCGCTGCCCGATCGGCCTGCCGGACGTCAAAGGCAAACTGCCCGCAGAAATCGCCGTGGCGGTGGCAGGGGAAATCATTGCGGTTTATCAAGGGGTTGCCTACTCTAAGGACAGTCCCGTTTTCAGGAGTGAATGATGAGCAATGAGAATCCGTTTTTAACCGTCAGCCTGCTGCCGTATCAGGCCCCACGCTTTGACCTGATTGAGGACCACCATTACCGGCCTGCGTTTGACGAAGGCCTGCGCCGTAAGCGGGAAGACGTGGCCGCCATCGCCGGGAATACGCAGCCCGCGACCTTTGACAATGTCTTTGTGGCGCTGGAAAAAAGCGGCGAACTGCTGGAGCGCGTCACCTCGGTGTTTTACGCCATGACCAACGCGCATACCAACGACACGCTTCAACAGCTCGATGAACAGTTTTCCGCTGAGCTGGCCGGACTGGCGAACGATATCTACCTCAACGACGCGCTATTCTCGCGGGTGGAGCAGGTCTGGCAGCAGCGAAGTACGTTGAATCTCGATGCCGAATCGCTGCGCCTGGTGGAGGTGGTTTATCAGCGTTTTATTCTGTCGGGGGCAAAACTGGCGCCAGCGCAAAAAGACCAACTGCGTGCCCTGAATACGCAAGCGGCTACGCTCAGCACGCAGTTCCATCAGCGTTTACTGGCCGCCGCGAAAACCGGGGGGCTGGTGCTAAATGAACGTCACTTACTCGACGGCCTGAGCGACGAAGAGATCTCCGCTGCCGCCAGCGCGGCCCGTGATAAGGGGCTAACCGACCGCTGGCTGCTGCCGCTGCTGAACTGCACTCAGCAGCCTGCGCTGGCTCAGCTTCAGAACAGGCAGACGCGTGAAAATCTGTTCAATGCGGGCTGGTTGCGCAATGAGAAAGGCGACCAGAACGATACCCGGGAACTGATTTTACGTCTTGTCAGCGTGCGCGCCGGGCAGGCAAAACTGCTCGGCTACCGCGATTACGCCAGCTGGAGCATGGCCGATCAGATGGCGAAAACGCCGGACGCGGCATTCAGCTTTATGCGTAAAATTACCCCTGCGGCTCGGGCTCGCGCCGAACGTGAATGGGCGGATATTCAGCAGGTTATCGACCAACAGCAGGGCGGTTTCCAGGCCCAGGCCTGGGACTGGGCTTACTATGCCGAACAGGTGCGGTTGGCGCGATATTCCCTCGATGAATCGCAGATAAAGCCTTATCTGGAACTGAACAACGTCCTGACCGAAGGCGTGTTCTGGACCGCGTCGCAGCTGTTCGGTATTCGCTTCGTCGAACGTTTTGACATCCCTGTTTATCATCCTGACGTGCGCGTCTGGGAAATTTTCGACGCCAACGGGGAAGGGCTGGGGCTGTTCTACGGAGATTTCTTCGCCCGTGACTCGAAAGGCGGCGGGGCGTGGATGGATAACTTTGTGCAGCAGTCGACGCTGCTTGAACAGCGGCCGGTTATCTATAACGTCTGCAATTATCAGAAACCCACGGCGGGCAATCCGGCGCTACTGACCTGGGATGATGTGGTCACCCTGTTCCACGAGTTTGGTCATACGTTGCACGGGTTGTTTGCCAGCCAGCGCTATCCGGGCCTGTCCGGCACCCGTACTCCGCGTGATTTTGTCGAGTTCCCGTCGCAAATCAACGAGCACTGGGCGCGTCATCCGCAGGTGTTTGCCCGTTTTGCCCGGCACTATCGCAGTGGCGAACCGATGCCCGAGGCGCTGCGCGACAGCATGATGCGTGCCGCGACCTTCAACAAAGGCTATGACATGACCGAACTGGTCAGTTCCGCGCTGCTGGATATGAACTGGCATAGCGTGACCCCCGAGACGGTGCCCTCTGACGTGAACGCCTTTGAAAACGAGGTCATCGTTAAGGAAAAACTCAATCTTGCTGCCGTTCCGCCACGCTATCGCAGCAGCTATTTCGCGCACATTTTCGGCGGCGGTTATGCGGCAGGATATTACGCGTATATCTGGACGCAGATGTTGGCTGACGATGGCTATAAGTGGTTTGTCGAGCACGGCGGGCTCAGCCGGGAAAATGGTCAGCGGTTCCGCGAAGCGATTTTATCTCGTGGCAACAGCAGTGATTTAGAGGCGTTGTACCGCGACTGGCGTGGGCACGATCCCCGCCCAGAGCCGATGCTTATAAATCGCGGATTAAGTGAGTGATTTCGCTACGCCATGCCCGAATTAACCGCTTCGTTTAGGCTTCATTGAAGTCAGGCGTGATAGGTTGATTTCATGTTGCATCCGGGCAAGGAATCGCCTGAGTTGCTGACTAATCAAAACACAGATCTATCCATGCAAGCATTTACCGCCACACCGTTGGCGGTTTTTTTTGTCTTTTTTTCCGCTCGCATAACAATGGCACCAACAAAAAGCCCCTTGCGCTAAAAGCAGCAAGGGGCCGTTACGGGTCGGGTGTGTCAGTGTTCATCAGTCATCCCATTTATGGCTGAAATACGCAGCAAGAAAACCACTGAATACGATAGTGCCTAAGACTGCGATAAAGACATGCATATTTCCCAGCATGATTAACCTCCGTTGATATTAAAGACGTGCGATACAAGCCTCACTTACCTTTTTATTTAGCCGCGATGAACACAGCATACCGGATGAAATCTAAACGAATCGTTAATTGTGTGAACTATTTAGTCGGTTGCGTAAATTTTTTGCGATAAGTTTGTGGGCTCACGGCGAAATGCAGGGCCAGCGACTCCACGCTGTTGCCACAACATGAATTTATTTCACGGCTGATGAATTAATCTCGTTTGCCTGCGCCTCTCCCGCATGGCAAGTTGAAGACATATAGCCATCCAGAAGTCTAAAGTTGTTTTCCCTAATTATCACGTCAGGCAATCAGTTGCCTGACGGCGAGGAGAGTCCATGTCACAGCCTACTGCCCCATTCCGCGCCGATATCGTCGGCAGTTTTTTACGTCCAGACAGCATTAAACACGCCCGTCAACAGTTCGCCGAGGGGGCCATTGATGCCCCGACGCTGCGTGCAGTTGAGGATGAAGCTATTTTGCATGTCGTACAGCATCAATGTGACTGTGGTCTGAAAGTGGTGACCGACGGTGAATTCCGTCGCGCCTGGTGGCATTTTGATTTCTTTGATGGCCTGCAGGGCGTGGAGCGCTACGATTCCGAGCAGGGGATTCAGTTTAACGGCGTGCAAACCAAGGCGCACGGCGTGCGTGTCACGGATAAACTGGGCTTTGGTCATCACCCAATGCTTGATGATTTCCGCTATCTGAAAAGCATCAGCGGTGATGCACAGCCAAAAATGACCATTCCCAGCCCGAGCGTGCTGCATTTCCGCGGCGGGCGCAAAGATATCGATGCCACGGTTTACCCGGACCTGGCCGACTATTTTGACGATTTGGCGACCACCTGGCGCGACGCTATCCGCGCGTTCTATGACGCGGGATGCCGTTATTTGCAGCTGGATGATACCGTCTGGGCGTATCTCTGTTCCGACGAGCAGCGCCAGCAGGTACGTGAGCGCGGCGACTGTCCGGATGAGCTGGCGAAAATCTACGCCCGGGTGCTGAATAAAGCGCTGGAAGGCAAACCGGCAGATTTAACCATCGGGCTGCATGTCTGTCGGGGTAACTTCCGCTCGACGTGGATCTCCTCCGGTGGTTACGAGCCGGTGGCGGAAGTGCTGTTTGGTAGCGTCAACGTCGATGCGTTCTTCCTCGAATACGATAACGATCGTTCCGGTGACTTCCAGCCGCTGCGCTTCGTCCGTCCGGGGCATCAGCAGGTGGTGCTGGGCCTGATCACCACCAAAAACGGCGAACTGGAAAACCCGGAGGGCGTTAAAGCCCGTCTGGCGGAAGCCGCGCAGTTTGTGGCGAAAGAGCAAATTTGCCTCAGCCCACAGTGCGGATTTGCTTCCACCGAAGAGGGCAACAGCCTCAGCGAATCCCAGCAGTGGCAGAAAGTACGCCTGGTGACGGAGATTGCCGCCCAGGTCTGGTAATGTCCGCTTAACCCAGGGCAACGCTGCACTCTTTTAAAGCAGCGTTGCCCTGAATCTGACGTTCCACCCTGCAACAAAAGTTGTCATTCTTCAGTCTACCCGCCTGTTTTCATCTCAGTTTTCCACTCTGGCATCTTTCTTGCCTTACTCCTGACGACTACACGATGTTCTTAACCTTGTTGCCGTCTCTATTCAGGAGTGAATCATGCGCCGTCGAACGTTACTTAAAGCTTTTGCTCTCTCTGCCTCTGTGGTTGCCATGGGTTTCAGCGTGAGTGTCTATGCCGCCGACACCATCAAAGTGGGGATCATGCATTCGCTGTCCGGGACCATGGCGATTTCCGAAACGCCGCTGAAAGATGTCGCTCTGATGACCATCGATGAGATCAACGCCAAAGGCGGCGTGCTCGGCAAAAAACTCGAGCCGGTAGTGGTCGACCCTGCGTCTAATTGGCCGCTGTTTGCGGAAAAAGCGCGTCAGCTGCTGACGCAGGATAAAGTAGCGGTGGTGTTTGGCTGCTGGACGTCGGTGTCGCGCAAATCGGTGCTGCCAGTGTTTGAGGAACTGAACGGTCTGCTGTTCTATCCGGTGCAGTATGAAGGCGAAGAGATGTCGCCAAACGTCTTTTACACCGGGGCGGCGCCTAATCAGCAGGCGATCCCGGCGGTGGAATATCTGATGAGCGAAGATGGCGGCAGCGCCAAACGCTTCTTCCTGCTCGGCACTGATTACGTCTATCCCCGCACCACCAACAAAATTCTACGGGCTTACCTGCACGACAAAGGCGTACAGGATAAGGACATCGAAGAGGTTTATACCCCGTTTGGCTACAGCGATTATCAAACGATCGTCGCCAACATTAAGAAGTTCTCCGCCGGGGGCAAAACCGCAGTGGTGTCGACCATTAACGGTGACTCTAACGTGCCGTTCTACAAAGAGCTGGCGAATCAGAGCGTGAAAGCGACCGATGTCCCGGTGGTGGCGTTCTCCGTTGGCGAAGAGGAACTGCGCGGGATTGATACCCAACCCCTGGTCGGCAACCTCGCGGCGTGGAACTACTTTGAGTCGGTCGATAACCCGACCAACAAAGCCTTTGTCGCCGATTACCGCGCCTACGCGAAAGCCCACAAGCTGCCGAACGCCGATACCGTGGTGACCAACGATCCGATGGAAGCCACCTACGTCGGGATTCATATGTGGGCGCAGGCGGTCGAAAAAGCGGGTACCACCGACGTGGATAAGGTGCGTGCTGCAATGGCCAATCAATCCTTCAAAGCGCCGTCAGGCTTCACGTTGACCATGGACGCCACCAATCACCATCTGCATAAACCGGTGATGATCGGCGAAATCGAAGGTAACGGTCAGTTCAACGTAGTGTGGCAGACCGATAAACCGGTTCGCGCGCAGCCCTGGAGCCCGTTCATTCCGGGTAACGACAAGAAACCCGATCAGCCAATGAAAATGGCCAGCAACTGAGTCTGTTCTCCCCCTCACCCTAACCCTCTCCCTCAAGGGAGAGGGAACTGTTGGCGCTGTTTTCTCCCTCTCCCTATGGGAGAGGGTCGGGGTGAGGGCACCACCAGCACAGTATTCACAAAAAGGAATTCACCATGACATTCGCTCGCTGGCTGCTGATCGTAGCCTGGCTGTTGCCCTGTTTTGCCCGCGCAGGGGATGCCGATGATTTCGTCGCCGCCACCCGCAGCCAGCAGTCAACCCTGTTGACGCAGTGGGCCGCCGATCCTCAGCCTCAGCGCCTGCCGCTCTTACAGGCGCTGGCCGCGGAAAGCGTACGCCGCGACGAGGCGAATCATGCGTTCAGCGTCGAAAGCGGCCAGCCGCAGGCTCTCGGCGAGTCGGCAACGCCCACGGGGGAACTGACACCGGTACGGCTAACCAACCGACTGCGTAACTTAGTGGCCGGGGCGTTGGCGACGCATCAGTTGGTGAGTGACAGTGTCACGCAAAGGCTGGCGGCGGCTAAGACCCTCCAGCGCGAAGCCTCGCCGGCGCTACTGCCAATGCTGGAAAAACGGCTGGAGGTTGAACCGGATGATGGTGTTAAACAGCAACTGGAAATGACGCTGGCGAATTTGCAGCTCACCAGCCCGGAGGCGGCGGTACGCCAGCTGGCGGTCACGCGGCTGGGGGATTCCAGCGATCCAGAAACGCAGGCGCGATTGTTACCTTACACCGACGCGCAGCGCGAGCCAGATGCGGGCGTGCGCGCGGCGGCGGCGGAGAGCCTGAAACACATTCAGCAGCGTCTTTTTTGGGGCGACATTCTCGGGCAGGCGTTTATGGGCATTTCGCTGGGCTCCATTTTGCTGTTAGCCGCGCTGGGGCTGGCGATCACCTACGGTCTGCTCGGCGTCATTAATATGGCGCACGGGGAAATGCTGATGCTTGGAGCCTACAGCACCTGGCTGGTGCAGCAGGCCCTGAGTCAATACGCACCGCAGTGGCTGGCATTTTACCCGCTGCTGGCGTTGCCAGTGGCGTTTGGAATAACTGGAGCGATCGGCATGCTGCTGGAGCGTACGGTCATCCGCCATCTGTACGGGCGTCCACTTGAGACGCTGTTGGCGACGTGGGGGATAAGCCTGATGCTTATCCAGTTAGTGCGGATGCTGTTTGGCGCGCAGAACGTCGAAGTGGCAAACCCCGGCTGGTTGTCGGGAGGCATTCAGGCGTTGCCAAATCTTATTCTGCCGTGGAATCGCCTGGTGGTAATAGGTTTTGTGCTGCTGGTGTTGTTCTTCACCTGGCTGATTCTGAACAAAACGCGGCTGGGTCTGCACGTGCGGGCGGTGACCCAGAATCGGGCGATGGCGGCCTGCTGCGGGGTGCCGACCGGGCGGGTGGATATGTTGGCGTTTGGCCTCGGATCAGGCATTGCCGGGCTGGGGGGCGTGGCGCTGTCGCAGTTAGGTAACGTCGGACCGGAACTCGGTCAGGGCTATATTATCGATTCCTTCCTGGTGGTGGTTCTCGGCGGCGTCGGGCAACTGGCAGGCAGCGTGGCGGCGGCGTTTGGGCTGGGCATTTTCAATAAAATTCTCGAACCCCAGATGGGCGCGGTGCTCGGTAAAATCTTGATTCTGGTGCTGATCATTCTGTTTATACAGAAGCGTCCGCAGGGGCTGTTTGCGCTGAAAGGGAGGGTGATTGACTGATGAGCCAGCCATTAACCTTAACGCTTGCCCGCCGGGCACCGCGTCCACTGCGCTGGTTAGGCGGTGCGGTGGTGATCGCCTTGCTGATGATGCCGTTTCTGGCACTGCTGCCCGCCACGCATCCGTTGGCGGTATCCACCTGGACGCTGACCCTGGTCGGGAAAATCCTTTGTTACGCAGTGGTGGCGGTGGCGCTGGATTTGGTCTGGGGCTATGCCGGGATGTTGTCGCTTGGGCACGGTCTGTTCTTCGCCCTCGGGGGCTATGCGATGGGCATGTACCTGATGCGCCAGGCCGCAGGCGATGGACTTCCGGCGTTTATGTCATTTTTGTCGTGGAATGAACTGCCGTGGTTCTGGTGGGGAACCCAGCATTTTGCCTGGGCGATGCTGCTGGTGATGCTGGTGCCGGGCCTGCTGGCGCTGGTGTTCGGCTGGTTCGCCTTCCGCTCCAAAATCAAAGGCGTCTATTTCTCGATAATGACCCAGGCGCTGACCTATGCCGGAATGCTGCTGTTTTTCCGCAATGAAACCGGGTTTGGCGGCAACAACGGCTTTACCGGGTTTTCCACCATTCTCGGCTTTTCGGTCACCGCCACCGGCACGCGGGCCGCGCTGTTTCTGGCCACGGTGCTTCTGCTGTTGGTAACCCTGGCTATCGGTTTTGCCCTGGCACGCAGCAAGTTTGGCCGCATTTTGACGGCGGTGCGTGATGCGGAAAACCGGCTGATGTTCTGCGGCTATGACCCGCGTGGCTTCAAGCTGCTGGTGTGGACGCTCTCGGCAGTGCTGTGTGGCCTGGCGGGGGCGCTGTATGTCCCGCAGGTCGGGATTATTAACCCGGGTGAAATGTCGCCGACTAACTCAATTGAGGCCGCTATCTGGGTCGCGCTCGGCGGGCGAGGCACGCTGGTGGGGCCGGTGCTCGGGGCGGCAATCGTTAACGGTGCTAAAAGCCTGTTCACGGTGGCGATGCCGGAATACTGGCAGTTGTTCCTCGGCCTGATTTTCATCGTTGTGACGCTGTTTTTACCGCGCGGCGTGATGGGCCTGCTGCGTAAAGGAGACAAATAATGCAACCTGACGAAGGACTGTTTACCCGCCAACTGCCGGGCGATCGCTACCGGAATCAGACCGACCCGGTGCTACAGCTGGAAAAAATCAACGTCAACTTTGACGGTTTTCAGGCGCTGACCGATCTGTCGTTACAGATTGGCGTCGGGGAACTGCGCTGCGTGATTGGCCCCAACGGTGCGGGAAAAACCACGCTGATGGATGTGATCACCGGCAAGACCAGACCGCAGAGCGGCAGGGCGATTTACGATCAGTCCGTCGACCTGACCGCGCTGGACCCGATTGCGATTGCTCGCCAGGGCATTGGACGTAAATTCCAGAAACCGACGGTATTCGAGGCGCTCACCGTGGCCGAAAACCTTGAGCTGGCAATGCGCGGCGATAAATCGGTCTGGGCCAGCCTGCGGGCGACGCTCTCCGGGGTACAGCACGACCGCATCGATGAGGTGCTGCAATTGTTGCGTCTGGAAGGCGAACGCGCCCGGCGGGCGGGCCTGTTGTCACACGGGCAAAAACAGTTCCTCGAAATTGGCATGCTGCTGGTGCAGGAGCCGCATTTGCTGCTGCTCGACGAACCGGCGGCAGGCATGACCGATGCAGAAACCGAATATACCGCGGAACTGTTTCGCACGCTTTCAGGCCGCCATTCGCTGATGGTGGTGGAGCACGACATGGGCTTTGTCGAAACCATCGCCGACCGCGTGACCGTCCTGCATCAGGGCCAGGTGCTGGCGGAGGGATCGCTTCGTGAAGTGCAGGCTAACGAGCAGGTCATCGAAGTCTATCTCGGGCGTTAAGGAGGCCGAATGTTACAGGTTCAGGAATTGCATCAGTATTATAGCGGGAGCCACATTCTGCGCGGGGTGAGCTTTAACGCACTGCCGGGGGAAATCACCTGTTTACTAGGCCGCAACGGGGCCGGTAAAACCACGCTGCTGAAATGTCTGATGGGGCTTATCCCGGCACGCAGCGGCAGCGTGAGCTGGCAGGAGAGCAACATCACCCATCGCAAACCGCATCAACGCGTGCAGGCCGGGATCGCTTATGTGCCGCAGGGGCGCGAAATATTTCCCAGGCTGACGGTTGAAGAGAATTTGCTGCTCGGCATGTCGCGATTTTCGGCGCGTGAGGCCAGCGTGGTGCCGGAAGACATTTATCAGCTGTTCCCGGTGCTGCGGGCAATGAAACAACGGCGAGGTGGCGACCTCTCCGGTGGGCAGCAGCAGCAGCTGGCGATAGGCCGGGCGCTGGCGAGTCGACCGCAGCTGCTGATCCTCGATGAGCCAACCGAAGGCATTCAGCCCTCGGTAATCAAAGAGATAGGCGAGGTCATCCGGCAGCTCGCCCGGCGCGGTGATATGGCTATTCTGCTGGTCGAGCAATTTTATGATTTTGCCGAAGATCTGGCTGACCGCTATCTGGTGATGTCGCGCGGGACGATTGTTCAGCAGGGGCGCGGAGAAAACATGGCGGCTGATGGCGTGCGGGGGATGGTGACGATTTGAACGGCCTAAGGGTTGATGCGGTAAATGTAATAATATAACATTGCATTTTCTGGTATCGACCCGAGGGAAAATAAGTGGCCGTGCAACGTTTATCAATGACTATTCTGGGGCTGCTGCTGAGCAGCAGCGCATTCGCGCATTCACATGGGCATCAAATGACCGAAGCCGAACAACAAGCGGCGAAAGGCATTTTTGCCGACGCTGACGTTAAAGACCGTTCGCTTGATGACTGGGACGGTATTTGGCAGTCCGTTTATCCTCTGCTACAAAGCGGTGATTTAGACCCGGTGTTTAAGCAGAAAGCTGATAAGGACAGCAGCAAAACCTTTGATCAGGTTAAAGCGTATTACCAGACGGGATACAAAACCGACGTCGGCAAAATTGAGATTGAAAATAAGGTAATGACGTTTTATCAGGGCGACAAATCAGCCTCGTGTGAGTATCGCTACGACGGTTACAAGATCCTGCACTATGCCTCGGGCAAGAAGGGCGTGCGTTACCTGTTTAGCTGCACCGACAGCGCCAGCCAGGCCCCGAAATTCGTTCAGTTCAGCGACCACACCATCGGGCCGCGCAAATCTCAGCACTTCCATATTTACACCGGCAACAGCTCGCAGGCAGAACTGCTCAAACAGATGGATAACTGGCCGACCTATTATCCAGAGCAGCTTTACGCCCGCCAGGTGGTGGACGAAATGCTGCATCACTAACCCGTAATCACGTTGCCCGGCGGTGTAAACTTGCCGGGTAACGCTGAACGTCAGGCCGTTTTTAATGTACTGTCTGCGTTCCACGCCTTTACGCTCATGCCGCGCAGGATCATCAGCCACGCCAGCACAATCGCCAGCATCATGAAGGCAAATAGCGTCCAGGCGGGCAGCGAACTGAGGATAATCCCGGTGACCATTGGGTTAATGGCAGCCCCCAGCCAACCGAGTGCCTGAGCGGAAAAATAGCTCGCTTTCATCCCCGGTGGGGCGATGTTGTCGATCAGCATATATTCGCCGGGCGCATAAATGATTTCTCCCAGTGTAAACACCGCCGCGGCAATACCCCAGTAGACAAGGTTTTCCCCCGAGAAGATAAAACCGCCGAGGCCGAGCAGGAAACAGAGCGTGCCGAGGGCCATCAGCGGCCGAATATTACTGGCGGTGATTTTCCGCCCGACGAAATATTGCAGACTAACGACCACGATGGCGTTTACCGGCAGCACCACCGAGACCACTTTTTGCGCAAAATCGGCGTTATCAGCCACGGTCAGCACGTACTGCGAAATGCAGGTGGCAAACGAACCGCCGACGTAAGAGGCCAGCAGGCCTGAGAGCGTGTACCAGAACAGCGCCTTGTCTTTCAGCAGTACCGACGGCTGCCAGACGTTGGTGCTTTTCTCCTCACCGCTTTCCACGCTGCGCTTAACGTAAAACTGAATAAACACTAGCGGGAAGGCGGCGCAGACGGCGGCAAGCCAGAACGGTAACTGCAGGCTGTACATGACAAGCCAGGTGCCAATCGGCGGGCCGACAGTCCAGCCAATATTCAGAAAGCTGTAATTGAGCGAGAAAATGCGCGCTTTTTCCCCCACGCTCAACACGTCGGCAAACCAGGCTTTCAGCACGGTGGAAAAGACCGAATAGGCGCAGTTAATTAGCGAGAAGAAGAACACCACCAGGGCAACGCTATTGACCAGCGGGATCGCCGCGAAACCGGCAATGAACGCCAGGATCGCCACAATCATGTAGCGCTTTTTATCGAATTTATCCGCCAGAATGCCAAAGCCGAGGCTGAAGACCACCCCGACGGTAAGGGCGAGGGTCAGCGCATAGCCGATGGCCTCGACGCTCATGCCGTACTGACGCGTCAGGTAAATGGTCATAAACGGCAGCGTGGCACCGCGGCCAATGGTTAACAGCAACGACGACGCCAGCAACGCTGAGGTTGAACGCTTCACAGAGGATTTCATTATTTTACCTGATGTCTGCCCGACAATTGCTTATCTTATTTTGTTGTGTCTTATCACAATTATCATGCCGTCCGGGGGCTTGTATAGATCCCAATTTATCCCCAAGTGCCTTGACCCCCTGCCAAAAATAATGATCTGTTCCTCGGCCTGAATTTTCGTTACCTTGAACTTGTTTACAAAAACTTAATAATTCAGAGGCTGGGTATGACGCGGAAAGATGGGCTGTTAGCGCTGTTGGTGGTCGTTGTCTGGGGACTGAATTTTGTGGTCATTAAAGTCGGTCTGCACAACATGCCTCCGCTGATGCTGGCGGGTCTGCGTTTTCTGCTGGTGGCTATTCCGGCCATTTTCTTTGTCGCACGGCCTAAAGTTCCCTTGTCGCTCCTGCTCGGTTATGGCCTGACCATCAGCTTCGGCCAGTTTGCCTTTCTTTTTTGCGCCATCAATTTCGGCATGCCAGCGGGGCTGGCGTCGCTGGTGTTACAGGCGCAGGCGTTCTTCACCATTCTTCTTGGTGCGGTGGCATTCGGTGAACGGTTGCAGGGCAAACAGATGGCGGGCATTTTGCTGGCGGTGTTCGGGGTACTGGTGTTGATAGAGGCAAGCCTGAATGGCCAGCATGTGGCGATGCTCGGGTTCTTCCTGACCCTGGCGGCGGCGTTTAGCTGGGCCTGCGGAAATATCTTCAACAAGAAAATTATGCAGCTGGACACGCGCCCGGCGGTGATGTCGTTAGTGGTGTGGAGTGCGCTTATCCCGATCCTGCCGTTTATGCTGGCCTCGGCGCTGCTGGATGGCCCGGCGGTGATGGTGCAAAGCCTGGTGAATATCGACCTGACTACCATTTTATCGCTGGTGTATCTGGCATTCGTGGCGACGATTGTCGGCTATGGGATTTGGGGTTCGCTGCTTGGACGCTATGAAACCTGGCGGGTGGCGCCGCTGTCACTGCTGGTGCCGGTGGTGGGGATGGCCAGTGCGGCAGCATTGCTGGATGAAACGCTCTCGGCGCTGCAGTTGGTCGGCGCGCTGTTGATCATGGGCGGGTTGTATATCAACGTCTTTGGGTTACGTCTTCGTCGGGCAAAAGCGGTGCAGGGCTGAGGCGGAAAGAATCAGAAAAAAGCCCCGCATCTGCGGGGCAAAAAAGTTACTGGGAGGTTCCGTTATAGTATGGCACGCCCAGTTCGTCGGATTTGTCGCTGCCTGAACCCATGTGATTGAAGTCAAACGGCGACTTGTCCTGTGCGGACGGCATCAACATGGTGTCCTGAGCCCCATGGCTGGCAGGGATTGTGGATTGCTCCGCATAACTCTGGCCGGAGACCAGCACCAAAAGGGTGAGGGCGGCGGAGGCGAACAGTTTCATTTTTTCCTCGATACGTCTTGTGCAGGCGATTAACAATTACAGTGGTTGAGCGGCATCAGATAACGCGACTCGCCGGGCATATTAGTGATGCGATATTTGTGCGGCGGTACATCGAAATAGTTTTTAAAGGTGCGCGTCAACGTCTGCTGGGATTCAAAGCCGTAACGTTCGGCCAGATACAGAATTGGCTCGTCACTTTTCTTCAGCTGCTGTGCGATTTCAGTCAGTTTACGGCTGCGAATATATTGACCCAGTGAATGTCCCGTCTCTTTTTTGAACATCCGTTGCAGGTGCCACTTGGAGTAACCGGAACGCTCTGACACTTTTTCAAGTGACAGTGGTGATTCCAGATTGCTCTCGATCCAGTCCAAAATGCTATGAATAGTGATAGCGTCAGTATTACGTCTGGACATCGTCTTACCTCTTTCTTCTGTTTACGGCAGGATTTTCTTGAGCAAAAGCTCAAGGGCTGCGACCTCGTCCGCCGTTAAGTTTTTTGTTAATTCCTGGTGCAGGTCCTGACCCACCAACTGGTGGCATTTCTCACATATTGCCGCGCCGTCCGGTGTCAATCGCACCAGTACGCCACGTTTATCATTTGGGTTGGGCAGGCGTTCAATCCAGCCTTTACACAGCAAACGGTCAAGCATTCGGGTTAATGCCCCGAGATCGACCGACAGGGCTTTTTTCAGTTCAACTGGCGTGATGCAGACCGCACAGCGAATCGAACACAGCGTTTTGAACTGTGAGGCAGTGATATCCAAAGGCGACAGATAGTCGTTCAAAAGACGATCTTTTTTCTGGTTGACCATATGGATCAAGCGACCAAGTGGGATGATTTCGTTAAACAGGTCACTGGTGCTTTTCACAAAGGTTGCCCTGGCAAGTAGTTTAGTTGCGGGGGATATTATTGCCCAGGCAATCATAAGTCAACCGAATGGATAAGCTTATGCCACAAATTGCTAAAACGCTTCACGGCACACTTTTTGCCTGATAACCGGTTGATGAATAACTGGCCGTTATGGCCTGGTGTAAGGGGAAAAGGCCTGAAAATAGGCTTAGGCAGGGGGACGAGAATGCTCTTATACTCACTCGGCAGTTGATTGTTATCTGCTCTCACAGGAGTGTTTCTTCATGCTGGACTTGATTAGAGCCATTGGCCTTGGGCTGGTGGTGCTTTTGCCGCTGGCAAACCCGTTAACCACCGTCGCGCTGTTCCTCGGCCTTGCCGGGGATATGAATAAAGCTGAGCGCGACAGGCAGTCATTGATGGCCTCGGTGTATGTCTTCGCTATCATGATGGTGGCGTACTATGCCGGTCAGGTGGTCATGAATACCTTCGGGATTTCGATTCCTGGACTGCGTATCGCCGGTGGACTGATTGTCGCATTTATCGGTTTCAGGATGCTGTTCCCACAGCAAAAGGCGCACGATTCTCTGGAAGCACGCCATAAATCGGAAGAGTTGAAAGAAGAGCCGACCGCCAATATTGCCTTCGTCCCGCTGGCGATGCCGAGTACCGCCGGGCCGGGTACCATCGCGATGATCATCAGTTCGGCTTCTACCGTGAATCACGGTTTTAATTTTCCCGACTGGGTGGTGCTGGTCGCGCCGCCGCTGATTTTCCTCAGCGTCGCGATTATTTTGTGGGGCTGCCTGCGCAGTTCCGGGGCCATTATGCGTCTGGTCGGGAAAGGCGGTATCGAGGCCATTTCACGTCTGATGGGCTTCCTGCTGGTGTGCATGGGCGTGCAGTTTATTATTAACGGCGTCCTGGAAATTATTAGCACATATCATGCCTGACTGTTCGCGGGCGGCAATCGTCGCCCGTCATTTCGCGTATTCATGCCTGCCGAGTACCGCATCTTTCATTAACGTCGCGAGTATTTCCTGCGCCGGACAGCCCTCTGACTCCGGTGCGTTTTGCACTAGTGTAACACCCAGTTTACCGGGAGAGGGCAAAAGGTCGTCTGCCGTTAGCAAATTGTCTGGTCTGCCAAAATACGTACGAAGTGTCAGACCTAACGCAGTAAGTGCATTGGGCTGCGTGGAAGAGGAGAAACGAGAATGCCGATAACCCGCATTGTCTGTCGCGCGACGTTAAGCGATGCCGATCTGGAACGTATTTCTGACATCTTACACGATAGTCTGGTTCGGGAATTCGCTGTGCCGTCCGACGATAAGTTTCAGATTTTTGAACGATTGCCTGAGCGTCAACGTGCTTATGACCGTCGATATCTTAGCGGTGGTCGCAGTGCTGATTTCATTCTGTTTCAGATAACTGCCGGTAAGCCGCGAAGTGCAGTACAGAAGCAACGATTTTACCGGGCGTTGAGTGCAGGATTGCATGAAAGGTTGGGGATAAACCCAAATGATGTGATGGTCACTCTTCAGTTCACCCAGGCTGAAGACTGGAGCTTTAGCCTGGGTGAACAGTACTGTCCTTAAGTGGGAACGAGGATCCGTTGCTGGTCACGGGTCCAGTTCGGCAATGGCCAGCTCAGCGACGCGAGATTGAATGGAAATGAGCTCGTGGCTTTCGAGTGACCAGGTTGCTGATAGTCCACACCAGGCGATTATCCACTTCAGAAGACGCTCCCTGTCCAGACCCGCCATCCCGGTGACAATAGCCAGACGCTGCCTGAAGATTTCCGCCACTGGCGCAACCTGCACAATGGGGTTGCCCAGATCGGGATTGGTGAAAATATTGGCATAATCGAATCCTCTTTCACCGATTAGCCCTTTCGGATCGATTGCCAGCCAGCCTGACTCTCCAAAATCAAGAACGTTATCATGATGCAGGTCACCATGTAATGCGATGACTTCGCGTGGAGCCGCTAGCAGTTCTGCTGCGATTTCAGCGCTGCGGATCAGGAAGCCGCCATGTTTATTGGCGGCAAGTGTTAATGGGGTAAACCATTCATCAAGCGGGGTAAGTTGAGATAACGGCTGTTTCTGGCAAGTATGCAGTCGGTGTGCGGTCAGACACATAACACGACAGGCTTCGGTATCTTCACCGTGTCGGGACATCGCGGCAAGTGACGCAGTACCGGTCGCGCGCGCCAACAGAATGGCCTCATTTTCATGGGCAATCACCGGGGCGGAACCATTCCCTGCCCACCACGCCATCAGTACATTACCGGTTTGTTCATCCTTGTCATCGGTGATTTTGAGCATGGCTGGCAAGCCGGTTGCTGTTCTCACCGGCAGCAGTTGGGACGTATGCGTCATGAACGGCGTGCCATCCGGAATGAGTTTCCAGCGGTGCAGCCAGGGGGTTAACGTATAGTGCTCCATGATATTTCCCTTTATCTTCCTGTCGGTTAGATGATGGTATGGGTTAGGGTTGCTGAACCGGATCTTCCAGCTTCACCGGCCAGCGGCGGAAAATAATCACCGACCACACCAGGGCCGCCAGCGCCGGAACCGCCCCGACGTAGCCGATATTCGCCATCGAGAAATGCAGGCTGACCTGATTGCCCACCAGCGCCCCGGCACCAATGCCGAGATTAAAGATCCCGGAAAACAGCGCCATCGCGACATCGGTCGCATCCGGGGCAATCGCCAGCACTTTAACCTGCATACCGAGGCCGATAATCATGATAGCGATGCCCCAGATAATGCTCAGAATAGCGAGCGACGTTTCGTTTTGCGCCGCCAGCGTCAACAGCCCCAGACACAGCGTCAGCAGCGCGATAGCCGCACTGACCAGCGTAGAGGCGTGGTGGTTGCCGAGCTTGCCGAAAATCACCGACCCGATGATCCCCGCGCCGCCCAACGCTAACAGCAGCAGCGTTGCAAAATTGGCATCGAACCCGGCGACGTTAATCACAAAGGGTTCGATATAGCTGTAGGCGGTGTAATGGGCGGTCACCACGACTACCGTCAGTAGATACAGACTCATCAGCGCCGGACGGCGAAACAGCAGCGGCAGGCTTTTCAGCGAGCCGGAATGTTCGCTCGGAATTTTAGGCAGGAGCTTAATCAAGGCGATCAGCGTGACAAGCGCGCCGAGGCCGATAATAAAGAAGGTAGTACGCCAGCCAAAATATTGGCCGACGACGCGGCCGATAGGCAAACCGAGCACCATCGCCAATGCGGTACCGGTGGCAATCAGACTCAGGGCCTGCGCTCGTTTCCCGGCGGGAGCAAGACGGATGGCAAGCGAAGCGGTGATTGACCAGAACACCGCATGGGCAAATGCGATGCCGATCCGACTAATCAGCAGCACGTTAAAATTCCATGCGAGGAAAGAGAGCACGTGGCTGGCGATGAACAACACGAACAGGCCAATCAGCAGTTTACGGCGTTCCATTTGGCTTGTGAGCAGCATAAACGGCAGCGACATCAACGCCACCACCCACGCGTAAATAGTCAACATGATGCCGACCTGTGCCGTCTGCATCGAGAAACTGTGGGCGATATCAGACAGCAGTCCCACCGGTACAAATTCCGTTGTATTAAAAATAAAAGCGGCAATGGCCAGCGTGACCACTCGCAGCCACGCGACCTTGCGTGAGACCGTATTTGTTGTCATATCAGTATTCTGGATGCGTTACAGGAAAGAGAAGAACCGCGATCTTAAAGCTTTCGCTGTACAAAACACAATCGTTTTGTGACTAAGATCTCATAACAGAAGGTGATGACGCGGTAACCGTCAGGGTTACGCTACGGTCCAGTTTGCGCAAGGCCAGTTCTACGGTTTCAACACGTGAGGAGTGCTCCACGTCGAGCAGGCGGTCAATTTGCGGGGGTTTTTGTTCCAGTTTTCTGGCGAGTTCTGCCTTGCGGGTGCCGGTTTCAATCATCGCGTTATGCAATGCGGCTTTCATGGCCACCAGTAACGGCACACTCACCGGGTATTCATCATTGACCGGGGCGCTCCCGGTAGGGATAGGGCGACGTTCATCCACTTCAATCGCAATCGCTGTCACCAGCCCGTAAACCCCTTCGGACAGGGCATGTTCGATGCTGTTGCCTACGGAGTGCATTAACGGCAGATCACGACAGGAAGCAATCCAGCTATTGGTGTCCGGGTCGTGGGTCAATGAGACAGGGTAAGTATACATAATCTGATATCTCCTGCGGTGTTAGTCTAAATCCAGGTCTTTAAGGATGGCCCGACGAAGCGGCTCTGGCATCTCTTTTGCGCCGTGATCGGGAAAAACGGAACGCTTCCCTCAGTGAAAATATCATCTATGATTAAAAATACAACATTTATGTTTATCTCTTTACGTACAACTTTACCCTGATGTCCGATGAAAGAAAAAACCCGCGCCCCAAACTGGAAGGAGGCTCGTAATTCGCTGCCAAAGACGGTATTAATGTTACTAAGTCGTTATAAAAACAAAGGATACAGACTATGCAGGAAATCCCGTTTTATATGGTCGACGCGTTCAGCGATCGGACGTTCGGCGGTAACGCGGCAGCGGTGTGTCCGCTTATCGAATGGCTGCCAGACGACACCCTGTTGAAAATGGCGCAGGAGCATAATCAGTCGGAAACGGCGTTCTTTGTACGCACCGACAGCGGCTTTGAGCTGCGCTGGTTCACCACCCAAGGTGAAATCAATCTTTGCGGGCACGCCACGCTCGCCAGCGCCCACGTCATTTTCGAGCTACTGGATTATCCGCATACCGAGATTCGTTTCTCGACCCGTTTTGTCGGCGACTTGACGGTGACCCGCAGCGGCGACTGGTTAACGTTGAATTTCCCGGCCTGGAGCACCGAGCCGGTAGATCCGCCTGAATTGTTGCTCAGCGCGCTCGGTGGGGATGTTGTGCAAGAAGTGCGTGTGGCGCGGGATTATTTAGTGGTGCTGGAAAATCAGCAGCAGCTGGAAGCCCTCACGCCGGATATCCACGCCATGTTGCCGCTCGGGAAGATGGTTTGCGTCACAGCCCCTGGCGACACGCATGATTTCGTCAGCCGTTTCTTTTGTCCGGGCGAGTCGGTGGCGGAAGATCCGGTAACCGGTTCGGCCCACAGTATGCTTATTCCTTACTGGGGCGAAAAACTCGGCAAACAGCAGATGGCGGCGCGACAGGTCTCCGCTCGTGGGGGCGAATTACGCTGTGAATGGCAGGGTGACAGGGTGCTGATCGGCGGCCAGGCCACGACGTATCTCATCGGCAGCATTTATCTGCGCGAAGGAGCGTTGTGATGAAAACGGTTCCTGTCTGGCTGATAGACGCATTCAGCGATCGTAACTTTGCCGGGAATCCGGCGGCAGTGTGCGCCCTTGAGCAGTGGCTGCCCGATGAACAGCTGCTGCAAATGGCGCAGCAGCATAATCAATCGGAGACCGCATTCTTTATTCCAGCCAAAGGCGGCTTCGAGCTGCGTTGGTTTACTACGCGTAATGAGGTCAACCTGTGCGGGCACGCCACGCTCGCAACCGCACATGTCATTTTCAATCATCTCGATTACCCGGATGCCCGCATTCATTTTGATACGCTGTCCGGCAGGCTGACGGTCAGCCGGGAAGGCGACTGGCTGACGCTCGATTTCCCCGCCGGGCCAACGGTCGAGCAGACCCCACCCGCGGAGATGTTGGCCGCGCTGGGCATTACGCAATATGTTCATGCGCGCAAAGGGCGGGCGTGGCTGATTGAGCTGGAAAGTCGGGCGCAGGTTGAGACGATAACCCCAAATATCGATGCCATGATACCGGTTGAGCACAAGGTCACGATCACCGCCAAAGGCAGCGATGATTACGATTTTGTCAGCCGCTTTTTCTCGCCGGGTGAAGCGGTATGGGAAGATCCGGTCACCGGCTCGGCGCACACGATGCTTATTCCGTACTGGAGTGAAAAACTCGCTAAAACGCAGATGCTGGCGCGTCAGGTTTCTGCCCGTGGTGGCGATGTGCGTTGTGAACTGCAGGGTAATCGCGTGCTGATGAGCGGTACGGCGCTGACCTGGATGCAGGGAAAGATTTTGTTGCGCTAAGGCCTGCATCCCGGCGTATTAAACCGTAGGCGCGGCCTGGGGCTGCTCATTCAGCAGGCTAATAAAGGCTTCGAGCTGACGGGTCATCCCGCCGCGTCGCCACACCAGCCAGGTCGTCAGCCAGCGCCACTTTTCCGCCAGCGCCCAGGCGTCGACCTGGTGATGTCCGGGCATACTTTCCAGCATGCTGCGGGGGATCATCGCCAGACCCGCACCGGCAATCACGCAGGCCAGCATTCCGTGGTAAGACTCCATTTCGTGAATGCGCCCCGGCGTGGCGCGATCGGCGTGAAACCAGCTTTCAAAATGACGGCGGTACGAACAATTGGCGCGAAACGCGTAAATACTGGTGCCGCTAACTTCACTTGCTCGCGTCACCGGGGCATGGCCTTTTGGGGTGACGATCATCATTTCTTCCTGATATACCGGCACCCCTTCAAGACTGGGGTGCATCACCGGCCCGTCGACAAATGCCGCGCTTAACCGGCCTTCGGTCACCCCGTCAATCATGGTGCCTGACGGGCCGGTTGCCAGATCGAACTGAATCTTGGGATAACGCTGGTTGTACAGCGCCAATGTCGGCGGAATGCGCACCGCGGCGGTACTCTCCAGCGAGCCTAACGAAAACAGGCCCTGAGGTTCATCGCCTGCGACCACCATTCTCGCCTCATCGACCAGGGCCAGGATCTGCTGACTGTAGCGCAGAAAACTGTGTCCGGCGGGGGATAAACGCAGGCGCTGGTTTTCACGGATGAACAGTTCCACCCCCAAATCCGCTTCCAGCTGGCGGATACGGGTCGTCAGATTCGAGGGCACGCGATGCACCATTTGCGCGGCCTGGGTAATACTTCCGGTCAGGGCGACGGCGTTGAACATCTCAAGCTGGGTTAAGTCCATAGCGTTCTCATATCGTGAATGGAGTGGTTAATATTATTCATTTTCCATAAATAGCAGAGTGGGCCACTATTAGGCAACAGCCTCAGTAAACAGAGAGAATAAATCATGACATCACCTGCAACTCACGCCATTTCCCTTAACCCCGCCACCGGTGAAACGCTGTCGACCCTGGCATGGGCCACTCAAGATGATGTTAATCAGGCGGTCGCTCTGGCAGACAGCGGTTTTCGTGAGTGGAAACGCACGTCCGTCGCCGATCGTGCAGCTGCGCTGCGTAACGTGGGTAACGTTTTGCGTCTACACGCGGAAGAGATGGCGCAGATGATCAGCCGCGAAATCGGCAAGCCGATTGTTCAGGCCCGCGGCGAAGTGACCAAATCTGCCAATCTGTGTGACTGGTACGCCGAGCAGGGCCCGGCGATGCTGTCGACGCAAGCCACCCAGGTTGAGAATAATAAAGCGGTGATTGAATACCGTCCGCTGGGCCCGATTATGGCGGTGATGCCGTGGAACTTTCCACTATGGCAAGTGATGCGCGGTGCGGTGCCGATCCTGTTGGCGGGTAACAGCTACCTGCTGAAACATGCCCCGAACGTCATGGGGAGCGCGAAGCTGATTGGCGATATCTTTAGTGAAGCGGGCATTCCTGCGGGCGTGTTCGGCTGGGTGAATGCGACCAACGAGGGCGTTTCGCAGATGATTAACGACTCGCGTATCGCCGCCGTGACCCTGACCGGCAGCATGCGTGCCGGGAAAGCGATTGGGGCGCAGGCCGGAGCAGCGCTGAAAAAATGCGTGCTCGAACTGGGGGGTTCTGACCCGTTTATCGTGTTGAACGATGCCGATATAGATGAAGCGGTCAACGCGGCGGTGATTGGCCGTTATCAGAATACCGGCCAGGTCTGTGCGGCGGCGAAACGCTTTATCGTTGAAGCGGGCATTGCCGATGTGTTCACCGAGAAGTTCGTTGCGGCGGCCGCCAAACTGAAAATGGGCAATCCGCAGGACGAACAAAACTATATTGGACCCATGGCGCGGTACGATCTGCGTGATGAACTGCATGACCAGGTGACCGCCACGCTGGAAGAGGGAGCCACGCTGCTGCTCGGCGGGGAGAAGATCGCCGGGAAAGGGAACTACTATCCTGCAACGGTGCTGGGGAACGTCACGCCAAACATGACCGCGTTTCGTCAGGAGATGTTCGGCCCGGTGGCGGCGATTACCGTTGCTCGTGACGCCTCCCATGCGCTGGCGCTGGCAAACGACAGTGATTTCGGGCTTTCTGCCACGGTGTATACCGCTGATGAAAAACAGGCGCAGCGCTTTGCCGATGAGCTGGAATGTGGTGGCGTATTTATCAACGGCTACAGCGCCTCTGATGCCCGCGTCGCCTTTGGCGGGGTAAAGAAAAGCGGCTTCGGTCGCGAGCTGTCGCACTTCGGCCTGCATGAGTTCTGTAACGTGCAGACCGTATGGAAAGATCGTCAGTAGTTTATGCCCGGCGGCGCTTGTGCTTGCCGTGCCTACGACCTACGAACGCGCAACGGTAATGCGCTTTCGTCTGCCTACCTGACGCTGATATACTCGCAGGCCGAAATTGGCCTGCGGGCAAGGAGCAAGAGTGGCAACGGTCATCAACAACAGCATGCTGGAATCAGTCCTGGCAGAAGTGAAACCGCTGATTGGGCAAGGCAAGGTGGCGGACTATATTCCGGCGCTGGCCTGCGTCGACGGCACAAAGCTGGGGATTGCCATCAGCACCGTCGATGGGCAGCATTTCAGCGCCGGGGATGCGCAGGAACGCTTCTCTATCCAGTCAATTTCGAAAGTGCTGAGTCTGGTGGTGGCAATGAACCACTATGCGGAAGATGAGATCTGGCAGCGGGTGGGAAAAGATCCGTCCGGCCAGCCGTTTAACTCGCTGCTACAGCTCGAAATTGAGCAAGGCATTCCGCGCAACCCGTTTATTAATGCCGGGGCGCTGGTGGTGTGTGACATGCTGCAAAGTCGTCTTAGTGCACCGCGTCAGCGGATGCTGGAAATTGTGCGCAAGCTGTCGGGTGTGGACGATATCGCCTACGATGCGGTGGTAGCGCGTTCGGAGTTCGACCATTCGGCGCGTAATGCCGCCATTGCCTGGCTAATGAAATCGTTCGGCAATTTCGATAATGACGTGACCACCGTTTTACAGAATTACTTCCACTATTGCGCCCTGAAGATGAACTGTAGCGAGCTGGCGCAAACGTTCCTGTTCCTTGCCAATCAGGGGCACTTCCCGCAGCGAGAGCAACCCATTATCACGCCGTTACAGGCGCGGCAGGTCAATGCGTTGATGGCGACCAGCGGGATGTATCAAAATTCCGGGGAGTTTGCCTGGCGCGTCGGGCTGCCAGCAAAATCGGGCGTGGGCGGGGGGATCGTGGCGATCGTACCGCAGGAGATGGCGATTGCCGTCTGGAGTCCGGAGCTTGATGCAGCCGGTAACTCGCTGGCGGGTGCGGCGGTGTTGGAAAAACTCACCCAGCGCATGGGCCATTCGGTCTACTGATCGGGCGATACGCATCGGTAACGTATCTGGTCACCGGGCAATAAATAACTATCCGGGATAATTGTTAATGCGCGTATTGTGATCAATAGTAGTGAGCATTCCCGATGAGTCACCTCGTTATTCCCGAAATAATCGCCAATAGCGATTATATGGAAAGATATTAATGCGTTCGATTTCTGTTCCCCGGCTAACCGTATTTAGTGAAGCGCACATCCTGCGTAATGCCCTTTTCCTGTTTGCTATTACCACGCTGTTTTATGCGGTGGGAGCGATGCTGCGCCTGGTGCAGGAGCTGTCGCTGTTCTGGCCGCTGAATGCGGTTATGGCGGGGATATTCGCCCGTTACGTATGGCTTAACCGGCTGCACTATTATGCGATTTGCTATGGCGCGATGCTGCTTTTTGACGTGGTTACCACTCAATGGGGAATGGCCTCATTGATAATCAATGCGTCGAATATGGTGTTTATCGTGATCGTGGCGCAGCTGGTGATGCGTGATAAACAACAGGCGGGAAGTGAGCCCGGCCCGATTAACGCGCTGCGTCTGTTCTATTATTGCCTGATTGCTGCGGTATTTTGTGCGTTGCTGGGGGCGATAGGATCGGAGGGGATCGACCGACAGTCGTTTATGCCGTCGCTGGCCGACTGGTTCAGCGAGCAATTCTCCACCGGGGTACTGATTTTACCCTGTGTGATGACCCTGACGTTACCGCATGAAATTACCCGTATCCACTGGAAACAGTTGCTGCCGCTCTTGTCCCTGGTGCTCTCTGTGCTGGCGGCGATTGCCGTGGGCGGGGCTGGCAGCCTGGCGTTTCCGCTGTCGGCACTTATCTGGTGTGCAATCCGTTATCCGCTGCCGGTGACCTGTGCGCTGACGCTCATTACCGGTGCCGCCGAAATCATTCTGGTTGCCAATTCGGTTATTAATCTTGCGGTCAGCGGCCCGCTGCAAACCGCACAGCTGTTTTCCACTCGCCTGGGGATAGCCACCCTGGCTATTAGTCCGGTGATCGTGTCGACCAGCGTGGCGGCGATTAACAATCTGATGCGTCAGGTGTCGCTGCGTGCCGACTTTGATTTTCTCACCCGGGTTTATTCGCGTTCGGGTTTGTATGAAGCCCTGAAAAAACAGCCGGTGAATGCCAATCAGCATATGACGGTGATGTTGCTCGATATCGATTTTTTCAAAAGCGTGAACGACAACTACGGGCACGAATGTGGGGATTATGTGCTGACGGCTTTCGCACGCCAGGTTCGTGAAGTGGTGGGCGAGCAGGGGCTGGTGGCGCGTATGGGCGGAGAAGAGTTCGTGGTGGCGGCGAAAACGCGCGATCCGCTGGACGGCTATCAGCTGGCAGAAAACATCCGCCGCCGCGTGGAATCAACGGTTTTCCATTGGCGACAACAGCCTTTGCGGACCACGGTCAGTATTGGCATCGGAAGTGGCACGCTGGGTAACCGAGCCACCATCGACGCTTTCAACGAATTGCTGGTGGAAGCCGATGAGTATCTGTATCGCGCCAAAAAGGCCGGGCGTAACAAGACCTGCGCCAAATCAGTGGCAGAAACGGATATCCACCATCAAGAAGCTTCCGCCTAAGCGCGCGAGGCGCTGATAAGTAAACCCTATGGTCGGCTAGTTGTGTTATCAACATGTTAAGTAGATAGTGATGAGGTCTTCTAAAGGAGCCTCACATGACGTCGTCGACCCGGGTTATCTCCCTCTCTCACCATGATATTTTGCAACGGCTGCCGGCATTGACCGAGATTCTGGTCGACTGCGTTCACGGCGGCGCGTCCGTCAGCTTTATGCAACCCCTTCACCTGGATACTGCCACCGCTTTCTGGCAAAAGGTTGCCCAAAGTGTGGCAGCCCGTGAACGCGTGGTTCTGGCCGTGGAGCAGGCGGATGGCAGTCTGGTCGGCACCGTGCAACTGATCACCGATCTGCCAGAAAACCAACCGCATCGGGCGGACGTCGCAGAGTTGTTAGTCCACTCTCGTGGCCGACGTCAGGGCATTGCGGGCCAGCTAATGACGGCGCTGGAACAGGAAGCGGTGCGCCAGGGTAAATCGGTTCTGGTGCTCGACACGGCGACGGGTAGCGGCGCGGAGAGCTTCTATCAGCGGTGTGGCTGGCAAAAGGTGGGTGAGATCCCACGCTACGCGTTGATGCCAGACGGCAAGATGACCGCCACCTCCGTATTTTATAAATTCCTGGAAAACCCTTAAAAAAGCTGCCAGCGGTTTGATCAAAACAGGGTTTCCTGGTTCTAAAGTCTGATAAGTTATTGGACCAATAACGCAGGCTGTATGACCAATCAATAAGGGAAACCATTGTGAAAACATTAAACCGCCGCGATTTTCCTGGCGCTCAGTACCCTGAACGCATCATTCAGTTCGGTGAAGGTAATTTCCTCCGCGCTTTTGTCGACTGGCAAATTGATCTCCTGAACCAACACACCGACCTCAATGCCGGGGTGGTTATCGTGCGCCCGATTGACAGCGATTTTCCGCCGTCGCTCAGCGCTCAGGACGGCCTGTACACCACCATTATTCGGGGTCTGAACGAGCAGGGCGAGGCGGTAAGTGACGCGCGTCTGATTCGATCGGTTAACCGTGAAATCAGTGCCTATGCCGATTATCAGGAATTCCTGAAACTGGCGCACAACCCGGCGATGCGCTTCGTCTTCTCTAACACCACTGAAGCAGGGATCAGCTATCACGCGGGCGATAAATTCGAAGACGCACCCGCCGTCAGCTATCCTGCCAAACTGACCCGTTTGCTGTTCGAACGTTACAACCATTTCAACGGTGCGGCGGACAAAGGCTGGGTCATCATTCCGTGCGAACTGATTGATTACAACGGTGATGCGCTGCGTGAACTGGTGCTGCGCTATGCCCATGAATGGGCGCTGCCCGCAGCGTTCATCACCTGGCTGAATACCGCCAATGCCTTCTGTTCCACCCTGGTTGACCGTATCGTGACCGGCTATCCGCGTGATGAAGCTGCCTCGCTTGAAGCTGAACTCGGTTATAAAGACGGCTTCCTCGACACTGCCGAACATTTCTATCTGTTCGTTATCCAGGGGCCGAAAACGCTGGCCAGTGAGTTACGCCTCGATAAACTCTCCCTCAACGTGCTGATTGTCGATGACATCAAACCGTATAAAGAACGCAAAGTGGCGATCCTCAATGGGGCGCACACCGCGCTGGTGCCGGTGGCGTATCAGGCCGGGCTGGATACCGTGGGTGAGGCGATGAACGATGCGGAAGTTTGCGCCTTTGTCGAAAAAGCGATTTACCAGGAAATCATCCCGGTGCTCGATTTGCCGCGCGATGAGCTGGAATCTTTCGCCAGTGCGGTTACCGGTCGTTTCCGCAATCCGTACATTAAGCATCAGCTGTTGTCGATTGCGTTGAACGGCATGACTAAATTCCGCACCCGTATTCTGCCGCAGCTGTTGGCGGGGCAGGCGGCAACCGGTAAATTACCGGCTCGACTGACCTTTGCACTGGCGGCGCTGATTGCGTTCTACCGTGCGGAACGTAACGGTGAAAGCTATCCTGTACAGGACGATGCGCACTGGATGGATCGCTTCCAGCAGCTGTGGGCGTTACATCGCGACAAGCAAATCAGTACCACGTCGCTGGTTGAATCCGTGCTGTCGGTGAAAGATCACTGGGAGCAGGATTTGACCGACGTTCACGGCCTGGTTGAACAGGTGACGCGGGACCTCGACAGCATTCTGACCAAAGGCATGCGTGAAGCGGTCAAACCGCTTTGCTAAAATCTGACCCGGCCACCGTGCCGGGTTTATAATATGCGCAATTAGTTACAACATACATATGGGCTTTATTAAATACCCCTTCTTAAACTCCTCTGCGGTTATAGCTTGATAGTCAATTCTCTGGCAGGTGAGCCAATTTCTGCATTTATTCGGCTCACAATTAGAGCCGAATAAAGTGCCGTTTTCGGCTCATGTCGGTTGGGCAATTTGATAGCGGGTGTTACGTCCGCCACCGGGCAGCTTTTCGAGTAACCCCTGCTCAAGCAGGTAGGCGAGATGACGCGTGGCGGTGGCTTTACTCACTTTCGCCACTTTTTGATACTGGCTGGCGCTGATCCCGTCGCTAAATCCAGACTCGCCGCCGTCGAGCAGACGATTAAGAACCTTCAGCTGTTCCGCGCTGAGCGTATGCCGGACCGCATCGTTATGTTTCCAAAAACGACTTTTCGCCAGCGTACTGTCGATTCTGGCCAGCGCGCTCTCCAGCGTTGCATCGAGCGTTTGTAAAAACCACACCAGCCATTCGGTGATGTCTAAGCCACCTTTTTGCGTTTGCTCAATTATCTGATAATACTGATTTCGCCGCTCAAGAATCGACACCGACATGGCGTATAAACGGATGCTCTGATTATCCGCCTGGGCGAGGGCCAAATCGGTCAGTGCCCGGGTTAAACGCCCGTTGCCGTCGTCATAAGGGTGTAGGGTGACGAACCATAAATGCGCCACCGCAGCGCGCAGGATAGGATCGGCCAGCGGATCGTCGTGGCTTTGATTAAACCAGGCGATAAACGCGCCCAGGCGGGCGTCGAGTCCTTCCCGCGGAGGCGCTTCGAAATGTACCACCGGTTTATCTAAGCGGCCAGACACCACCTGCATTGGTTCGCCACCGCGTAATTTACCGGCGTTAATTGGGTGTATGGCCCACGGATCCTGTGGGAAAAGCCAGCAATGCCATTGGTGTAAACGTGCCAGCGACAGTGGCTCATGGCGGTTATCGATAGCGTCCAGCATGATCGAAGCCACGCCTTCGGAGCGTTCGGACACCGGGAACGGCGTGTCGTCGTCAACCCCCAGCCGACGGGCGAGGGAGGAGCGAACCGACTGTGCATTCAGGCGTTCATCCTCAATGGCCGACGAGGCGAGGATATTAGAGAGCAGGGCATCCAGCGTCTGACGATCTTCATCCTGCATTTCACTGCGGCCAATCAAAACCCCGGATTTTCGCTGGAGCTGGCGCAGCAAAGGCAAAACGGTCTCATCCTGCCAATAAAAAACAGGCCAGTCCGAGTGTTGCCAGATCCATTGCGTCATGATCACCTCTGAGCCGAATAGCGCGTCAATTGGCTCACATTATGAGCCGAATGTGCAGCAAAGTAAAATTGGCGTTGTTATTAAAATGTAGCGAGATGTCGCAATAAACTTGAAAGAGTGATTTGGATCACGTTAAATAACGCAGCCTTTCTTTAAATGATAATGACCCATGATTGTAAGACCCCACGAACACTGGCTGTCCCGCATTTTTGTCTGGCACGGTTCGGTGTTACCAAAGATTTTCTCCCGACTGCTGCTCAACTTCCTGCTCTCCATCACCGTGATAGCGATGCTGCCGTGGTATTCCTCACTGGGTGTGAAGCTGACGGTTGCGCCATTCAGCATCCTCGGTGTGGCGATCGCGATTTTCCTCGGCTTTCGCAATAATGCCTGCTACTCGCGCTATGTTGAAGCGCGTCAGCTCTGGGGCCAGTTGATGATTGCCTCCCGTTCGCTGCTGCGTGAAGTGAAGAATACGCTGCCACCGGACAGCGATATTGCCTCGTTCGTACGCTTGCAAATTGCCTTTGTGCACTCGCTGCGCATGCAGCTCCGGCACGTGCCGCAGGAACCAACGCTGGCGAAATATCTGACTCAGGAACAACTGTCCCAGGTGCTGGCCGTCCAGTCTCCCGCCAACCGTATTCTGTTGTTGATGGGAAACTGGCTGGCAGCTCAACGCCAGCAGGGCGCTTTATCGGACATTCTGTTCCACAGCCTGAATAATCGGCTCAACGATATGTCGGTCGTGCTGGCGGGGTGTGAGCGTATTGCAGGCACCCCGGTGCCGTTTGCGTATTCGCTGATCCTGCACCGCACGGTGTACCTGTTCTGTATCATGTTGCCCTTCGCGTTGGTGGGTGACCTGCATTACATGACGCCGTTTATCTCGGTGCTGATTTCCTACACCTTCATCTCGCTCGATGTGCTGGCCGAGGAACTTGAAGAACCGTTTGGAGTGGAAAATAACGATCTGCCGCTGGACGCTATCAGTACCGCCATCGAAATTGAACTGCTGCAAATGAACGATGAAACGAACGTTCCGGCAAAGATTCTGCCTGACAAATGCTATCAACTCACCTAAGGCAATTTCACGATTTGGTGCTTAATCGGAAGAATCTGTAGCACTGGCCGATAAGAAATCATTAAGATTTTCCCTGGATAATGGTCAACAGGCCATCAGGGGGATCTTCGTGGAAAACAAAATCATGGAAAAGAAAATAGAAACCGCCGTAAACATCATTCTGTTTTTATCCCTGTTTGCGACGGCGTGGGACTTATCTCTAGTGCGCGATTTTAGCTGGTAATGCGACGCGCAATGATGAACAAACGCGGGAACGCCAGCAGGATCTGCCCATTTTGCTGGCGAGGATAGTGCGCTTCCAGCAGCTGCAGATAACGCTGTAAAAATGCCTGCTGGCTGACGCTATCCAACGCCTGCAAATAAGGGCGCAGCCCGGTGGCGCTCAGCCAGTCAACGATAGCCTGATGCGATTCCATCGGATGAAAATAGGTCGTCCGCCAGATATCCACCTCACAGCCACTGTGGCTCAGCCAATCATAATAGTTCTGCACGCCCGCCAGCGGCGTTCTGCCCCGCGGTGGATGGCCAAGCTCATTCGCGACCTGGCGCATTGACGCATGAGAGGGTTCCTCCCAGTTATCCGGCATCTGTACCGCTAATACGCCATCTTTCGCCAATAGCGAAGCCAGATACGGGAACAGCGTCGGGTGATCGGGCACCCATTGCAGGGAAGCATTGGCATACAGCACGTCCAGCGGCTGTTCCGGCTGCCACTGACCGATATCAGCATTCACAAACTGACAGTCCGGCAGCGATTTTTGCGCTTTATCCAACATCGCGGGGGAATTATCCACGCCGACAATCGCCGCATTCGGCCAGGCGGCGCGCAGCAGTTCGGTACTGTTACCGGGGCCACAGCCCAAATCAGCGATGTCACTTGCGGAGGGTTTGGCAATGCGCGCCAGCAGCTCGGCGGCAGGGCGTGTGCGTTCTGATGCGAACTGCAAATAGAGGGAAGGGTTCCAGTCAGCCATCTTTGGTTCCTTAGCGCGGTTTCAACGGCATACAGCATAGCGCAGGGAGTAGGATTCGACAGGAAAGCGGGAGACAGTTTTGTGAAACGGGGTGTTTAACGCTGAAGAAACGACGAGCTGCGATGCAGCCCGCCGTTGTCAGGGTTTAGCCTGGATAGATCCCACGATCTTTACGCGCCAGCAGGATGCGTTCACAGGCGACGATGTACGCCGCAGTACGCAGGGAGCAGGATTTTTCTTCTGCTTTTTCCCAGACGTGAACCATCGCGTCGGTCATGATTTTGTCCATACGGGCGTTAATTTCTTCTTCGCTCCAGAAGAAACTTGCCATGTCCTGAACCCATTCGAAGTAGCTGACGGTTACGCCACCGGCGTTACACACTACGTCTGGCACTACAATAATGCCACGGCTGGCCAATACGTCATCGGCATCCGGATAAGTCGGACCGTTTGCGCCTTCGAGGATCAATTTACATTTCAGCACTTCGGCACGGTGACGAGTTATCTGACCTTCCAGCGCCGCCGGGATCAGGATGTCCATGTCAACATCCCAGAACGCATCGCTGGCGATGGTTTCAGCCCCCGGGAAGCCGGCGATCTGCTTGTGCTCAATCTGCCAGGCGGTGAGGGCATTCATGTCGATACCCATGGCGTTGAACAGCGTGGCGGTATGATCCTGAATCGCCACCACGCGCGCACCGGACGCGGAGAACAGACGGGCGGCTTCGCTACCGACGTTACCGAAACCTTGCACTGCCACACGCGCACCTTCGACGGCGATATTGGCCCGACGCGCAACTTCACGACCGCTGATCCATACCCCGCGACCGGTCGCTTTTTCACGTCCAAGCGAGCCGCCGAGGTGGATAGGTTTGCCAGTGACAACCCCGGTAATGGTGGTGCCGTGATTCATGGAGTAGGTATCCATCATCCATGCCATCACTTTACCGTTGGTGCCGACGTCCGGCGCTGGAATGTCTTTTTGTGGCCCAATAATAATGCCGATTTCGCTGGTATAGCGACGGGTCAGACGCTCAAGTTCGCCTTCTGACAGCGCAAAGGGATCGACACGGATGCCGCCTTTCGCGCCGCCGTACGGCAGATTCAGCGCCGCACATTTAATGGTCATCCAGGCAGACAACGCCATTACTTCGTTCAGATCCACATCCGGGTGGTAGCGAACACCGCCTTTGCCCGGGCCGCGGGAGAGGTTGTGCTGCACGCGGTATCCTTCGAAATGACGAATGGTGCCATCGTCCATCTGTACTGGAATATCAACAATCAGGGCGCGTTTTGGATGGCGAAGGGTATCGACCCAACGGGACAGTTCGCCAAGATGGGGCGCGACGCGCTCGATTTGTTGCAGGTAGGTGTTCCAGGCAGATGTGTTGCTATCTGAAGCGTAAGATAACTTATCCATGATGAACCTTAAGTATTGTAGGTAATATGTTCTTAATTAGCCGTGGACCATAGTGATATCGACTATGTGAGTATAAATTTAACACTATTTTAAAATTTAGCATCAGGCGAAACGCGAAAATGAGAGGTAGTGGAAGGAATTTTTAACAGCAGGATTGAATAATTATCCATTAAAAAAAGGCGCAAGAGCGCCTTTTTAAGCCTGAATCCATTCATTTTAAGTGCATAATCATCGAAAACAACTATTTCTCAGAAGTATGATGCGCCTCTAAAAGTAAATATTATGATAATGAACTGTGTTGACTTTGTTTCTCACCGTCTTGGGTGATGTTCAATATTTACGACAGCCTGACTCAGGCGTAAAGCGTGCCACCTAACGCCGCTTTTTGCCCTACAGCACCTCTATCGACAAGTTCCAAAAACGTGGCGGCGGCGCGCGCAGGGTCACGCGTGAGCTGATATTCCTTATGCGCCTGGGTGAGCGCCGCGCTCCAGGTGGCGACGAGCAACGCGGCGGCCAGCCCGGCGTCAGCATCGGGTTCGGTAAGTCCTGCGCCGAGCGCCAGTTCAGCGGCAATGCCGTTGGCCACTTCATCACGAATGGCCCGAGCCCGGGCTTTCAGGGTCTCACTGGCGTTAATCATCGCAATAAAGCCCTGGCTGTTTTCGGAGAACTGCAGGAAAGGGCGCTGCTCAGCAACCAGCCGATGCGCCAGCAGACGCAGGGATTCTATCGGTGAATCGGCCTCTTTTCTTTGGCGCAGCGCCTCTGCCAGCGTGTCACGAATTTCATCGTCTGTGGCGAAAAACATATCCTCTTTGCGCGGATAATGGTTGAACACCGTCATTCTTCCTACGTCGGCAGCCGATGCAATTTCATCGATTGTCACGTTATCGAACCCTTTTTCGGCAAACAGGTCGGAGGCTGCCCTCAAAATAGCACGGCGCGTTTCCAGCCGTTTTCTGGAACGACGGTCGAGTATGTCTGACATCATTTCTCCTTTTTACGCGACATCGGTCGATTCGGTGATCGAGACAGATTGTTGTGAAGATAACAATCTGTGAATTATTCATAGGACTCTCTGAGAAATGGGAGTATGTACTGAGCATTAAAGTATACTGAGTACGTGTTTAATCTGGGCGAAAGCTGAACGCTTGTCAACTTGCCCGGTGGTGCTGCGCTTGCGAGGGGCACATGCGCGTTTTTATCAACGCGTTATCGGGCAAAAAAGGCATTGCTTATTCATTTGTTGGCTATGTATATTTCAATTGAATAAAAAACAGAGAAATAAATATGAGCAAGAGCAAGAGCAATCACCTCGCAGACCGCATCCAACAACTGCAACCCTCCGCCATCCGTGAACTGTTAAAACACAGCAAAATGCCCGGCGTCATCTCCCTGGCCGGGGGCATTCCTTCCGCGGAATTATTTGATAAAGAAGGTCTCGCCGCCGCCACACAGCGAGTGGTTGAAGAGAGCTTCGGCGACGCATTCCAGTACGGCTTAACCGAAGGTAATGTGGATTTACGCCAGCAGCTGGTCGGCTTGTGCCAGGCGCGGGGGATAACCACCTCCGCCGATCGACTGCTGATCACTTCCGGTTCGCAACAGGCGCTGGATCTGTTGATTCGTTCCTTGGCGAATCCGGGTGACGTGTTCGTGGTCGAACGTCCAACCTACCTCGCGACCCTGCAAATTCTCAGCCTCACCGAAGCAACAGTGAAATCAGTGGGCAGCGATGCCGACGGGATGAAGGTCGATGAGCTGGAAACGCTGCTCAATACCACCCGTATCAAAGCGGTTTATATTGTGCCGACGTTCGGTAACCCGAGTGGCACCACGCTCAGCGCCGAGCGCCGTGAGAAGCTGGTGAAACTGGCGATTAAGCATGATTTCGTGATCATCGAAGATGACCCGTATGGCGCAATCAGCTTCACCGAAGAGCGTCAGAAAACGCTGTTCCAGACTGCCGCAGAGTTAGGCGACCATCACAGCGTGGTGTATACCTCGACGTTCTCTAAAATTCTGGCACCGGGTCTGCGCGTGGGCTGGATTATTTTGCCGGAATGGATGCAGCAGAAAGTGGCCATCGTCAAACAGGCGACCGATTTGCACGCTAACTCTTTCACCCAATCGTTGGTGTCGGCGTACCTGACGATGGATCGCCTCGATCCGCAAATTGCGTTGATTCGAGAAGCCTATAAGCAGAAATGCCAGGCGCTGTCGCGTTTCCTGAAAGAGGAACTCGACGATCACATTACCTTCAATCAACCGCAGGGTGGCATGTTCCTGTGGGCGCAGTTCCGCTACGATTTCGACACCACGCAGTGGCTGAAGAACACCCTGGAAAAAGGCGTGGTTTACGTGCCGGGCGAATTCTTCTTTAGCGATCGCGCCGATAAGAAAACGCTGCGTTTCTCCTATGCGACCGCCACGGAAGATCAACTGTATGAAGCGGTTAAGCGTCTGAAGTCGGCGCTATAACTTCTGTCACGTTGGCCCGGTGGCGCGATGCTACTGGGCCTGAATATTAAGTCTCGTTATTTTTATCCTCTGAGTTTAGCAAATTAGGCCCAGCTTCTTTCTCGATATGTTTCGCCAGTTTTTTACCCAGTAAGGTAATTAATGGCCCTGCGAACAGGCCGCCTAATCCAGCCATTAATAATAGCTTGTCGTCCTGCGCATTTCGGGAGAGGACAAAAATACTTAAAAGCATACCGGTGAAACAGGAAACGATCATTTGACAGATAACACCAGGAATGTCCTTAAGACTTATTGCCTTATTTCTCAGCACTATGTAGCGAACCAGACCGCCCCAGGCTGATATTCCAATAACGGCAGCTAATATTTCTTTATCCAGAAAAATGACATCTCTGAATTGTGATGCACCAACCATAATTTAACCCTCAGAAGTAGGCGATGAACAATTAACGATACGGATAAAAATACGCCTCCAATGCGTGTTCAGTACAATCAAAAAACAACACAACTCAATTTATCTAAAATTGAGGAAATAAGAGGGAAATGACGGAAGATGATTGACTGTGATGTTATGGCCGCAATAAACAGTCTTGCTGTTGGTTTTATGGGGTTTTGGAATAATGAGGTGTAAGTCCGTACGGATTGACTAACCTATACAGATGCATCTGGCGGAGTATTGCTCCATGAATGCCTCTTTGTCGCAACGCCTCATCAACACGCTCATTATTGGGCCAATCGTCTCTCTTTTGCTATGCGCAGCCTACGCCGCGCCGACCAAAGCACCACCAGCGGATGCGCTGGCGGTTAATCTGGAGGATATCCAGCAACCCTGGGTCGGGGATTTGCCGGGCATGTATGACCGACGGGTGATCCGCGTATTAACAACCTACAGCAAAACGTTCTTCTTCATCGATAAAGGGACACAGCGCGGGCTGACGCATGATCTGTTTATGGAGTTTGAGCGCGACCTGAACAAGAAACTCATGAAGCAGGAAAAGCTCACGCACCGGCATCTTCGGGTGCGAGTCCTGTTCGTGCCTGTCACGCGAGGACAACTCTTTACTGCCCTGAACGAGGGAAAGGGCGATATCATCGCGGCCAACCTGACCATTACCCCGGCGCGTCAAAAACGCGTGGCCTTCAGTGATTCGCTTTACCCTAACGCGAAGGAGCTGTTACTCACCGGACCTTTCTCACCGAAAGTTGAAAACCTGGAGCAACTCTCCGGCAAAACGGTCTTTGTCCGCTATTCCTCGAGCTATTACGAAAGTCTGGTGGCATTAAATGCGCGATTTGCAAAAGAGTCACGGCTACCGGTGACCCTGGAACCGGCACCTGAAGCGCTGGAGGATGAAGATCTGATTGAAATGCTTAACGCCGGGCTGGTCCCGATGATCGTTGTTGACAGGCACAAGGCACTCTTCTGGAAGCAGGTGTTTCCTAAAATTCAGGTTCATGAAGACATTGTGCTGCGAGATCACGCCGATATCGCCTGGGCGGTGCGCAAAGACAGTCCGCAACTCCTCGCCTTGCTGAATGGCTTTGTGAAGCAGAATAAACTCGGCAGCACCCTCGGGAATACGCTGTTAGTACGTTATCTGAAGAGTGCCAAATACGTTAAAGATGCCACCTCCGTGCAAGGGCGGAGAAAATTTTTATCGATGGTGGAAGTGTTCAGAAAATATGGCAAGCGCTACAACGTCGACTGGCTGTTGATGGTGGCGCAGGGCTATCAGGAGTCACGCCTGAATCAGTCGGTAAGAAGTCCGGTCGGGGCGATTGGGGTGATGCAGGTGATGCCGAAAACAGGCAAAGAGCTCAACGTGGGTGATATTCGTCAGCTGGAACCGAACATTAATGCCGGGGTGAAATACATGCGCTGGATGATTGACCAGTATTATGGCGATGAGCCCATGACCCCGCTGGATAAGGCACTCTTTTCATTTGCCTCCTATAATACCGGGCCCGCAAGGATTGCGCGCCTTAGAGCGGAAACTAAAAAGCGCGGCTTCGATCCTAACGTATGGTTTGGCAACGTAGAAAACCTGGCCGCCGAAAAAATCGGCGCCGAGACGGTGACCTACGTGAGCAACATTTATAAATACTACATCGCCTATCGACTGGTAATGGATGAGATCGAACGAAAACAAAAAGCCGTTAAATTGGCAGGACCACAAACGCAACCCCAACCAGAATCGGTTAAGCCATAGCCAGAGAATTTAAGTCCTTGGCCCAGGAATCAATCTGGGATCGATAGATATACGCTGCCACACGGGTGCTATAGATGTCATCTGTATATTTTATCCAGCCGAGGCAGGGGTATTCTGCCGGAGCGCTTTCTATTAAGAGTGAATGGATGTCGTCTTCCGTTAGCAGATCCATCGACGAAAACGCCTCTAAAATCCAGGATTCAAATTGTGTACGGTCCTGTAGTAAAACGGTCTTCATTTGTTCACCTAATAATTAACAACACGTAAAGGCTTCGTGAATGCTCAGCCGGGCGCATCTTAAGGCAGAGTTGATATGATGCTTTAATGATCATTTGTAACAAAGTTGCAAATAATTATATTATTCCATGAAAGCAATGGGTTGTTTTAATGTTTACAGCCTATAAATAACTATAGTTACTATTTATAGGCTAGTTATTTTTTGTGTCATTCTGTTCATATAACTGAGTAAAGATCACTTCTCTTGATTACTCCATTCACATGCCATTTGAAATGTTATTACGCCAATGACTTTATGTTTATTTTAAAATAAATATCGTGTTGCAATAACCCTTTATTTATACAGCAAACCTGCCAGGTGGTTATATTACAACTGCTTACACATGTATTTTCGTAAAAGGAATGGGAATTAGCGATATTATATTCTGAAAAATTACGCTGCCAGCGGATTTAAATTCTGGGCTACAATCAAATATTTGTTGTATCAAGTTGTTTTATAAGTATTTTTAGGTCTAATGGTAAATACTATCCAGGGTCCCTGAGCTATCTTTGCAAGGGTGTTGGCTTGTTCTATCATAGACATAGTGGAATCTTCTCAGTCTCAACAGGTTTCATTCTTGTTATTGAAACAATGCTTAACTTCACTTTATGTCATGCCTGTTATTAGCTGGCCTGTGTTATTCGCACAGGTCCAGATAGCGACGTAGACACTATCAATTGGAATAACCTCATCATGGAAAATAACGAACTATCCACCGTCGTAGAGAAAAGACTGGTTGCCAGATTTCTGGATATGTTCATCAAGCTCTGTCTTATTCTCGGACTAGGCTCTTTTTGCTTTACCATCATTTCGCCTTTCTTAAATATGCTGCTGTGGGCAGTAATTTTGGCGGTCACGCTGTATCCGCTGCATCAACGTTTTGTGGCCCGTATGGGGGGCAAACAGGGGTTAGCGGCGACGGTTCTGGTGTTGTTGGGCATTCTGCTCATTGTGGCACCGACCGTGGCGATGCTGACATCGCTGGGTGATAGCGTCAGTGGCCTGATCGTTAATGTCAGTCATCATAATCTGGTGATCCCGGCACCGCCGGAAGGCATTGCCTCTATTCCATTAGTCGGTAAAAAACTGTACGCGGTCTGGCATCAGGCCTCGGTCGATTTACCCGGCCTGATTCAAAGTTATCGCCCGCAGCTCGGGGCGATCACCAAAACCGTGGTTGCGGTGATGGCCAGTATGGGCGGCGGGTTAATTGGCTTCGTATTTTCCTTTATCGTGGCCGGGATCGTAATGGCCTGGGGCGGGCCGGGTGCTCGCAGTGCCGAACGCATCGCGGTGCGTATTACCGATGAACGCCGGGGCGTGAATTTGACCAAACTGTGTACCAGCACCATTCGTGCGGTGGCGATGGGGGTTATCGGGGTGGCCTTTATTCAGGCATTGTTGGCGGGGGTTGTGATGGCGATTGCGGGCATTCCGGCAGTCGGCATCTTCTTTGTCCTGGCGCTGATCCTCGGTATCGCGCAGATACCGGTCCTGCTTGTCACGGCTCCAGCTATCGTCATCATGTGGATGACGGGCGACCACGGTTTGGTCATGAATATCGTGTTCACCGTGTTGCTGGTTGTGGCCGGTATGGTCGATAACGTGCTTAAGCCGCTGCTGTTAGGACGCGGGGTCGATGCGCCTATGCCAGTGGTCCTGATCGGCGCGCTCGGCGGCATGGCGGCCAGCGGTATCCTCGGGATGTTCGTCGGGGCGACGTTGCTCTCCATCGGTTATCGCATCTTTATGGCCTGGGTTGACCAAGGCCCAGATGGCCTGGCGGCAAGCGAAAATGCTCAATGACGACCACTTTGGGCGCTTCCTGATAACAGGGGGCGCCTGCCTGGTGCTGACGGCCTGCACAACACTTGGACCGGACTACAAAACGCCGCAGGTCCCGGAGATGAATCAGTGGCAGCCGACGACCAAAAGCAGTGCCTCTACCCCGACGCTGCAAAATTATGACCAGTGGTGGACCCAACTCAACGATCCGACGCTGACCATGCTTATCAATGAAGCGCTGCGTAAAAACCCGGATGTGAAGATTGCTGGACTGCGCATTCTGGAATCACGTGCTCAATTGGGCATTGCTGAAAGTTTACTCGGTCCGCAGGCCACTATCGGCAGCGGGGAAGTCATCACCGGCGGCCAGCAGCGGAATAATCGCTATATTTCGAGCACCAACTATGGCGCAGGATTCAATCTCGGTTGGGAGCTCGATTTTTGGGGCAAATTTCAACGCGGCGTGGAGTCTGCCGATGCGAGTTACTTCGCGACACTTGCCCAGTATGACGATATTCAGGTGTTGATGGCCGCCCAGGTGGCACAGCTCTATGTCAATATCCGCACCCTGGAAGCGCGGTTACAAATCACCCGCAGCAACGCCAAAATTCAGCGACGTAGCCTCGAAATCACCGAGAAACTGTTCCTCAGCGGCAACAGCGCGGAGCTTGATGTCCAGCAGGCGAAAACGCAATACCTGTCGACGCTCTCCAGCATTCCACAGCTGGAAACCAGCTTGAATCAAAGTCAGAACGCGCTTAGCGTGTTGCTGGCGCGTAAACCCGGCCCGCTGCCAGAGATGACGAGCAACACCGGCGTTATCCCGCAAGGTACGCTGGCGATGGTGTCTGAAGTCCCTGCGGATTTGCTACGCCGTCGGCCTGATATACGGATGGCCGAGCGGCAGCTGGCGGCGCAATCAGCGCTGATCGGCGTCGCTGAAAGCGAACTGTATCCCTCGATTTCACTGATTGGCAGCGTGGGAATTAGCGCTCGAAATGGCGGGAGTAGCAGCCTGTCGTGGGCAGCAGGCCCGACCTTCAGTTGGAATTTACTGGATCAAGGGCGGCTGGGTAATCAGGTGCTGGTTCAGGATGCGCGTTTTTTGCAACTGCATGAACGCTACCGGGATGCCGTGTTCCAGGCCGCGCGCGAAGTGGACGATGCGGCGGTTGCCTATGCCAATGACAAAGACGAAATCGCGCTCCTGACTCAAACAGGTGACGCGGCGAATCGTTCGCTGGCGATTGCCAATACGCAGTATCGCGAAGGGATGGCCGATTTCCAGCGGGTGCTGGATTCACAACGTGCCTTATTTAATCAGCAGGAGCGGCTGGTCAACAGTCGTGGTGCCCAAATGCGCGACCTGATAACGCTGTATAAAGCGCTCGGAGGCGGGTGGGAAAAAGGACGGGAACGACCGTTGGTTGACCCACAAACTGACGCGCATTTGCGCGAACGGGATAACTGGAAGCCTCTGCTTGATACCCCATTACCTGCCGCCACCCATCATAAAGAAGGGACCCAGCCATGACCGAATCCTCATCCCCGGCGGGGCAAGCCAGTCGTCGCGGAGTGTTGAGTCTTCTCGCCGTAATAGTGGTGCTGCTCTGTTGGTATCTCGCTGCCGACAGGTTGACGCCTTATACCTCTCAGGCTCGAGTCCAGGCGTTTGTGATCCCCATTTCTGCCGAAGTGGCAGGGCAAATCCAGAAAGTGTATGTCAAGGATAACCAGCGGGTTAAGCCCGGCGATCGCTTGTTCGAACTGGATCCTGAACCGTATGACATTGCATTGGCCAAAGCGCGGTCGGACTACGACACGGTGCTCAGTTCAGTCAACGCCAACAATGAAACTATTGCCGCAGCCAAAGCCGGTTTAGACGCCGCGACTGCGGCTTACCAGAATGCCGCCAAGGACGCCGACCGCCAGGAGCGGCTGTATCGGGAAGATCCCGGTACGATTTCGGTGCGTCGTCTTGAAGTGGCGCAGGCCACGCGGGAAACCGCCCGCAGCCAGATGACGGCCGCCGCCGCCGATCTGCGCCGTGCCACCGCGGCCAACGGCGTTGCCGGGGATAATAACTCGCAGCTTCTGAGCGCGCGTTCGGCGGTACACAAAGCCGAACTGGATCGCAAAAACACGCTGATCGTCGCGACCACTCGCGGCCTGGTGACGGATTTGCAGACTGATATCGGTCAGTTTCTCGGGGCCGGGGCGCCGGTGATGACGCTGGTGTCGATCAACGACGTCTGGATTAGCGCCGATATGACAGAAAACAATATCGGCAATATTAAGCCGGGCGATGACGTCGCTATTCTGCTCGATAGTCAGCCCGGTCATATTTTTAAAGGGCAGGTGAGCAGTATCGGGTATGGCGTGAGTGCCTCGTCAAACCCGCCTGCGGGGAGCTTGCCGACCATCGACAACAATCGTGATTGGCTGCGTCAGGCGCAGCGCTTCCCGGTCAAAGTGACATTCTCAAAAGAGGATGCCCCCCCGGTTGAAAGCCTGCGGGTCGGCGGGCAGGCGGATGTGCTGGTCTACGCCAATGGCAGCGGCCTGATGAGCGTCCTGGGCAGCCTCTATATTCGCCTGATGAGCGGGTTCTCGTATCTCTATTAAGGTGGCGTGCTATGCATAACGGCGATCGTGCCGTCCTGAGGATCAGCTGCGGAACCGCCGTTGCGGCGCTGGTCTGCTATAGCCTCGCGCTGCCGATGCCGCATCTGGGCTGCATCATGGCATGGATTGTGCTGTGCCAGGGCAAGCCGCTGCCAATCAAAAAAGGGATCGTCGTCGGCCTTCTGCTGATGACCACCCTGGCCGGTGGTGTATTGATGGTGCCAATGCTGACGCATTTTCCGCTGGCAGCGCTGCTGTTCACGGCGCTACTGCTGTATCTGTTGATGCTGATGGGGCTGGCGGGAAAGGGAACCCAGGCGATGCTGCTGACGGTGGCGGTAACGATCATTCCCATTGCCGGGTTGATTGAACAATCCCTCGCCGTCGGCATTGCCCAGATGATGGGTCTCGGGATCATTATCGGCACGGTGGTTAACCGCCTGGCGTTGGCGCTGTTTCCTCCACAGACCCCACCCGCGGGGGCTGCAAAAGTGCCTTTGATGCCGGAATCGCCCCATCAACTGGCCCTGCGAGCGGTGCTGATTGTGCTCCCGGTGTGGCTGCTGGCGTTGAGCAATCCAGCGTTTTATATCCCGGCAGTAATGAAAACCGTGATGCTGGCACAGCAGACCAATACCCTGGCGGCGAAACAGGTCGGTCAGGAACTGGTGCTGTCAACGCTGATGGGCGCAGTGCTGGCGGTCGGGCTGTGGTTTGGGCTGAGCCTCTGGCCGTCATTGCTGATGCTTGTCCTGTGGCTGGCGCTGGTCAGCCTGTGGGTCGCGCGTCGCCTGGTGCGACTGGTCGCTACCCGGTTCACGCCCTCATTTTGGAGCAACGCCTGGGTAACGGGGCTGATCCTGCTGGGACCGGCTATTCAGGATAGCGCCGCCGGGAAAGACGTCTGGTTGGCGTCGGCGATGCGCTGCTCTTTATTTATTATGGTTGCCCTGTATGGCTGGGCATGTGTTGTGTTTGTAGAGCGCTGGCATCCGAGCGGACGCCCCGCGGCAGAAGCGGTTGCAGGAGAGTAATATGTTGTTAGTTTTAGTGACGGGGATGCCGGTCATCCTGCTGAATATGCTGTTGCAGTCATGGGTGGCGGTGTGCTGTATCCGTTTTTACACCAAACGCTTTCATTATAAAGAAGGGGTGATCGCCGGGGCGCTGGCGCTATTTGGCATCATCTTAATTGTGCTGCTGGGTAATCTGCTGCAAATCATGCTGTGGGGGATCCTGTTCCTGTTGTTGGGTGAATTTTCAACGCTACACGAGGCGGTTTACCACTCTGGGGTCAACTTTGCCACCCTCGGCTATGGCGATATCGTCATGAGCGCGAAATGGAAACTGCTTGGCCCGCTGGAAGCGGTGAACGGTGCGTTGATGATAGGTCTGTCGGGAGCCAGCATGTTGGCCGTCTTACAGCATCATATTCGCAAGCAGGTTGGCGATTTTAAATGATCCCCCCGAGTCCGGGAGGCAGCCGGACTCGGGGGCTTACATCGCGGATTACTTTTTGCTTAGCCGCTGCCGGATCGGTTCAAACTCCGGGGTCGCGTGGCGCGGTAGGGTGTCGGGTTGATTGGCATCCACCGCCTGCCAGTAGGACCACGGCACTTTATCTTTACCTAACTCGTAATCCATCCCATCCCAGCTGTCCTCGCGAAAGCTGTAAAAGGCCCAGTGTGCCGGGGTCTTATCCAGTATGGTTAAGACATCCTGCAAATACTGCCGACAGCCGGGCAGGGTGCGAATGCAGCCAAATTCCCCGGCGACGACACGGTTAGCCGGGATCTGATGCTTCTTCGCCCAGTCAAAAGGCTGTTGTAAATAGGCCGCCACCCGCTGCGCGTTCCACATCTCGGCCCTCTGACCAAAGGGAGCAACGCCGGGATACTGATAACGTTTCTGACGCTGTTGATTCACGGCCCCCATCACTTCGTAAGGCTCGTACATATGAAAACTGTACAGCACGCGCGTGTCTTCCAGTTTGGCAGGCCAGTAGTTGAAACCGTCAGCGGCCCCGTACCAACCCCCATCGACCATGATCGGCGTGAGCGGGTCGACCTCACGAATCGCCTGAATCACGGTCTGGTAAAACGCAGGCAGGTCCCGGGCGGTGCCTTGATGATGTTGATACCAGTTCACCATTTCTGCCGGGCTGCTGTGCTCTGCCAGCTCGGCCATTTTTTCCGGGGCGGGTTCATTAACGATGTTATAGGCGGCCACGCCAGGGACATCCTTCAGGGCCGTCGCCAGGTCTCGCCAGAATTGTGCGCTCTGCTGCCAGTAAGTTTTGTCCTGCCAGAGTCGATCATCAAACTGGCCGTGATTGTTCTGCGACCAGCGCATACCGGGCAACGACAGCGGCGCGATGACCACTTTCAGGCCCGCCTGCTGGGCGCGTTTTAGCGCGGCTTTCAGCGTGATCAAATCCTCGGGCACCAGCCCCTGATAATGGTCGACGCTGCCGAGCAAAAAGTCCCGTAGTTTGGGCTGCCATTTGTCGTAGCTCAGCCGTACCCAGCTCGCACCGTAGTCATGCAGGGCGGTAAAATAGGCGCTTCTCGGCGGCAGGCGGTTGAAGCTGTTGCCGCCATATTGCGGGGTATCCCAGAAGGTGATTTCATCGCTGGCCAGCGACGGGGTGGACAGCGTCGCCAGAATCATTGCGGCGAGGTTCAGTTTTAGCGTTAGGGTTTTCAGGCTCATAGCAGGTTCTCAGAGATGACGATGAGCGCGCAGTATCCCCGGTTGTGGCAAGGCGATTGTCAGAGCAATGTCAGGATCTCAGTTTTGCAGCGTGAGTAGCGGCCCGGCCAACCGATGCTCGAGGCGTAAGGTCAGCCCGCCTCGGGCTTCTTCTCTGTCCACCGTGGCAATACCCCATAACTCAGATGCGTCTTCGCGCCGCGGCCAGGGCTGCATCTGCAGTTGATCGCTTTTGCGCGACCAAATTTGCTGATAGTCGCTTCCTTTGAGCATGGCTTGTTCGAGCCACGGAGCAGGGCAGGCGGACGGGGTTTCAGGCGGCTGTAGCGTGATGCTATGCCCCTGACGCTGGATCCAGTTCAGATTTCGCGTGCCCTGAAGCGCCAGTGATTGCTGCCACACCGCCGATCCGGCACGCAGCGTCAGTTGATATACCCCCATCGGCAGCGGTTCACCCAGCTCCTGGCTCTCCAGTTGGAACTGGTCCTGGGCGTAATACTCCGCCGTTGCGCCGAGCATCAGGTCTTTTCCATCCGGGGCAATTAATGATATTTGCAGATTACGATCCGGGCTGCCGCCAACCAACTGGATGCGGTAAATACGGTTCAGCGGAATATCGCGTTGAATGAGCACCAGCGTGGGACTGTCCAGCCAGGCTGGCGTTTTGACCGGTAAATCGTTCCCGCACTGTGCGGAGATCACGGCGTTCAGCGCCTCTTGCCATGCCCTGCGCTGCGCGTTGCTGTTGAGCTGTGGCCAGACGGCGATCAGCTGTTGCCACGCCAGCGCGGTTTGCTGGCTGAACAGGGCGTGATAGACCGGCTCCAGCGGCGTAACCGGCAGCGCGGCAGCCGTTTGATTCACCAGCGCCATCCACACCAGGGCCGGGAGCAGTAGCGATCGCCTCATGAGGTTTTATCCAGCCGGTAGCCGACGCCGCGTACGCTGGTAATGGCGATGCCCGGCAGTTTCTGGCGCAGTTGTAGAATATGTGTATCAACGGTGCGGGTGGTTGGAAAGGATTGATAGCCCCACACCTGATTGAGCAGTTCGTCGCGGGTGAACACCCGGCCCGCCATTTGTACCAGCATCGCCAGCAGGGAAAATTCCGTTGCGGTCAGGGATACGTCACTATTCCGCCAACGCACCGTCTGGCGTGACGGAAAAATCTGTAACTCGCCTGCACCCAGTTGGCCTTCGCCCAGGGTGCGTAACTGGGCGCGGATCCGGGCCAGCAGTTCGACATGGGCAAAGGGTTTGGTCAGGTAATCGCGCGCGCCGGCCTCGAGGCCGGCCACCCGATCGTCTACCTGAACCCGGGCGGTGAGAACAATCACCGGCAGCGCTTTTTTGGCCAGCCAGCCCGGCAGATAACGCAGGCTGTCACCGTCTGGAAACTGCCGATCAAGGATAACGAGGTCAGCCTTATGCCATTGGCTTGCCACCTCGGTGACGTCGGGTAACCACAGGCAGGTAAAACCTTCCTGCTGCAAAAAGGTCTGCAACCCCAGGCCTAAAGCCCGATCGTCCTCAATCAGTAACAGCGTCTCGCTAGTGTGTTTCGTCACAGGGCAGCTCCAGAGTAAACGTTGTTGGCGCAGGGCTGAACGTGAGCCGCCCGTTCAACCTTTTTATAACCCGCATCACAATCGATAACCCGAGGCCTAGTCCCGCCTGAGGTGAGCGCTGCGAGAGTAGTTGCGGCAGTTTGTTCACGTTCAGCCTCCCGCTATCGGTGACTTGCAAAGTGAGCGTGCCCAGACGCCAGCCCACGGTTAACCGCACCGGCGCACGTCCGTGGCGATAGGCATTTTCCACAAGATTGGTCAGACACAGATTGGTCCAGTACAACGGCAGCGCCAACCGTTGGTCACTTTCCAGGCAGAACATCAGGCCAGGATACGCCTCAGCGAGGTGAGTCAACCAATCGCTTAACCAGACGATGGAGGGCGTTTCGAGCCTGTCTCGCGGACCCTCAGCGGAAAGATAATGCTGGCTGGCCTGCGCCATCTGGCGCATCCGCTGCACGCTGTCGGCCAATGCGCCAAATCCTTCCTGTGACTGCGGCGGTAAGTTATCGAAGTCCCGGCGAAAATGCTCCACCACATTGCCCAATTGGGCAATGGGTGTACGCAGTTCATGGGTCAACATCTGCACAATAAATCGCTGGCGCTGCTGCATTTTCCTGCGCTGCCAGACCAGCCACAGCAGGCTCAGCAAGGCGATCAACCCGGTTACGCCCAGCAGTGAGCGCCAACCGATGGCATAAGATCCTTCGGGATTGGCACACAAGGTTCCCAGCGCTATTTTGCACTGTTGACCGGCAGCTTGCAGCGTCATCCCGGCCTGACGGGCCAGTGGTTGCCAGACCTCAGGCGCATAGCGTCGCCACTGTCGCTGATGTTGATGCCACAGGCTACCGTTTTGCAGCAGCCAGCGCTGCCCGGTTGCCAATGCCTCAAGATTGTCATCGGACAGCTGACCGATACCGCCTAAGGCGCGGGGTCTTTCCCGCACGTGCAGGAACGGTTCCAGCGCTGCGCTGTCCTGCGGATGGCGTTGCAGATAATACCAGGCGGTACTGCCACCCAAGGGGGATATCGGATGTGACTGGAACCAGTTTGCCGACAGCTCGGTATGCTGACATAACGCCTGGGCGAACTGGCGCATCGCATCAGTCAGCCCGGCGGTGGGGCCGGCGCATTGCTGTTGATAATGATAAAGCGTCGTTAAAATGGGCAGGGGCGTTTCGGAAAATTGTGGATAGAGCGAGCCGGGGCGTAAAAGCAGAGGATCCAGTTGTTGCAAGGCGGCAAGCGGAACCTGCGTTGCCGCCGGGGCCTGGTTCAGCGACGCGGTAAAATCAGCCACTGACTGCGAAAACGGAACGGGGGAACAGGCCCCGAGCAGCAGCCCGGTGATGGGCGCTAATAATCTTACGCGTAAACGTCCCATCACGGCGCGTATCGTTCCCGCTTATTCATTGCCCCATTGATTGAGGAAGTTGGCGATATCATCGATACGCGAATCTGCAATACCGGCCTCGCGCGCCAGTTCACTCTGTGTCTCTTCGCTGATTTCTTCGTTGTTCATTAAGCGGGTGACCAGCGCCTGGAAGTAACGTGCCAGCGGATCACGCTCAGCTTCACTGACCGGCTTCTCGGTTTCAGTCGAGTATTCATCAACGATGTCATAAAACTTCAGCGGGACTTCATTTGTCATTGGGTATTTCCTGTGGGTTTATTGTCTGTGCCATACCGGCAGGTTATTCGCCGCTGATAGTCTACACCAGTTTTACCCGATCATGCTGCCAGCCGCGCCGTGATCGAATAACCAGCCTTCCAGCGCCTGGTTAAATTCATTCAGGGCGTCATTCGCCTCTGACCACAGTGGCAGAATGCCCGAACCAGGCGGCTCGGGCAGGAGACACGCGGCCTCCAGCTCTCGACACGCGGCGACCACTCCCTGGGCTCCGCAAATTTGCGCCGCACCGGAAATGCGATGTATACATTTGGCCAGCTCTGGCCAGTCCTGTAGCTCGAGTAAATCCCTGGCGAGTCGCTGGTCATCCCGATTGCTGTGTAGGGTCAGGGTCAGCAGCTCCCGGAGCAGGTCATCGTCGTAATTGCTCAGTTCCTCAAGCTTCTGGTAATCGACCTGCTGGCGCAGCAGGTCCTTCTCACCGCCGTGGCCGGGTAAACGCTTAACCACCTCGTTGAGCAGAATTTTAAGCTGCGCGAGCTGCAGCGGCTTGAACAAACACTCGTTCATTCCTCCCGCCAGACAGCGGGCGCGTTCCTCGGGCCAGGCATTGGCCGTCAGCCCAAGAATCGCCACTGAACCCCCAGGGCTTTCGCGAATTAATCGGGTCAGCGCCAGACCATCCATACCCGGCATACTGCAATCGGTGATGACCATATCGAACGCTTCCGTCTGCCAGATTGCCCAGGCTTCGGTCCCGTCACAGGCTTCTGTCACCTGGTGACCGAGATGGGTTAACTGGCGTCGGAGCAACATCCGGTTGGCAGGATGATCGTCCACGGCAAGGATCCTCAGCGGAACATGGATAATCGATGTGTCGCTGGTTTCAAGCTGCGGGATTGCCGACTGCTTGTCGCGCATCATCCCCGGTACGGTAAAACTGACCCGCGTGCCTTTGCCCGTAGCGCTGGTCATGGCGATGGTGCCGCCCATCATATGGACCAGTTGAGCGCAAATCGCCAGCCCCAGGCCAGAACCGCTAAGCACCGGGCCATTTTTAGCCTGTACCCACGGGTCAAAAATATCTTTCTGTTCTTCCAGCGATATCCCTTTCCCGGTATCCGTGACGCTCACCTGAAGCAGGGTGGCTGCCGAATGGGCTTCTTCGGCTAACACCATTTCTACGCTGATATTGCCTTGTTCGGTAAACTTGATGGCGTTACTGACCAGATTGGACAGCACCTGGCGAAAGCGCAGCGGATCGATAAGCACCTGATAAGGCATTTGCGGTGGCATTGAGCAGTGCAGCCGCAAAGATTTCTGCCGCGCGAGCCCTTCGAACACCCGCACTACCGGCGGCAACAATTCCGTGGTTCTGACCCATTCAGGGGTCAGTTCCAGCCGCCCGGACTCAATACGCGCCATGTCCAGAATGTCGCCTATGAGCCCCATTAACGAGCGGGCTGATTCCCACGCGACCCTGAGCGGATCGTCCTCATCAAGTTCTTTTCCTGAGGTGTTCACCGTCAGTTCAAGTAAGCCAATAATCGCACTCACCGGGGTGCGTATTTCATGACTCATGGTCGCGAGGAAGGTACTTTTGGCACGATTAGCCTGCTCAGCACGTTCTGTCTCTTCTGACAGGGCATGGGTCAGCGTTTCGTTGTACTCCAGCTGAGATTGCAATTTATGCTGTGCCAGTTTGCGGGCGCCAATCTCCCGTCGCAGGTAATAAATCCAGATAAGCGACGTCAGGATGGTGACGCCCGCCACCCCGAATACCAGCCAGAAACGTGTTTTATACAATTCCCAGGTATCGAGCCGCACATCCGGCCGGGTTTGCCATTTGTCGATCACCCGGCTGATATCCGCCGGGGAGATATTTTCCAGGGATTTATTGATGATGCTTTGCAGTTCCGGCTGCGAGCGCGATACCGCAAAGGCGATTTTGGCGCTCTGTTCGCCGATTCTGCCGTTAATTTTCAGGCGATCGCGGAAGTAGCGTTCAATCATGTAACTGGCGCCGAAAAGGGTGTGGACCGCCACATCCGCGTTGCCATCATCGACCATTTGCATCGCGATACTGGCATTCGTCGTTTCGATGATCTTGATCCCCGGATTTTTACGGCGTAGTTCAGGGATCAGGGTGTTTTTTTTGACAACTGCCACCCGTGTACCGGGAGGCAGAAGGGCGGGATAATCCTTGTTTACCGATTCAACGAGCACAAAAGGCGAACTGAAATAGGGCCGCGAGAACAATAAATTCTGGTTGCGCTCTTCGCTTTGACTGACCGCCCCGATGAACAGCGCTTGCTGGCTGGCGATCTGCTCGTCCATCACCTCGACAGAATCTGCGGAAACCGGTTCGAAATGCAATCCGGTACGCAGGCGGATCATCCGCAGAATATCAGCAGTTACACCATAAAAACTGCCGCTGGCATCAATCATGGTAAACGGGGCATAGAAGGCATTTACCGCGACTTTCACCGTGGGATTTTCTGCCAGCCATCGCTTCTCGGCAGCCGAAAATTCAACTTTTTTGCTCACTTTCCACAGATTGGCTCCGGCGCTCCATTGCTGCGAAATTACCTGATTCTGGGTGCGTGGAATGGCCTGAAGCACGCGCTCAATCGAACGAATCAGCGGCGTATCCCCTTTGCGCATCACAAAATGGCTGCCGGTATCGCGCTCCGGATAGACCTGCTGAAAAACCAGAAAGTGCGGATAGTTTCGCTCGAGCAGATATGAGGTGGTGACCAGATTACCGATGTAGAAATCGTTTTCGCCGAAGGCAACGGATGCCATGGCCAGATCGTCGGTCTGATAATGGATGAGCGTTGCGCCCGGAAAGTTTTGTTCGATCCAGCTGTCGTCCACATACCAGCGGGCAATAGCCAGTCGCATGCCTTTCTCATAACGAAAGGGCGCATTTTGCGAATTTTTGCGATGAACTAATACCGGGTGATCGCTGATAAAATTGGGTGAGGTAAGCAGGGTATCATTGAGCGGTAATGCTTTTGCCGACGAGTCGGCCACCACATCGACCTGCTTTTGTGCCAGGGCGGCCAGGGCCGCATCACGGTTAGCATAAGCCTGAACATCGACTCGCAGGCCAAGATAATCGCCAAGGAGGGCGATGTAATCGGCGATCATGCCTTCATATCGCCCCTCGCCGGTATACAGATAGAGCGGCGGGATCTCTGGCAACCAGACCGCCACTTTCAACACGCGTTTATTTCCCAACCAGCGCCAGTCAGCATCGTCGAGCGTAAATACGGTTCGATCGTAGCTTTCCCGGCTAATGAGCTGCAGCTGCCCGACCGGAACAGTGGCATCTGAGAGCGTCGAAAACAGCAGTAAAAGCACCGCAAGCGGTCGGCTGAGAAGGTTCATCGTTTTAGTCCAGATTGTGGCGGCGTGCAAAATCCACCAGCCCGACCGTGTTGCTGATCTGCAGTTTATTCAGCAGTCGGGTCTTGTAAGTACTGACCGTTTTATTGCTGATAAACATTTTCTCGGCGATCTCGTTAATTTTCAGCCCCAAGGCCAGATAGTGCAGCACCTGGACTTCGCGGTTGGAGAGCATTTTCACCACGTCGGCTTCCCAGACCGGAACTTTACGCCCGGTTTCAGACTGTCGACGAAGGGGGAAATAACCGTAACCGCGCTCCACGGCTTTTACCGCATCTCGCAGCTCATCCAGATTATTGCTTTTGCCGACAAAGCCATCAGCGCCAGTGTGGATACATCGGCTGAGATAATGCTCGTCATCGCGACCGGTCAGGACCAACATTCTGCCGTTAAATCCAGACTTGCGAAGTCGGTCAATTAATTCCACACCGCTTAGACCAGGAATATCTAAATCGACAACGACAATTTCCGGCTGAAGTCTTTGCGTTAATCTATACGCCTCCATGCCATCACCACATTCCGCCACAATATGGTGCTGATCTTTTTCTAATAACATGCGAATTGCCAGACGGACCATCGGATGATCGTCAATGATGAGTATATTTGCCATGAAAGCCCCTGAGGTTGTGTGCTTTTTAAATGCTGACATAGAAGCCATATTAAAATCAATCATAAATATGAATTTAAAAATTAGCTTTAATAACAGGTTTGGGTTTTACGTTTCGCCCTACAGCAAAGGATGACAGCCCGCAGAGCACTGGCGACAGTGGCTTGGCCTGATTCCACCTGGGTTTCGCTGAAATTTGTAGTCCTTGGATTACAGGTGATGTCATCTTTGATTACACGCGCCGACGGCTATTCTCAATGTTTAATTATTTCTGACGAGTATAGTGAGTCTCACAAAGCGAAATTAATTACCGGGCGAGATGCTTAATGCGTAATGAAATAATGCGCTTTGTAAAACATCGGGATTAACCGGTAAGAAACAATACTTAATTTACTTACAGGAATTTGTTTTATGAAAAAGCAACTGCACGTCTTTGCATTAGTTTCAGTAATTTGTGGCGCATCGGTTTCAGCAGCAAATGCAGCTGACGGCACAATTCAGTTCAACGGCGAAATTATTGATGCCGCGTGTACTGTTTCGCCATCGAGCGCTAACCAGACCGTGAATTTGGGTCAGATCAGCGACAAAGCCTTCACCGGTGCAGGCGATACCGCGGGTGCTACCGCTTTCCAGATTGACCTGACCAGTTGCCCGGCGACCGTCAGCTCAGCGTCTGTGAAATTCGACGGGACGCCTTATCAAGGTGACAACAGTGCGCTGGAACTGACTCAGGGCGCTGGCGTAGCGACCGGGGTAGGTATCCAGATCCGTAATGCAGATAACAGCGTTCTGCCTCTGTTCACGCAGTCACAAAGCACTCCGCTGTCGCAGACCGGCACCAATACCCTGAAATTTAGCGCCGCTTACGTTGCCAAGGCCGCTGCCGTTACCGCAGGTCCGGCTAACGCTGCCGCGACTTTCAGCGTGGTTTACAACTGATTCAGCAAGGGCAGACCGTTCTGCCGTCACCCTTTAGAGCCGGCCTAAACGCCGGCTTTTTTTACCCAGGAGTCTTCAACGTGACGACAAAAATCTCAACGCTGCTGTTCGTGAGTTTCCTCGCCAGTAGCAGTATCGCGCAGGCTGGCGTAGTGGTCGGCGGAACCCGAGTCATTTATGACGGTGGTAAAAAAGAGGCGTCCATCGGGCTGGAAAACCCGGACTCTTCACCGTATCTCATCCAGTCATGGGTGGAAAACGAAGCAGGTCAAAGTGATAAAAGCCGCTTTATTGTGACCCCGCCGTTATTCCGTCTGGACGGTAATCAGAAAAATACCCTGCGGATCATGCAGGCCAACGGTGCGCTCGCGAACGATCGCGAAACGCTGTACTGGCTGAACATCAAGTCGATCCCAACCGCCGATCCGTCTCGCTCCGACAACACCTTGCAGCTGGCGGTCAATACGCGGATCAAGCTGATTTATCGGCCACAGGCATTGAAAAATTCAACCCCGGAAAATGCCAGCAGTGCGCTGAAATGGACCCGCCAAGGGGACCGGTTGTCCGTGAACAATCCGACGCCGTATTACATCAATTTTCAGTCTGTCAGCCTGAACGGACGTCCGCTTGAAAAAGTCACTTACGTGGCCCCTCATGCGACCGCTTTCTTCCCGCTGCAGCCAGACGCGCGTGGCAATCAGATCGAATGGAAAGTGATCAGTGATTACGGCGCTGTTGGCGCAGTTCATAAGACTTCTCTTTAACGCCCTGGAAACCGACCGCTGGAAAAAATAATGTGCCGTTTAACTCAATCTGTAAAAAAACGTCCTGACTTTCGCCCGACATCCTTAGCGATTGCCGTTGCGTTGCTCCTGCCTTCCCTGACTGCACAGGCAAAGGATTACTTTAATCCGGCGCTGTTAGAGCAAACCGGCGAGGGCGGTACTGCGCCTGATTTGTCTGCCTTTGAAAATGGCGGGCAGTTACCTGGGCGCTATCCCGTCGACATCTATCTCAATAACGAAATGGTAGACAGCCGGGAAGTCACGTTTTTTCAGACGCCAGATAAAGGGCTACAGCCTTGTCTTGATGTTGCCGAATTGGCGGGCTACGGCGTGAAGGTCGAATCCTTCCCTGATTTGCAGCCAGACGGGGCCAAGTGTGTCGTACTTACCGCGATCCCTGACGCCTCGGCTGAGTTCGTTTTCAGCGCCCAGCGTCTGGATATCTCTATTCCGCAGGCGGTCGTCAACCCACGTATCCGTGGCTACGTGCCGCCGTCACAGTGGGATGAGGGCATCAACGCGGCGCTGCTCAATTACAGCTTCAGCGGGGTCAGCGAAGTAGAAAATCAGCAGGGCGGCACCGGCAACAGCCAGTATCTTAACCTGCGCCCGGGTCTTAACCTCGGCGCGTGGCGCTTTCGCAATTACACCACCTGGACACGCAACAACAGCGGCGAAGGCGATAAATGGAGCACCATATACAGCTATGCGCAGCGCAGTATTGTGCCGCTGAAAAGTCAGCTTACCCTTGGCGAAAGCCTGGCACCGTCTGACGTTTTCGACAGCGTTCCGTTCCGGGGCGCGCAGCTGGCTTCCGATGATGAAATGTTACCGGAAAGTCAGCGTGGCTATGCGCCGGTAGTGCGTGGGATAGCCCGCAGCAACAGTGCTCAGGTGATCATCCGCCAGAACGGCTACGTGATTTATCAGACCACCGTCCCGGCTGGCGCTTTTGAAATCACGGATATGTATCCGACCGGTGGCAGCGGGGATCTGTATGTCACAGTGAAAGAAGCCGACGGCAGTGAACAAAGCATGGTCGTGCCGTTTGCCTCATTGCCGGTGTTGCAGCGCGAAGGGCGTCTGCGCTTCAGCGTCACCGGTGGCCAATACCGAGCCTACGACAACAGCGTAGAGAAAACGCCTTTTGCACAGGGAACCGCCATCTACGGCGTTGGCAAAGGATTAACGTTATATACCGGTGCGCAGGCGGCAGAGCATTACCGCTCGGTAGCGGCCGGGCTCGGTCAAAACCTCGGCACGTTCGGGGCGATTTCTGCCGACCTTACGCAATCGTGGGGCTCACCAAAAGATGAAGAGACGCGTCAGGGGCAATCGTGGCGAGTGCGTTACAGCAAAAGTCTGGCCGAAACCGGTACCCATTTGGCGATTGCCGGGTATCGCTATTCTACCGCCGGGTTTTACACCCTTTCAGATGTGCTCGAAACCTATAGCGACAATCCGTACAGGTTGAGCAATGACCGTAAACGCAACCGCGCCGAACTGACGCTTAGTCAGGACTTAGGCGACAATCGCGGATACCTGTCGGTGGGGGCGGTCAGCGAAGATTACTGGGGAAATAATCGTAAAACATCCTCGTGGAACCTTGGGTATAACAACAGCTGGAGTGGCATCAGCTACAGCCTCAATTACGCGATGAATCGCAACACAACCTCTTCCGGGGCCGGTGAAAACAGCTCTGGCAAAACCTATGACCGGGATGATGTGATTTCACTGAACCTGAGCATTCCACTCGACCGCTGGCTGAGCAAAACCTACGCCAGTTACAACGTGAGCAACAGTCGCGACCGGGGAACGGTCAACACGGTAGGACTGAACGGGACCGCGCTTGAGGACAACAATCTCAACTGGAACGTGACCCAGGGATACGCCTCGAACGGGCAGGGAAGCAGCGGTTACGCCAGCGCTAATTATCGCGGCACCTATGGCGAAGTTAACGGCGGTTACAGCTACAGCCAGGGGCAGCGCAACCTCAATTACGGCCTGCAGGGCGCTATTGTTGCGCACGCCGACGGCATTACCGCCGGGCAGACTATGGGCGAAACGTTCGGTCTGGTTAAAGTGCCAGACGCAGCGGGTATCGGGATCGATAACCAGACTGGCGTCAGCACAGACTATCGCGGTTATGCACTGGTGCCGAACCTGATGCCATACCGTCGGAATGACGTCACGCTGAGTACCGAAACCCTGGCAGAAAACGTCGACCTCAAACAGACCAGCCGCAGCGTGGTGCCTACCCGCGGGGCCATCGTGCGCGCGGAGTATCGTGCTCAGATAGGACAACGGGTGCTCATGAACCTCACCCGGGCCGACGGCAAAGTCGTTCCGTTTGGCGCGACGGTGGTAAATGAAGCCGATCCCGATGCCGGGAGCAGCATTGTCGGCGACGGGGGGCAGGTGTACCTCGCCGGTCTGCAAAGCAAGGGAACACTTCACGTTCAGTGGGGCAGCGAAGCCGACCGTCAATGTCGGGTGACGTACCGCCTTGGCGATACGGATAAAGGTGACGGCATTCCGATGGTAAACGGTCAGTGCCGCTGAGCACGCAATGAATAAGGCAACCCAATGAAAACATTAATCAAGAAATTAGTACAAAGCCGTGTGCTTTGCTGTTTGCTGCTGTGGGTGGTGTCCAAAAGCGCCCTGGCAGCCTGCAGCTTTATGGACAGTCGGTTTACGCCTAATGACTCGGTACAACTGAGCCTGGGAACAGTCACCGTGCAGCGGGATGCGCCGATTGGTAGCGTGGTGTGGAGCACCACCAACAGCGTGCTGGGCGGGCGTAATAACTTTATCGAATGTAATGCCAGCGGCTTTCAGACTCAGTGGGCTGTGGGGGCGGGGTTCGCGCCGGTGGCCTATAGCGGCCAGACCCTTTATCAGTCCGGGGTCCCTGGGCTGGCGTTCAGAATCGTAACGCCAGGAGCAGGCAGCACCGCCGGGCGTTATGGCACCGGTCCGTTACCACGTCAGATTTCAAATACCGCGTGTGCGAGCGGCGGCAACTGGTGGCGTTTATGCGGCGGGACCTGGGGGAATTATCAACTTCAGTTAGTGAAGGTGGCGCAGACGACAGGTTCAGGCCCCGTGACCTCCGGCACCCTGACAAGGGCGCTGATCGTTGGTCAAACCAACATTCTGGAGTACGCCATTGCAAGCGGCACGGTGCAGACGGTGGCCTGTTCCGTCACCAACAGCAATATTACGGTCAATATGGGGACGGCGAAAAACACGGATTTCAGCGGCCCGGGGAGCACCAGCGGGGATGCAGATTTTTCCATCGCCCTCAATTGCGATGCGTCCGCCAATATCAACATGCGGATCGATGCCGGTAGCGCTGGGGCAGCCGATGCCAGCAACGGCATCCTGAATCTGGATAATGCCGGAACGGCCGATAACGCAAGCGGAGTGGGCGTGCAGGTGTTGTTCAATAACGCACCTGTGGCTCTCGGCTCACGGATAGTGGTGGGTCGTCCAACCGCCGATGGTCCCTATGCGGTCCCGTTGAAAGCGCGCTATTACCAGACGCAGCCCGCCGTAACGCCGGGTAAAGCCAATGCCAATGCCACTTTTACAATGACTTACCAGTGATGAAGACAGTGATGATGAAAAGAATACGGATGCGATTAGTGGTCGGGAGTTTACTGCTGTTGGCCGCGAAAGGGGCGATGGCCTCATGCACGTTCATGGATACTCGATTCACCGCCAGTGACAACATTGCCCTTAATTTGGGGCACGTTGTGGTTCAGCGTGATGCCCCGGTGGGCAGCGTAGTGGCCACATTAAGCAATAACGCGCTAGGCAGTCGCAATGATTTTATCGAGTGCACAACGTCTTCATTCGTCACCCAATGGGCGGCAGGTGGCGGTGCTTACGCCCCTGTCAGTTATAACGCCGAGACGCTCTATCAGTCGGGCATCACCGGTTTGGCATTTCGCATTGTCACCCCTGGGGCCGGGTCCACAACCGGTCGCTACGGCAGGGGAGCATTGCCCCGCCGGGTGAGTAACATCCCGTGCCGCAGCTCGCCAACCTGGTGGCGATTGTGTGGCGGGAGCTGGGGGAATTATCAGCTGCAATTGGTCAAAATCGCGCCAGTAACCGGCTCCGGGCCAATAACGACCGGATCGATTACCCAGGCATTGGTGTTAGGTCAAACACAGGTCATGAATTACACCCTCGCCAGCGGTTCGGTGCAAACGGTAGCCTGTTCGGTCACCAACAGTAATATCATCGTCAATATGGGGAGAACGAAAAACACGGATTTCTCAGGCGCGGGAAGTACCGCCGGGGATGTGGCTTTTGCTATCGATCTGAACTGCGATGCGGCGACCAATATTAACCTGACGCTGGAACCCGGCAGTGCCGGGGCAGCAGATGCCAGCCACGGCGTGCTGAATATTGACCCCGCGGGTGCGGGACAGACCGCCAGCGGTGTCGGGGTGCAGGTTCTGCATAACGATATCCCGGTTGCGCTCGGTGAAATGCTCAAAATTGCCACAACCAGCACCGACGGGATCTTTGCCATTGCGCTGAAAGCGCGTTACTACCAGACCCGGAGTGATATCACGCCAGGGCGTGCCAACGCCAATGCGACCTTCACAACCACCTATCAGTAACCCGCCCAGCGGATCGCCAGCGTGCGATCCGCTGAATCTTCCCCTCAGGCCAAATGATTGCGTTTCGCGAATTCGATCATCTCCAGCGTTTTACTCATTCCCAGCTTGGCCATAATCCGTCTTTTATAGGTGCTGACCGATTTATTACTGACATGCAGTTTTTCCGCGATATCAACCAGCATGTCACCCCGGGCAATGTAGCCGAGCACCTGCAATTCGCGGTTTGACAGCAGGCTTAACAGTTCCTGTTCCGGCTGAGGTTCGGCTGTCATCCCCGAAGCGGCCTGACGCTGCGGGAAAAAGTCGTAGCCGTTCATCACCGCTTTAAATGCATCAGCCAGTTGATCAAGATGATTGTTTTTGCTGATAAACCCGTTTGCTCCAGCGGTTCTGGCGCGGTCGATAAAGTGGCGATCGTTGTGCGCAGTCAGCACCAGTATGCCGCCAGGGAAACCGTCCTGCCGCAGTCGGGTTATCACTTCCAGCCCATTCGGCGGGGGAATATCAATATCAATCACCACCAGATCGGCATGATTACTGCGCAGGAATATCAGGGCATCACGCCCGTTATCACAACTTCCCACGACGTCGTAGCCGTTGCCGGTGGCGACCACCTGGACGGCAAGCTGCGAGACAGGGTGGTCGTCCACGATGAAAATTTTGCTCATACAAAAGACCTGCGTTTATGGCTCAAGGGCATCGTTCCTTTTATTATCATCCAGCACCTGCTTCAACTGGGCGTCGAGCTGCATAATCTGCGCGACACATGTGGCAGCGAGCGTTTTAATTCGGGGTAAATTTGTTTCTTCCGCGGCAATTTCGACGGCCTGACACGTTTGCGCCAGCCCGGTAGCTTCAATCAGATGCGCTCCCCCCACCAGGCTATGGGCCGCGCGGCGGATAGCAGCAAAATCTTCAGCCTCAATCGCCTCTTGCAACGCCGACATATCCTGCTCATTTTGGTTAATGACAGCCAGAATCAATGTATTAAACATTTCCGGTTGTAATTTCGCCAGCTTAGCGAGGCTGAGAATAACGCCAGAATCGCGTTGAGAAGAAGGGGCCTGCTCGCTTTCTGCACCCTCAATACAGGCTAACAGACGCGCCAGTTCCACCGGCTTGAACAGACAATCGGTCATCCCAGCCTGAGCGGCGAGAGATTTCACCTTTTGTTCGGCCATTGCGGTTAAGCCAAACATGGGCTGCGGGTCACGCCCGGCCAGTTTTTCGTGTTCACGAAGCTGCCTGACCAGCTCAAAACCGCTCATTCCGGGCATATTACAGTCGGTTATCACCATCTCAAACGGCGGAACCTCTTCCAGCCAAAGCCGCAGCGCCTGAGCACCATTTTCAGCCGCCACGCTGTGGTGGCCTGCGTATTCTAGCTGTTGTGCCAACAGCATCCGATTAGGTGCGTGGTCATCTACCAACAGTATTTTGCGGGCGGTTGTCGCATTGATGAGCCCTGGCTTCTGCGTCCCCGTTTGGGGAACGATATCCGGCGACGCGGAGAAACGGAATATAAACGTCGTGCCTTCTCCGGGCGTGCTGTCGACCTCCAGCGTACCGTTGAGCAGCCCCGCCAATTGGCGGCAAATGCTCAGACCCAGGCCCGTACCCGTTTGCGATGTCTGGCCGGAGTCAACCTGTACAAAAGGTTCAAAGATAGCGGTTTGCTGTTCCGGGGTTAACCCCGGCCCCGAGTCACAGACTTCAAGCACATATTCAGCGTGCGTACCGCGTAACGATCGCGTCTGATAGATGATCATTTCGACTTCACCCTGCGGGGTGAATTTAATGGCATTACTCAGCAGATTGGACGCGATTTGGGTGAGCATCAGCGGATCGCAGATTATTCTGTCGGTCTGTACATCGAGCTGAGTCAGCAGTGTCAGACCTTTTTCTTCCGCACTGTAACGGAATAAGGTACTGACATTATTGAGTATTTCACCGAGAGAGACCGGCACCTGGCGTACCGAAAAGGTGCCGGATTCGATTTTAGCCATATCGAGAATGTCGCCAACTAACATTAGCAACGATTTCGACGATTCATAAGCTACAGCGATATTATTGCGTCGCTGTTCCGGCGAGGATTTACCCATATTCTCCAGCTCAAGCAGGCCAATAAGCGCATTGAGAGGGGTACGGATTTCATGGCTCATCTGTGACAAAAATACGCTTTTCGAGGCGCTGGCTTTCTCCACCTGCCGTTTAGTGGCTTTCAACTCATTTTGCAATTTCTGCTGGGTTTCGAGATTTCGTTTAAGAAAGCGGTTTCGCCAGTAATAAAACGCCAGCATCAGCACAATCACCAGCACTATCGCGGCCGCGACGGTGAGCGTCGTCCGATAACGCCCCCAGACTTCAAACCGCTCAAGGGCATAGCGCATCTGCCAACCGTTAAGTTGGGCATCCAGGGTGCGAGGTGGCAATTCGCGCAGCGCTTTATCAATGATGGAGAGTAATGGCCGATTAGCGGGGCTGGTCGCCATCGCCAGCCGCAACGGAGGAAGGGGCAGGGTGAGTGCGATGCGAAAACGATCTTCAAGATAACTTTTCAGCACAAAACTGGCTGAGGTTTGCGGCACGATAGCGCCATCAATCCGGTGCGTAACCAGAGACAGGGCGGTTTCCAGCGAAAAATCTTCTTCAACAAATTGCACTTCTGGAAACTGCTTGCGCAATGCGGGCAGATAATAGCTGCCGGTAAACACAGCGACTTTTTTGCCATTCATGGCCGACAGTGATTTCACCTGTGGGAAGCTTTTACGCGTCACCAGAACCCAGTTGGAAATTTGATATGGGCGAGAAAAAATAACATCCGGATCTTCATGGGCAGAGGCATCGGCAACGGCAATTAAGGCGTCAGGGGATGTTTTTAGCGCGTTGCGCATTTCAGTGACGTTTGAGAACGCATGCCAGCGGAGAGTGATTTCGTTTTGTGCCGCTATTTTTTTTAGTAACGCGCTGGCATAACCGCTTTCTTCGCCATCGTCGTTAATGTACGTCAGCGGGATGTGCGTATGTACCACAAACACCGACAGTTCCGGATGAAGCGCCACCCAGTCTGCTTCCTCGATGGTTAATGCCGGCGATTTAGGTGGGGCAGGTGCCACCGATTTGAGTCCCCAGGTTTGCGCGATCAGACTGTGCGTCTGTGGGCTGATATTATTCAGAACCTTATTAATAGCGCTGGCAAGCTGGGGCTGATCCCGGCGGGTAATAAATTTGAGATCCTGAACGGGCAGGGCGTGACTACGCGAGATAATCAGCCGCTTATCGAACATTCGCCGATTGAGATCTTCGGCAGTGATAGCGTTGGTCCACATCGCCACATTTTCATCGTTGATCACGGTCGTGAACGCGGTGTAATAATCGGGACTGGCGACCAGTTTGAGCTGTGGATAGGCTTCGTGCAGTGCCGCCTGCAATGCATTATTACCTACATAAACCAAGGCCTTATAAGGGGTTGATTGTGTCTGCTGTACCGTTAACTGACCGACCAGCACCGCGCGGTCGTTCAAGTAACTGTCTGTGGCAAGCAGCGAAGGATGCGCATCAGCCAGCCTCTGGTCTCCGGTTATCATATCGACATCGGCCGAATCCAGTGCCGCGATAGCCGCCTGGTCGTTGGGATATTGCAACACCTGGAGTGTGACGCCGAGTGCTGGCGCGAGTAACGCCAGATAATCTGCCGTTATTCCTTCGAAATCTGCCGGGTCTGTATCAAGCTGGAACGGTGGATGCGCCGAGGCCGAAACGCCAACCCGTAAAGTGGGGTGTTGCTTGAGCCATTGAGCGACGCCAGGCGCTTGCCCGGAGACCTCTGTTTGTATCGGTGTGTGAGACAACAGCGTTAAAGGAACCGGGGTTGCAGACAGTGCGCACGGAAGGCTGAAGATGCACATTATCCCTAAAACAGCGTATTTCAGATTCCGTAAAGAACGCATATGGCCTCAAAAAGGTTTACCGCAGAGTGCTTAACGAAATGATAGTAGAAATGTCAGGGGCGGAGTACAGATATCCTCAACGCAGTCATAGGGATATGAGCTTAATATTTAAACATTATTAAACTCATACCCTCGAGCAGTCCTTATTGGTTGATCTTTTTACCCTGAGCATCAACCACGCGTTCACCATCTTCTTTAGTGAATGCGCCACGTTGCTCTTCAGTCAAAATATCCAACACCACCTCAGAAGGTCGGCACAAACGAGTACCCAGCGGGGTCACAACAATGGGGCGGTTGATGAGAATAGGGTGCTGCAACATGAAATCAATCAATTGGTCGTCACTAAAGACGTTTTCTGACAACCCTAATTGCTCATAAGGTTCGACATTCTTACGTAACAATGACCGAACCGTGATACCCATATCGGCGATCAGCGTTACAAGTTCATCGCGGGTTGGTGGTGTTTCCAGATACAGAATAATCGAGGGTTCAATCCCACTATTGCGGATCATCTCAAGGGTGTTGCGGGACGTACCGCAAGCCGGATTGTGGTAAATGGTAATGTTGCTCATATCAGTATCTCATTACAAAGTGAAAGACAGGCGAAGTGCCAGTGCTGTCAGCGTGATAAACAGCACAGGGATTGTCATGACAATGCCCACCCGGAAGTAATATCCCCAGGTGATTTTGATGTTTTTCTGCGACAGAACATGCAGCCACAGCAAGGTTGCCAGGCTGCCGATAGGGGTAATTTTAGGCCCAAGATCGCTCCCGATTACGTTGGCGTAAATCATCGCTTCTTTGATAATGCCCGTTGCTGTACTGCCATCAATCGACAGCGCCCCGACCAGCACGGTCGGCATATTGTTCATGACAGAGGACAGGAAAGCTGTAAGGAAGCCAGTACCGAGCGTTGCCGCCCATAATCCCTGCTCTGCCAGCTGATTCAGCACCGATGAAAGATAATGGGTCAGTCCGGCGTTTCGTAATCCGTAGACCACCAGGTACATACCCAGCGAGAAGATAACGATTTGCCATGGCGCACCTCGTAACACCTTGCCTGTATTAATAGCATGACCTTTCTTCGCAACAGCAAATAAAAGAAGGGCACCAACAGCAGCGACCAGACTGACAGGTACGCCCAGCGGCTCCAGTCCGAAGAAACCTATCAGCAGCAACACCAGAACCAGCCAGCCGGTTTTAAACGTCCCGACATCACGAATCGCATCTTTCGGTTCTTTCAGCAGGGAAACGTCGTAGACGGCGGGAATGTCTTTACGGAAAAAGAGATGCAACATCACAAGCGTAGTGGCAATGGCCGCCAGGTTTACCGGCACCATCACCGCGGCATATTCAGAGAAGCCAAGCTTAAAGAAATCCGCCGAGACGATATTCACCAGGTTTGAGACAATCAGCGGCAGGCTGGCCGTGTCAGCGATAAATCCAGCGGCCATGACAAACGCTAAGGTTGACCCCTGGCTGAATCCCAACGCAAGTAGCATCGCGATGACGATAGGCGTCAGGATCAGAGCAGCACCGTCGTTAGCAAACAGTGCAGCGACCATCGCGCCAAGTAGAACAATCCAGGTAAAGAGCAAGCGGCCCCGGCCGTTGCCCCAACGGGCAACATGCAGTGCGGCCCATTCAAAGAAACCGGATTCATCGAGTAAAAGACTAATGATGATCACGGCAATAAAGGTGGCGGTCGCATTCCAGACTATCTGCCAGACGACCGGAATATCCCCCAGGTGAACGACGCCAGTTAGCAATGCCAGACCTGCGCCCAGCGTGGCACTCCAGCCAATCCCCAGTCCACGGGGTTGCCAGATAACCAGTACGAGCGTAAACAAAAAGATAACACCAGCCAGTAACATCAGAAACTCCATTCACATTTGTTTATTCGAATATATACACCGACGTTAACAGGAGGCCGATGCCGCGTTATTGAGCTTGTTGCGTATATTTTCACGTTCACAATTCCAGGCGGTGTCGATAATACCCGCAGCCCATGCAGGCATATGTGGCGACAGCCGATAGTGAACCCATTTTCCGTCGCGGCGGTCAATGACCAGCTCTGCTTCACGCAACAGCGCCATATGCCGAGAAATTTTTGGCTGAGATTCTGCGGTTGCTCCACAGATGTCACAGACGCACATTTCACCGGATTCCCTGAGGAGCAGTACGATGGTCGAACGGGTTTCATCGGCGAGCAGTTTAAAAAGCTGAACAGGTTGTAGCATGCTTAACCTCGCTAAAAAATAACAATACATATGATATTTCATATGTGATAGCTTTTAAAGCATAGCTTACAAGATGGAGAGTTTTTTATGACGCACTTACCTGCAATAGAACCGGCATACTTTGATGAGGCCATTGCCAGCAAACTGCTGAACGGCACTGAAACTATGCCGCGTATTCTTATCCTTTACGGCTCAGTACGAGAACGATCCTACAGCCGTTTTGCTGCAGAAGAGGCCGGGCGGTTGCTGACGAAGATGGGCGCGGAGGTGAAAATATTTAATCCATCTGGCCTGCCGTTACCTGATGATGCGCCGGACAGTCACCCTAAAGTGCTTGAACTCCGTGAACTGGTCAGGTGGTGTGATGGAATGGTCTGGAGCTCTCCAGAAAGGCATGGTGCCATGAGCTCGGTGATGAAGGCTCAGATTGACTGGATACCTTTAAGTGAAGGTGCCGTTCGTCCATCCCAGGGCAAAACGCTGGCCGTGATGCAGGTTTGCGGCGGCTCGCAGTCGTTTAATACGGTAAATCAGATGCGGATACTTGGCCGTTGGATGCGTATGTTCACGATCCCGAATCAGTCGTCAGTGCCAAAGGCATGGCAGGAATTTGATGATGAAGGACGGATGAAACCCTCAGCCTGGTATGACAGGATTGTGGACGTTGCCGAAGAGTTGTTCAAAATCACGTTAATCCTTAAAGGACACACGAACTATTTGGCCGACCGCTACAGCGAAAGGAAAGAGAGCCATCAGGAACTTTCTGCGCGGGTTAACCAGGCAAAAATCTGACAGTCAGACATGCCCGGATCGATACCGGGCTTTTAGCACACCGTGAACGGAAGGCCTGGTAAAAGAACCTATGAACTGACTCTTTGGCATGTTTCTGAACCGGTATTCTTGGTGGAACCGTAAACCGAGAAACCCGATGTGCCAGTTCGGGCTCAAACCAATAATTCATGATTTTCTGTTTTTCAAATTACTAATCAGTTCATCAACGATTTTTTCCGCTATCTGCTCAACAGCCTCGCTGCGTGACACACCTGAAAGTTCGGCAACTTTATCTATTTTCCTCAGAATTCTCATGCGTAAAGACAACGAAACTGCCGTTTTTTTATCCTTATCCAGCACGACTTTTCCGCCTGAATTACTGATTTTCAGCTCCGCGTTTAAAGCGAGAGCTTCATTCATTCGACGCAGCGTCTTCTTATCCAGTTGTCCCGGGATAACGAGCTGATACGTATGGTTAGCTTTGCTGTATTTAATTTCAGCGGAGTAGGAATCCCTGAGTTCTTTGAGTGCCCGGGTGAGCGTTGGCTCAGAGCATTCAAGGCAGTTAATAATATCGTGTGCAGCGACTGGCTTTCTTGAGCCGAGTAGGTTAGCAAGTGTAAAAATTCGCGCCTGTCTGGTGTTTAATCGCATGTTCAGTTAAAGCCTGCATTCAAAGTCAGTGGTTCAATTGGCTGAAAAATGAATGTTGAGATCATCTTTCTAATAACAGTGTGGCTGTTCAGTGCATCCACGGGGGCCACATTTTGTATTCCCATAAAATTAAGGTTTTCCATCGCCTGACGATTGCACCGGCAGGAAATAATGTATTCATCCTCCAGAGACCCCGTGCGTTCCAGAAAACCTACCCCCAGGTTTGCATAGGTACCACGGCCCCCCGGAAGAATGCTGATCGATTTACGAAATCTGAATCCCATTATGACAACCTTATTTTTGCTGAGACATAGGCATCAGTCTGATACCGTCCGGATTTTTCTCGGATGTCAGACCATAAACCCGGGCTCGTTCCAAAATACCTGCGGCCCAGCGTCTGTGTGTTGCGGGTTCACACATTGCGCCCTGGGATTTAAAAACAGCCTGGGTCGAATTAAGAATACGCAGGGCGTCAGAATGCTCACCCGGGGAGACCATTAACGCCTGTTCAATAACATCAATCTGCCCTGGATGGATAGCAGTTTTGCCTACCAGCCCATGCGCCATATCTAGCGACAACTCACGTGCCATCACCGCGTGATCGTCAATATGCTCGCAGACCGGCGCCGTCAGTGCAAAATCACGCGGGGCAAAAACAGACACCAGCATTTTGATGACATACCCCATCGGGCTGTCGTACAGCGTGAGGTTACGAGGGCGTCTGAGTGAAACGACATTCATCAGGTCATTACCGCCAATACGTAACGCTATAATTCGTTGGTGGCACGGATGGGACAAGAGCGTGGTTGCCAGTTCGCGCATCTGAACAACATCAAAAACCTCTTCCGTCTCAAGAGTCGGCATCAGGCACAAATGTGTATCGGCCATGATGTCCCACCATACTGGCAAAGAGGAGAGCGTGAATTTCGGCAATACAAAGCCGTCTATCGCACTAAGGTCAAGATTCTCAGCCAGCCATTGACCCATATCAGGATGGCGGGGGCGGATGAATAGCAGCGGCCATTCATTATTGCCATTGTTAATTTTTGCGGCATTCAGTTGTTGTAGTAACCGTTTGAGATTTTGCAGTGCCTGAGGAATGTCACCCTCGCTGACGGCATCTTCCAGACAGATAACCAGAGAGCGCAGACCCGGAATTTTTCCGTGCAGGACAGCATCGGCAATATCCAGTCGGGTGGCAGGCATATAAAGCGTGGCCCCCAGATTCCAGGGCGAAAGACGTTTGTCCATCAGAGCACCTTTTTAATGATTGTGACGGCCCTGTACTGGCCGATAGCGTTACCCTTCTCTGTCACCGGGATGCCTTTATCCTGGGCCAGCCCAACCAGCAGTGCAACATCGGGATCATCCACCGAGCGGACAAAGACATGGTCAGGCACACGGCGTAAAACGGCTCTTGTGGCCTCTGCAATCCCCGGCTTGATACGATTGATGCTGTCTACCGAATAATTATTTGCCAGACTTGAAATAACGTCACGGCTTTGCTGCCATAAGCCGGTGTTTTCCTCAGTATCCCAGGCCAGCGCTGGTAATTCCTGACCATCAAATTGTTCACGGAAACGCGCCACGGTTTCGACCAGCATTCGGCTGCATTCATAAGCAGTGAGATGGTCGCAGACGACACACCCGTGCAGTCCTTTATCAGTCCAGACTGAGCGGGAGATAAGGCCCGAAACGGGGGCGCCCATAATCCCAAAGGGGATAAGCCAGTCATCTGCGCTTGCGGCAAGCCATGAGCATCCGCAGGGATCGGCCAGCACGACAAGGCGCGGTTGTTCAGGATACCCGTTCCGGTCTTTCAGCGAACGGACCAGCTCGCCGGTAATCGCGCCTTTACCGGTCCAGCCATCGACAAAGACAATGCCCTGTGTACCATGTCGGGCTTCAATTAATTCCAGTGCAGCGGTATCAATTCCCCTGTCACGGATGATGCTTATCCCGTAATGAAAGGAGTTTTTCCCCATGGCCCGGAGTGCCTGCTGTAACATCACTCCCAACGGCACACCGGCTCTGACAAGGCTGGCAAGAATAATGGGCTCATCACCAAATCGCTTAACGAGTTCCCGTGCAAGCTGCGATACCTCTTTTGCCAGCCGTGCCGCGCCCATGTCAAGGGCGCGTGAAAACAGGTCAAGATGCCACTGCGTAGGAGCAGGTTCCTGACTCAGCATATCGGAGTAATGCTTTTTCCCGGATTGGATCAGCTCTTCTTTCAGATCAACAGGCGTCATTTCCATGGTCACCGGCTGAAGTAAAAACTGCACATCGTCAGGCGAGTAGGAGCCTGAGAAGGTCGATAATTCAGGCTGCATTTATTTTTCTCCAAAAATACGGTGTGAAATGGCTTCAGCAAACTGACTCTGACGAGGCAGACCATACCAGCTACATAGCTTCATGAACCGGTGGTCGCTCAGGCTGTCGCCGAGGCCAATCACCGGGAAAACCCCCCGTTCTGATCGCAGTTTTTCAAGGAGCCAGGTCACGGCCAGTCCTTTTTCAACCGGATGAGGTAACCAGGCAACATTGTTACTGTTGCGGTGGATATAAAAACCCTCGGATGGGAACAATTGTTCTATTTCATCGGCAATCGCATTGAGTTCATCAAGGCGGGTGCTGTCGCGGTGTTTCATCACCAGATAAATCGGTACGCCGTCGTACTCATAATTCAGCCGCGCCCACGCATTAATCCCTCTGGCCTCCATCAGTTCCGTGATTTGCCTTTGCATTCCCGTCAGTCTTTCGTCATACGGGGCAAGACTGTGAAGCATATGGGCTTTCCATTCTTCATCCGGTTGCCCTTGAGGAGTAAGGATGACCGCACCGTGAGTAGTGATAGCCCAGGAGCTAAAGGGAATTTGCACGCGACTGATTTCTTCCGTACCACGGGCCGTCACCGGGATCAGTTCAGCCTGTTCCAGCAGCCAGTCAACCAGCATAGACTGTTCTTCCGTCATGTAACTGCGGGGTGTAAGGCTGCGGTCCAGCGCACCGGTACGGAAGGGCTCAAGTGCCAGTTCATCCACCATTTTACGGCGGGTCTGGAAAAGCGTGTCATCGAGATCGCTCAATACAACAGGTTTATTCATAGGTCACAATCTCCACAACAGGGGCAACATCAGACAGCGCGGTTAACAGATACTGATCCACACTTTCAGCTGGCGTCTCGGTACACAGCAAGATACGGTCAAACTTCTGATGGGCAACGTTATAAACAAAGTTAGGGATACCCAGGCCATAGTTATCAGTGAACGCAATGGCCGACTGGATAGCGAAGCCGTTTGCGATAGGTGAACGGGTCGTTGAACTGTAGTGAACCGTGGCCCCCTGCGCTTCAAGACGCTCGGATAACAGGAAGGGCTCCCAGACAAACTCTCCGGTGCCCAGAACCAGAATACGCTCTCCCGAAAACGTCACAATATGGCGACCTAAATCCCTGGAAGGGACCGTCATGCCGAGTCTGCCCCAGGACTGCTTGCCCGTCACCGGGACTGCACCACGCGAGGTGACATTGACAAAGGGCATAACAGGAACAGGTGCATCCGGGATCGGGGTCCATTGCCACTGACCTTTGACCAGTGAAACGGGGGTCACAGGGAGGGGGCAGCGTTTTGTGAGAGCATCACCGCTCCAGTCAGTGAGTGTCACGGTGACCACCTGCTCCAGGTTGGCCAGGCGATGAGTACTCCGCAACGCACCCAGCAGATTGATAAAGGTATTCCCTGTGGTGGCTTCATCATCGATCAGGACAATCGTGCGAGCTTCGCAAACACGACGGCGCATTTCCGGCTCATCCGGTAAGTAAATCAGATGGTCTGTTGCGTGACTGTGCTCTTCTTTAAATTCGCACAACAGCTCGCCATCGACAGGATGACGAGTGGACGTCAGGTAGACGGACTCACTGAAGCGGTGACGGAGTTCATCAAAGACTCCCGCTCCCAGGCCCACGGCAGTTTCAGCCATACCGATAACGAGAACGGGCCCCGCCATACCTTCAGGAAACTGCTCAGCTAACTGGCGATACACCTGACGCATGACTGAGGGGGACACAGGAATATGACGGCCAAGCACTTTGCTGACAAAGAGAAACGCGCGTTTGGGATTACGTCGTTCTGCAATATCAAACAGGTCGTCCAACAAAAAATTCTGCTGCCTGCCTGTGACCTGAATGGTGCCGCAGGAAAGTGTACGGCGATAAACAATCTCATCATTCACTAAAGCCATAATCAATCCTTCAGTTCAGTCGGTTAGTCAGGTGAGTGGGGTACGCGATAACATCAGTTACGGATCGCACAGTGGCCGGAGCGAAATCGCGCTTTGCCATCTCAATGACGTCGCTTTTCGGCATCAGTCCCAGCTTATGGAAGGCAAACATTCCCGGTAAATTGACCCCGCTGTGTTGGGTATAACCAATGCCGCCAGACGGACGCATATTCGTTTCCAACAGAACGGGGTTGCCAGTGACGTTATTGCGGGTTTGTACATTGACCAGCCCATCAGCCTTCATCGCGCTTGCACAGGCGCAGGCAAGTTCAAATGCTTCACCACTATTTTCAAGATACTGAAGGGGGCCTTCTTTACGACGGGCAACCGCTGCGAGCACTTCACCTTTGTCCGCCAGGATATCAACGGAATATTCAGGGCCAGGAAGATAAGGCATTAAAACCAGGGGCGTAAACGTCTCTGTACCTGACAGTGCCGAAAGGTACTGGCGTGGGTGAACAACACGGTTTGCTGGATGGTTAAAAATGTCCATTGACGATGCCGTGTCATCAAAGCGCCAGAAACCCATGCCATAAATTCCGGTAACAGGTTTTACGCAGAGCTGTTGGCCTTCAAAAGGGGAATGACTGAGATGATGCTGCAATTCTTCAATGGAATTGATCCGCAAAGATGGCACCACAGGGAGGCCATTCTCTTCCATTACTCCAGCAAAAGTTACTTTGTCATCTGCCATTTCCAGCCATTCTGGCCCGGATGCACCGGTAGTCAGTGACGTACCTGAAGCCTCGATGCCCACACGGTGGTTTTCAAACCACTGGCCATGACGTCCGGCATGAAGGGCATTAATACCGTACTGTGCAATCGTGGAAAGGATAAAGGGCAGGCGCTGTTCGGCATCATTAGGCTCTGTCAGTGAAAAATCTGCGACAGAAAGAATTTCGTTACGTTCATTACGGTGTGAAGCGTAAACCGTCAGGTCAGTCTGCATTTTTGTTGCGAAAGACTTTATTCCCAGGATGATGTCTCTTTGAGACGATAACCCTTCCATTAGCCAAATTCTATTTTTCATATTTTCAAATTAACCTGCGGTGAAGAATCTTTTTGGAGAGTGTAATGAGTCTAAAAAGGTCTGCCAAACATGTCAATCATATTATGATTTTTGATGCCGTCCGAAAACGCATAAATGGATACAGTAACGAAACCCATTTTTATCCAATTATATCAATGACATAACCAGATTTATTTTTTTTAGATTCGAACTGGAAATAGAAAAATCCACAAATCTTTTCCAAAATTGGCTTGCTCGGGAACTTCATCATGATATGATTTTCTTCGCAGGCAAAATATCTTTATTTCTCCTTGTTTCAGTCAATACCATTTTAAGGAAATGAATATGGTTTCATTAAGCAAGAATCAGACGGTATCACTCAGCAAACAATCCACCGCGCTCAGTCAGCTTCAGTTTGGCCTCGGGTGGGACCCCATCAAGAAAAAAGGGTTATTTGGCGGGATGTTCGGTGGCAGCGACTCCATTGATCTGGATGCCGGTTGCGTCTTAATGGACAGCACCGGTAAAACCATTGATACCGTGTGGTTCCGCAAACTGAAATCAACGTGCGGTTCCGTGGTACACAGCGGTGATAATCTCACTGGCGAAGGTGACGGCGATGATGAGGTTATCAATGTCTACCTCAGCAAACTCTCCCCAAATGTTGAATATCTGGCCTTTACCGTAAACAGTTTCCGTGGACAGTCTTTCAATGATGTCGCTAATGCCTTCTGCCGCGTTGTTGACCAGTCGAATAAAGAACTGGCTCGCTACCAGTTGACCGAGCAGGGCCCTCATACCGGTATCGTTATCGCATCACTGCATCGCAATAACGGTAACTGGGACTTTACTGCTCATGGTCATGCATGCCGTGGTCGTACTATTGACGACATGCATGCTGACATTGTGGCTACGGTGGTCCGCTAATGAACCTGACGCCGGGGGGGAATGCCCCCGTTCCTTCAGAGGAGCTTCGCGTCCGTATTCTCTCCGGGGGACCGGTCGATGCATCCGCTTTTCGTTTGTTTACAAACGGGAAAGTGCAGGGTGATGCCGATATGGTCTTTTATGGTCAGCCCCGAAATGACGACGGAACCATCAGTCTGGTCAGTGAAGGTCATAACACCACCTTCACCGTTTCGCTTAATCGCCTGAAAGCAGATGCAGCGAAAGTCGCTTTTACTGTCACCTGTGACGGGGGGCAGGTCGTCGCTGGTCTGCGCAATCTGTCCATTCAGGTGGAAAAGGGCAATGAAGTTCTGATTGCCGGACCGGTAGAACTGACCGGACGCCAGGAAGCCGCTTTGATTCTGGGAGAGCTTTATCGCCGCAATAATGACTGGAAGTTTCGTTTTGTCGCCCAGGGATTTAACGGCGGTCTTAAACCACTGGCAGAACACTTTGGCGTCGATATTGCTGACACCCCAGCTCCGGTGTCCACCCCACCTGTCGCGACTCCGCCTCCTGCTCCCGCCGCCAGTAAAATCAGTCTGAGCAAGGTCTCTCTAACCAAAGAGAAACCGGCTATCAGTCTTGCCAAGCGCGACAACTTCGGGGAAATTCGCATCAACCTGAACTGGAATCGTACTAATAGCTCATCCGGGCTGCGTAGCATGTTTGGTCCCAAAGGTTTGGATCTGGATTTAGGGGCATTTGTTGAACTCCAGGACGGATACAAATCTGTCATACAGGCATTAGGTAACGCCTTTGGTGATTATCATAATGAACCTTACGTTCAACTCCAGGGTGATGACCGGACCGGCGCAGTTTCAGAAGGTGAGTGGCTGCATATTAATGGTAAAGAATGGAAAAACATCCGTCAGGTGCTTATCTATGCCTTTATCTACGAAGGTGCAGCCAGCTGGGATAAAACAGATGGCGTGGTCACACTCCATGTGCCGGAACAACCACCGATTGAAACACGTCTGACTGAGGGTGAAAACAAACGCACACTGTGTGCGATTGCCCGTCTCGTTAACGAAAATGGTTCCATTAAAGTCGAGCGAATTAACCAGTACTTCAAAGGGCAGTCCGAGATGGACCGTGCATTTGGCTGGGGCTTTCGCTGGAGTGCGGGTTCTAAATAACACAGCAACCAAGGATTCAAAAATGAGCTTTTTCAACAAAGTAAAAGGTGCTCTTAGTTCAGGCCGTGAAGAGCTGACCCGCCAGGTGGGTCGTTTTAAAAATAAGAAATTCATGCAGGGTACCGTCGCGGTATGCGCACGTATTGCAGTTTCAAGCGATGGCGTGAGTGCGGAAGAAAAACAGAAAATGATTGGTTTTCTTCGTTCCTCAGAAGAGCTGAAAGTTTTCGATACCACTGAGGTTATCGAATTCTTCAACAAACTGGTGACCAGTTTCGATTTCGATATGGAAATCGGGAAGGGCGAAACCATGAAACATATCCTTGCACTCAAGGATCAGCCTGAAGCAGCACAGCTGGCTTTGCGAGTGGGTATTGCTGTCGCCAAGAGTGACGGTAATTTCGATAAAGATGAACAACAGGCAGTCCGTGAGATTGCTACTGCGCTGGGTTTTGATCCAGCTGAATTTGGTCTTTGAGTCCAGACCTTTAAGAGGTAGTTATGGTTTCAACACACATCGGTTTTCCAACTGAAACAGTCATTGTTTTCATTGCACTGTCAGTCGGGGCCATCTTCATTGACTTGTTTATGCACCGTGACGACAAGCCAATCTCGTTGAAAAGTGCCGCCCTTTGGTCACTTTTCTGGGTCGTCGTGGCGATGGCTTTTGCCGGATTCCTCTATATTCATCACGGTGCAGAAGTTGCAAGTCTGTTTGTTACCGGTTACGCGCTGGAGAAAGTCCTCTCCGTTGATAATCTGTTCGTGATGATGGCTATCTTCTCGTGGTTCTCAGTGCCGGACCGTTATCGGCACCGGGTGCTGTACTGGGGCATTATCGGGGCCATCGTATTCCGTGGCATCTTTGTTGCTATTGGTACCAGCCTCCTGAGCCTTGGGCCGTATGTTGAAGTCGTCTTCGCGATCATTGTGGCCTGGACTGCTGTCATGATGCTCAAAAGTGGCGACGATGAAGATGAAGTTGAGGATTATTCCCAGCACCTTGCCTACCGTATGGTGAAACGCTTCTTCCCAATCTGGCCGAAACTGAAAGGGCATGCATTCCTGCTCTCGCAGAAAGAAGTTGATGCGGAGCTGGTAAAGCCAGAAAACAAAGATGTGACTATCGGTCGTGGAAAGAAAGCCGCAATGTACGCCACGCCGCTGTTTTTATGTGTGGCCGTCGTTGAGCTTTCTGATGTCATGTTTGCCTTTGACTCCGTCCCGGCCATCATTGCCGTCAGCCGTGAGCCATTGATTGTCTACAGTGCCATGATGTTTGCCATCCTCGGCCTGCGTACCCTTTATTTTGTTCTCGAAGCGCTGAAGCAGTATCTGGTCCATCTTGAGAAAGCGGTCATCGTGCTGTTGTTCTTTATCGCTGTAAAACTGGGGCTGAATGCAACAGATCACATCTGGCACCATGGTTACAGTATCGCAGCCACCACAAGTCTGTATGTTGTCCTTGGCGTCCTGGCTGTGGGTATTGTTCTGAGCATTATGTTCCCGGGCAAACCAGACGTTGAGAAAAAGGAGAGTTAATCTCCTGATATCATCAGATAAATTTAATTAAACGTAAGAGGTTAATGTATGAGTGTTTCTCTTTCCAAAGGCGGAAATGTATCCCTGAGCAAAGCAGCACCTACAATGAAAAATGTCCTGGTCGGCCTTGGCTGGGATGCGCGTTCGACCGATGGTCAGGACTTTGACCTGGATGCTTCCGCTTTCCTTCTGTCACAGAATGGTAAAGTACGCGGTGATGCTGATTTTATTTTCTACAACAACCTGAAATCGACCGATGGTTCAGTGACGCATACCGGTGATAATCGCACGGGTGAGGGCGACGGTGATGATGAATCACTGAAAATTAAACTGGATATGATCCCGGCTGATGTCGATAAAATTGTCTTCGTGGTCACGATCCACGATGCACATACTCGCCGCCAGAGCTTCGGACAGGTTGCCGGGGCATTCATTCGCCTGGTGAACGATGATAACCAGACTGAAGTGGCTCGCTACGATCTGTCTGAAGACGCGTCGACTGAAACCGCAATGTTATTTGGTGAACTGTACCGTAACGCGGGTGAGTGGAAATTCCGTGCGGTAGGCCAGGGCTATGCAGGTGGCCTGTCTTCCGTTTGTGCTCAGTACGGCATTAATGCTTCCTGAGAAAAGTAACTTTTTACATAGATGGGCCAGCAATCTGGCCCAAACTAAAATGATGAACAGGAGTTTACAATGGCAGTTTCTCTCGTAAAAGGCGGTAACGTTTCTCTGACTAAAGAAGCCCCAACCATGAATGTGGCGATGGTTGGCCTGGGCTGGGATGCGCGTGTGACTGACGGGCAGGCATTTGACCTTGATGCATCTGTATTCATGGTTGGTGACGACGGTAAAGTGCTGTCTGATTCACATTTCATTTTCTTCAACAACAAAATTAGCTCCGATGGCGCTGTTGAGCACCAGGGGGATAATCGTACCGGTGAAGGTGACGGTGATGATGAACAGGTTAAAATCGACCTGTCTAAAGTCTCTGCTGATGTGAAAAAAATGGTTTTTGCCGTCACTATCTATGATGCGGATGCGCGTAAGCAGAATTTCGGCATGGTGAGCAACAGCTTCATGCGTGTCTACAATAATGACAACGGTGCTGAAATTGCCCGTTTCGACTTGTCTGAAGATGCATCCACCGAAACGGCCATGGTCTTCGGTGAGCTGTACCGCCACGGGGCTGAGTGGAAGTTTAAAGCAGTAGGCCAGGGTTTTGCAGGCGGTCTGTCCGCACTGGCATCCCAGCATGGCGTGAATATCTGATAAGTAGAAATGATCTCAACCCCGGATATCCGGGGTTTTTTTATGCAACAAATGACGATGAAATTGCAATCAGGTCAAAATTTACTTCTGCAAACTTGAAATTAAAACGTCCTGCGGGGCGTTTTCAATCTTTAAAAGAGGTCGCTTTAAGGCGGGGTATCGCCGCTTTCTTCCTGTCCCAGCGGGAATGGAAATGCCGCCAGTGAGCATCTTTCGCCGCCGCCAGCAATTCATAATCACCCCGAGTATCTCCCCATGCCCGAAGATGATACTGGTCCAGAGACCCATAAATAGATTCCAGCCGGTTGATCTTCTGTATGCAACGACAATTGTGCCCTGTAATGCGCCCGGTCAAAATCCCATTTACACTTTCAAGTTCAGTGCCAATCAGCTTGATCCCAAGCCGCTCTGCAAAAGGCGCTAGCACAAGCCTTGGTGAGGCTGAACATAGTGTTACCTCCACGCCGGAAGATACTTCGGAAGCTACAGCCAGCAAACCTGACGATCGCATTAAGCGTCCCCAGTAAAATTTACAATAGAGTTCAGCTTTTTCTTGTACCCATTTTTCCTCGATACCCGTGAGAAACGTTGATATCAAAGTCTCTTTGAGCTCATCCCGCGTCAATTTACGCCGCAGACACCTGAGGGAAGGCATAGCAAGTTTTACAAGCCTGCGAGTAAAACAACGATTACCAAAGGCAAAGCGCAGAAAGGGTATAAAGCTGTCATGTCGGGTAAGGGTTCCGTCAAAGTCAAAAACGGAAAGAACCTTTGTTTCAGCACGCGTTGACGTATTCACATGTAAGTTCATTTAGAATGAGAAAGTTAATACGAATTTTATCACCTTCTTAAGGGGGCAAAAAGTTCACTGGGCAAGCTTCGGACCGAAAATAACCCGGTAGGTCCCCTGAACTTAACGTCCAGCCCGTACGTTATCAACTGATCCTACCCGCGAATAGTGGACACACGACTAAGTGAGTAAACTCTCAACCAGAGGTGACTCATGACAAAACCAGTATCAACCAGTAAGAAGCCCCGCAAACAGCACACGCCTGAATTCCGTAACGAAGCCCTGAAGCTTGCGGAACGTATCGGTGTTGCTGCCGCTGCCCGGGAACTCAGCCTGTACGAATCCCAGCTCTATGCATGGCGCAGTAAGATTAACAATGCCCGCTGCTCTTCCGAACGCGAGCAGGAAATGTCCGTTGAAATTGCCCGCCTTAAACGCCAGCTGGCTGAACGGGACGAGGAGCTGGCCATTCTCCAAAAGGCCGCGACATACTTCGCGAAGCGCCTGAAATGAAGTATGTCTTTATTGAAAAACATCGGGCTGAGTTCAGCGTCAAAGCCATGTGTCGGGTTCTGTGGGTTGCCCGCAGTGGCTGGTATGCCTGGCGCCTGCGTCGTCATCAGATAACCCCTCGACAGCAGTTCCGGCTTGTCTGCGATGCTGCTGTCCGAAAGGCATTCACTGACGCAAAACAGCGTTATGGTGCGCCCCGTCTTGTGGATGAGCTTCCTGCGTACAATGTCAAAACCATTGCCGCCAGCCTGCGGCGTCAGGGGCTTCGCGCAAAAGCGGCCCGGAAGTTCAGCCCGGTCAGCTACCGCGAACATGGCCTTCCGGTGTCTGACAATCTGCTGAAACAGGATTTTTTCGGGGGGATTACCTTGGTATCTGCGCTGGAGAAAGAGCTTTCAGAGGCCGTTAGTGACCAGACCAAAGATGACCACAAAACACCGGATTCTGCCTGACGCTATCTTGGTGCGCATAATGTATGACGCTATGTTACAAAAGGGTTCTGAGCCATTCCGGTAAAATGGGGTTGTTGTTTACCGGAATGGTGAAGGTTCGTCTTTACACATAGAGTGCATTATGCGAATCATTAGTTAAAAAATCCTGACTCCCTGCAATATCAAAAATATAATAACAAATGCAGCATAACCAGCAGTTGCTGTAGTATCTTTTATTTTAAAATTTAAAGCGCCTGATAGTAATCGAGCACCAATCCCACCTAAAAGAGAAACCACAACACTTAATATGATGTATTTACTCTTTGATGAGTCGTCGATCTCTAGGAAAAGCAGAAGGATTACCATGACGGTAATACTTATAATTCCAAGTATGGCAGAATAGATACGCTCATGTGTTTTTGTCATTCTGAATCTTCTTTTTGTATCAAACCCTTTTACAGGTAAGCCATTGTCTATACATTTTTCTTTTAATGCCCTAATTTCTTTTTTATTCTTTACTTGAACTATTAGTTGTTGCAACCCAGCAAAAGCATGTTTGCTTGGCTTATAATCATCACCATAATACGCACACATTATTGAATAATGATTCGGGATCGCCCCTTCAAGCGCATCACAAAAAAGACCTGCCAAATCAGTTAGTTGAGATGTTTTTTCACTGGTTAAACTTTCCTCCGCAGCATCTAATTCCGCATAGCATCCATCCATGAAATTGAATAGTTTTAACCCGGCATCATGCAGCTTATTAATTTTTGCATTATCAAGGCCGGAAGATTCAATATCTTCCATAATAGAATCATATTCATTATAGAGTAAATCAATTGTTTTGTTTTGATTCTGAACTAAATCTTCCAGCTTCACTTGATATCATTCCCTTATTGTTATTTCTTCTGGCTTTGAATCATTTTTAAAATTGTTTTCTGCAAAGTGTTAGTTCTTGCTTGGTCTCGACTTTCATTAGCAGAGCTTAATAACTCTCCCTTATAGTATTTTTTAATTACATCATATACTTCTTGATCGGTTGGCTTTCTTCCTAATTGATGGAGGTCATTAGCAATTTTTAGTGCTTGCTCTTCTGTTAGCTCTCCTGTAATGATCTTATTATGATCAAAAGCAAGCGCTGTTTTTAACTCTTCTACTAATTTAGACATCAGTAATATCCTTTTTTATTTAAATTAACTTCACAGTGGTACTCACTATTGAGGTTATCAGTAATATGAATTTCTTCTGTGCCACCAATAGAGCAGCCCATATCCCACAATAAGAATCCCGAAAAACATCAGAGACATTCCCCAACCGGTTCCGTACCACGAAACCATATCATCGAAAACCAATCCGCCAACGTCACGAACTCCAGCAGCTTCTTTAAGGATCGGTTTGAAAACCGGAATCAGAAGGGCAATTGCTAAGGGCGCTCCCCAGCGAACAAGGCCAGTTTCCATTTTGATCCCGAAGAAGATCCCGGCTCCTACTGCAAGAATCCAGACAATCAGGCTTGGGGCTGTTTCCAGAGCCGTTTGCCATCCAACATCGAATGTTTTCATCAGCCATCCTATAACCGCCAAAAGAAAAACAGCCACACCGATGAAAACCAGCTCTACACCATTTGTTTCGTTACTCCTACTCATCTATTTCATCCTTTTTTTGCATAGAAATTTTAGCCGCTAAAATTCTTCACATCGCCGCGAAGCGATTCGGGGTTCTGTGTGAAGTGGTCAACAAAAACTGGCCAAAGTTTTAGAGTTTTTCCAGAACAATCGCTCTGATTCATTGGGTGTTAAGCCACCGTTATATTGGTGGGGTCTGAGCTGGCTGTAATAACCAATGATGTAATATAAAAAATAATTTTGGCTCCGATTCAGAGCAAGTGAAGCATATTAATAAAGAAATTGAATATTGCGAAGAAAATGGAATCGTTCGTTTTGAACAGAAATTAAAATCACGTTATTTGCAGAAAAATAATCTTTTATTCTGGGGGCTTGTAAGTATCCCGCTTAACCGAACCATTCACTTTTAGAGATCTTCCGACATACTGATTATGTCCCCTGAGGAGATCGCTATGCGTAAGATCCGATTCACCGAAAACCATATCATCGCCGTTCTGAAGTCTGTCGAAGCCGGGCGTACCCGGATTTAAGAAGCTTTTTCAGGTACTTCGCAGGCAGGGTAACGCCTGGAATCATAAGCGTGTTCACCGGATTTACTGCCTGCTGAAACTCAATTTTCGCCGCAAGGGGAAACAACGACTTCCGGTGCGCAATCCGGCTCCGCTGGCGACGCCGGAAGCACTCAACCAGAGCTGGTCGATTGATTTTATGCACGATGCGCTGACATGTGGCCGACGTTTTCGGACTTTCAACGTCGTGGATGATTTTAACCGCGAGGCTCTGGCCATAGAAATTGACCTGAATATCCCGGCGCAGCGGGTTGTGCGGGTGCTGGACAGGATAGTGGCAAACCGTGGATATCCGCTGAAGATGCGGATGGATAACGGCCCGGAGCTGATATCACTGGCTCTGGCACAATGGGCTGAGGACCATGGCGTGATGCTGGAATTTATCAAGCCAGGCAAACCGACACAGAATGCCTTTATAGAACGCTTTAACCGGACGTACAGGACAGAAATCCTGGATTTTTATCTGTTCAGAACGCTGAATGAAGCACGGGAAATTACAGAGCGCTGGCTGACGGAATACAACAGCGAGCGGCCTCATGAATCCCTGAATAACCTGACGCCGGAAGAATACCGGTTGATGGCTGAAAAACCGGAACTCTCAAAAAGTGTGTGGAACTAAAACAGGTATGCTTACAGGCTATCTGATTACTCCATATTAAACGAGTTACAAAATACATTTTTAAATTTAAATGAAAAACTATCGGTGAATGCTATGGACTTTGAAACTATAAGCGAACATGTATGTTTTGCTGACCGCTCATATCATTCGTGCGCTGTAATGGATTGCGGGATGGGTGCGTCAAGTCCCGTCCCGTAAGCCATTAAGCGTCTTGTAGAATCATCGTCGATAGTAGCCAGTTGACGGTCAGTGTCAACGATTCCCGCCAGATTCCACCATCCTTATCATTGGTGCGCATAATGTATATTATGTTAAATGCAATAAAGGGCAATGAAAACAGACAGAACCACCGATACGCTTCGCAAGCTTCAGGGCTTCGTTGCGAAATTCAGGCATGTGCTTTGCGGGGCTTTTTACTGGTTGATACTGGGTAAGGTCACATCACCCTACTCCACCTCGCAACCTGTTCATAATCCACTGGCGTGTCCACGTCCCAGTGAATCCCCAGAGTATCAACCGGGATCACCTTGGTTTCCAGTTGGCGCATCACGTCCTTCATCGTCGTACCATTCGGTGCATTCTTTATCAGCTTAATCGCCGGATAAGGCAACAGTACGGGATGTCCCTTGCCGTGATCATAACCAGGGATAAGGCAGGTGCCGTGCTCGGGCCTGCACCACAACGCGTGGTAGACGTCGGGGGTGACTTCCGGCATGTCGCCCAGAGCGAGGAAAAAGCGCCGGGAGGTGATCGCTGCCACACCACGTTTCACCGAGGAGAACATACCCGCTTCAAAATCGGCATTGTGGACGATATCGATCCGCGGGTGATCCTGGTAGTAGGCTTTCAGTTCGTCGCCGCGAAATCCGGTGACCAGCACCACGCGATCACAGAAAGAGAGTGCGCTCGCCAGGGCACTGTCAAGAATGGTTCCTCCCCCCCAGGGCATCACCATCTTCCATTTCCCCATCCGGCTTGAGAGCCCCGCGGCTAATACTACGCATTGCTTGGATTGATTTTTGTACATTCCGTTGTCCTCGCCAGAATAGGCAAAAACGCCCCTCATGACGAAGGGGCGTGGATTGTTGCTTAGACCTTAAGAATTGCCTTGATAGAGGTAATGATCGGCTGATACCCGGTACAGCGGCAGAGATTACCCTCCAGCGCCTCCTTCAGCTCGTCATCGCTTGGCTGAGGATTCCTGTCCAACAGCGCTTTGGTACTCATTAGCACCCCCGGCGTACAGAAGCCGCACTGTACGCCGCCGTGACGGATAAAGGCATTTTGCAACTTTTTACCTACCGGATCGTGGTGCAGCGCTTCAACAGTGGTCACCTCCGCGCCATTGCACTGTGCCGCCAGCAGCAGGCAGGAGCAGACGGATTTACCGTCCATAACCACGGTGCAGGCACCGCATTCACCGACTGAACAGCCCTCTTTCGTGCCCGTTAGCTTGAGATCTTCGCGCAGTAAGTCAATCAGGCGCAGGTTGTCTTCTACATCGCGGGCAATGCGGATGCCATTCACTTTTAGCTCAATGTGGTTCATGGTCATTGCTCCTTATTTCTTCTGCTCTGTCATGACTTCTTCCAGCATCTGCCGGAACATGTCGATAAATACCGGGATTTTGTACGGCGCCGACCAACGACCGCCGATGGCTTTTTCGATCATGCCATTCAGCACCTGAGACGCACTATTGATAGTCTCCGCATTCAGCGGCTTGCCAGTCAGTTCCTGCTCAACCTCCAGCAGACGCTGCGGCTTGCTCATCAGGGCACCATCCACCAAGCGGCAAAGGCGGATAATGCCCTTATCGACGAGAAATTGGCCGGTGAGGCTCTGGCGCGTGATGTTCAGCGCGTTGCGGCGACCAAGCTGCAAGTAGCGATTGATCAACGGCTGCTGCATAGGCGCCGGCAAGATAAAGCGCGTGACCAACTCATCAGATTCCAGTCCGGTGCGGTAACCGTTAATGACAAATTCGTTGAGTGGTATCTGGCGGCTACCGCGTAGGCTTCTCAACTCCACTTCTGCATCGTAGATAATCAACGGTGGCATCGAGTCAGCGCACGGCGCGGCGTTGACGATGTTGCCGCCGAGGGTGGCACGGTTGCGAAGTTGAAGCGAACCGATGGTTTTACAGGCGGTAACCAACAATGGATAGCGCTGCTGAATCAGCGGATGGCTGACCAGATCGGTGAAACAGACACCCGCACCGATGGAAACACCGCCGTCTACGTCGAATATTTCATTCAATTCCGGCAGACCGGCAATATTGATTAGCGGCACGTCGCCGGACTGCATCCGAGCCTGCACCAGAACGTCGGTGCCTCCCGCAATGGGCATGGCCCCCTGTTCTGCCATCAGGGTCAACGCCTGTTTTAAACTCTGTGGCAGGGTCAGCGACAGCGTGTTAAGGCGATGCACCTGTTTTTTACCCCCGGACTCGAGCATCTGTTCGCTCTGGCGCTCCGGCTTCTTGAGGTTGTAGCCGAGACGCACCTGCTCCAGAGTCAGCGGCAGAGTACGGTTGTGGCGCTCGATGGCGAAGCTAACCGCGTTATTAAGCGCGGCAGCGCCCAGTTCCAGCACCGGTTCGCCGATGACTTTCGCTCCCATCGGACCGGCTTTGTCGTAATTCTCCACCGCAATAATATCAATGTGCGGCATATCCTTGATGGTCGGCAGCAGATAGGTATCGAAGTTCTCTGACTTGACCACACCCTGTTCGGTGTTGAAATCCTCCAGCATACCGTAACCAATCATCCCCTGTAGCACACCACCGTAGACCTGACCGGTGAAGCCTACCGGGTTTATCACTTTACCCACGTCGTGCGTTGCGACCACGTTGTTAACGGTCACCTTACCGGTACGCATATCCACGGCCACGTCGGCAACCTGACAACCATAAACCCAAGTGAAGTACGGGCTGCCGCAACCTTTTTCTTCGTCCCAGTGGATGCTTGGCGCAACGTGCCAGCCATAGGAAGAAAGGTTCGCCCCGGTGGCTTTGGTCATATCGCACACCTGTTGGAAGCTGAGGCTCAACCCCGGGTTATGGCGGTTAAATACCTTACCGTTCTGCCAGAGGATATCGTCGATCCCGTCGACTTTTAGGGTTTCTTTAATGGCGTCTGCCATGCGCTTTTTGATTTTGTCGGCTGCGCTGAGAATAGCCTTGCCACCCATTAGCGTACCGCGAGACGCCACCGTGGAGCCGCCGTCGGCAATCATGGCGGTGGCAGGCTCAGTGAACATCACGTGCTCAAGCTCAATGCCAAAAGCTTCCGCCGCCAGCATCGACATGGTGGTCTGCAGCCCCTGCCCGTTCTCAGAAACCGAGGTGGAGATATTGACGCTGGCATCGGCATTGACCTGAATCAGCGCCGAAGAGGCGTCCAGACCTTCCGCTCCGAGGGAGCAGCCGCGATGACTCAGGGCGAAGCCGATACCATAACGAATTGGGCCGCCCTGGGCGTTGAGCTGCTTATAGTGTTCCCGTTTAGCAACGTACTCGGCCTTGAGCAGCGATTTTTCGAGCACTTCCTGGGCCGATACGGTGTGATCGTTGAATACCTGTCCGGCCATGCTGGTGTCGCCCTGCTTGAGGATATTACGCAGACGAAACTCAACCGGTGACAGGCCCATCAGCTCGGCAACCTCATCCATAAGCGATTCGTTGGCGAAGATAACTTGCGGAGCACCGTAGCCACGGTAGGCTGAGGTGTAATTGTTATTGGTGTAGACGCCAACCAGATCAACACGCACGTTAGGAATGTTGTAAGGGCCTGCTGCCTGCACGGAGCTGCGCCAGGTAACGAACACCGTTTGGCCACAGTAGCTGCCGCCGTCTGCAATAATATCGATCTTAATCGCCTGAATACGTGCCTGATCATCGAGGCCAATCCGGTACTTCATCTTGTACGGGTGACGCTTGTAGCTTTCGCGCATCGACTGCTCACGGTTGTATGAGATCTTCACCGGACGTCCGGTGAGATGCACCAGCAGTGCCGCGCGGCAGGAGACGTTATCAATAATGTCATCTTTACCGCCGAAGGAACCGCCAAGCACCGAGCGTTTGATGTTCACTTTTGATTGAGGAAGCTTGAGGTATTTGGCGATTACCGCGCGGGTGCGATGCGCGTTTTGGATAGACCCCTCGATAGTCATGATCTGCTCGTTACTATCCAGATAGGCAGTAATGGATTCCGGCTCGATGTAGCCGTGCTCCTGGAAGCCAACCTCGTATTCGCGCTCGAAGACATGGGCAGAGGCCGCGAAACCAGCGTCTATATCACCCTTTACGGTGTGGTGTCGATTGATGACATTGCTGTCGAGCTCGCTGTGAATCAGGCGGGCATCTGGCTTCAACGCCTCTTCCGGCGAGGTTATTGGTTCCCAGGGGGTATAGGCGATTTTGATCTTGTCTACCGCAATGCAAGCGGCTTCATAGGTTTGTGCGGCAACCACGGCAACCACGTCGCCCCGATAGGCTATTTCGTTGTCGATAATTGGCGGATGGTCGGGCACGATCGCCCCTAATTTGCGTTGCCCGGGAATATCATTCCAGGTGGCAATACGTACGACGCCAGGGACTTTTTCTGCTTCCGACAGGTCCAGAGAGTCAATCCGTCCGGCGGGAATATCGACATAGCGACAGGCGCCATACAGCATATTGTTCATTTTAATGTCATCGCCGTAGATGGCTTTACCTGTCACCTTGGCGAGGCCATCTACGCGGGGCACTTCATTGCCGACAAGCAATGTATCCATGTTATTCAGTCTCCACTCGCAAAGAAAGATGCCTGAATAAAGCAATGGCTATGCCACCTGTCTCGAAAAGCATATTGAGTCATTGGATATGTGAGGTAAATCCAAAAATGGTGGGGGTGTGGTGGAATAAATCGGCGGGGATAGCAGCGAGAATTATCATAAAGAGAATCGGCGTATCACTATGATTATCCGCATCAGAAAGTGCGAAGGCAGAAGTTCTGAAGGGGATTTACTCCCCGACCAGCGCATATTTCTTAATTTTGCGATAGAGCGTGGCGATACCGATGCCCAGCTCCTCTGCTGCCTGCTTCTTGTTACTGTAGCGCGATAGCGCGTCGCGGATCATCTGCCGCTCCATCTTCTCCAGCGCTGTCACGCTGTCGTCCTGTGAGGCAACCGCTACTGCCGCGCAGGACGGTGCTTGCTCCGCCATCTCACTGTTGCAGACCAGGTTTGGCGGCAACAGCGATATATCGACGATATCCCCTGACGGCACCACATTGACCAAATACTCCATCAAATTGCTCAGCTCACGGATGTTGCCCGGCCAGCGATAGTGCTTGAGGAAATCGATCACATCCTGTGCCACGCCAGGATAAACCAGATCCAGCCGGCGGGTATGCAGATGCAGGAAGTAGTGGATCAGAAGCTCGATATCCTCCTGCCGCTCGCGCAGCGGTGGCAGACGCAACGGAATGACGTTGAGGCGATAATAGAGATCTTCGCGAAATTTTCTCTCGGCAATATACTGGTCAAGGTTCTGGTTGGTGGCGGAGATAATACGTATATTCACCGACACCGTATGGCTGGCCCCCACCGGCTGGATCTCCCGCGATTCGATAGCCCGTAGCAGCTTGGCCTGCAAGGTCAGCGGCATATCACCAATTTCATCAAGAAACAGCGTCCCGTTATTGGCCGCCTGAATCAGACCGGTTTTACCGTTGGCCGATGCGCCGGTAAACGCACCTTTAACGTAGCCAAACAATTCGCTCTCCAGTAATTGCTCGGGGATCGCCGCACAATTAATGGCAATAAAAGGCTTAGCCTGGCGGTCGCTGAGCTTGTGGATAGCCCGGGCTACAACCTCTTTACCCGTGCCGCTTTCGCCAACAATCATCACGCTGGAGGGGCTTGGGGCAATGCGGCGAATCAGCTTCTTCAACTGGCGCATCGGGCGGCATTCCCCCACCATCGCTTCGATCTGCGGTCCCTCCTGGCCGCTGGTGAAATCGGCAGATGAGTGAGACTGGTGGAAGGCCATCAGAAACAACTTGTGATCCTGCACCGCGTGCAACTGGCCGATGATCAACTCCTTACGATCGTCAAAGGCGATGATGTGTTGCATGTGACCGTGCTTGAAATTATCTTCGAAGGTCAGTGGCTGGAAGTTGAGGGTTTTACCTATTAAGCTTCCCTGATTGATGCCCATTATCTTCAGCGCCGTGTGGTTGGCGAATTTCACATTCTGGTCGCTACCAATCACTAGCACACCCTGATCCATATTTTCAATCATGGTTAAAAATATCTTCTGGATATTATCGCTACCGGACTGGTCATGCAAAAATCGGGAGACAAATATGGATGAAACGTGGCGGACGTAATCGGAGAATTCCTGAGTATTTTCGTTTATACGCTCCTGCTGCTCGCGTGTTAGTGCAACCAGGCTGACAACGCCGACGCACTGGTCATGATATATAACAGGTGTGCCGATAAATGCCTTTTCGTCGCATTTATCTTTCGTGCTGCAACCTTTACATAAGGGATCAAAGCGGGAGTGGGTAACAACTTTTTCTTTTTTTGTTTCAATTATGTAGCTAAGAAGTCGCGAATTTGTACTTAATTTCTGCCCAAGTGATTTATTGAACGTGCCAGTGCCCGCGACTCGATACAGTGCGCTATCAACTATCTCAACTTCCAGCTGAAGCACGCTAGAGAGCATCCTGGCAAACTTTTGAATCGTAGGTTGAACCTGCATCAAAATGGAAGGGGTCGTGGACGGTATCATAATCGGCCTTTTAATATTGCTCACCTGAAGCACTACAAGTGCAAGACGGTATATTTATTCGTTTGCAGAATTATACTCCCTCGCCTTCTTACAATATTGATATAGATAATGCTACTTATCTCCTTTGTCTAAAATATGCAATACCTATCACACTTTCCTATCAGTATGATAAAAATACCTCGCGATTTATCATATTGGTGTGATATCCGAACGTTTTTTGTGGCATGAATTTAATGAATTGATGAAAAATATGCCGCAGATAAAATGTCTATTTAAAATTTTCCTCTCTGAACCGATTAAATTCGTGATAGGCCTCGCATAATTATCCTCATTTAAACTTCACCGCCGTCCTTGTCGGGGATCTGGCACGCTTATTGTTAGTGATAATACAGCGCTGGCAGTCACTCATTCGGAAACATTGCATATTCGACCGCACAGCAATCATTAAGCCCGTCATTCACGACCAGGATTAAAGCATGAAAACTGTTAACGAACTGATTAAGGATATCAACAAACTCAACTCTCACCTCAGCGAGAAAGACTTTCTGTTGACCTGGGAGCAATCGCCGGACGAACTGAAACAGGTGCTGGATGTTGCTGCCGCACTGAAGACGCTACGCGCTGAAAATATCGCCACCAACGTGTTTAACAATGGGCTGGGCATCTCCGTTTTCCGCGACAACTCTACCCGTACTCGCTTCTCCTATGCCTCCGCACTGAACCTGTTAGGCCTGGCTCAGCAGGATCTGGATGAGGGAAAATCGCAAATCGCCCACGGAGAAACTGTCCGTGAAACCGCCAACATGATCTCCTTTTGCGCTGACGCGATCGGTATCCGCGATGACATGTTCCTGGGAGCGGGCAACGCTTATATGCGCGAAGTCGGCGAAGCGTTGGATGATGGCTACAAGCATGGCGTGTTGCCGCAGCGTCCGGCGCTGATCAACTTGCAATGCGATATCGACCATCCAACCCAGTCGATGGCTGATCTGGCCTGGCTACGCGAACACTTCGGCTCGCTGGAGAACCTGAAAGGCAAAAAAATCGCCATGACCTGGGCCTACTCTCCGAGTTATGGCAAGCCGCTCTCCGTGCCTCAAGGCATTATCGGCCTGATGACGCGCTTCGGCATGGACGTCACCCTTGCCCATCCGGAAGGCTACGACCTGATCCCTGATGTTATCGAGGTGGCGAAAAACAACGCCAAAGCCTCCGGTGGTAGCTTCCGGCAGGTCACCAGCATGGAAGAGGCCTTCAAAGACGCCGACATCGTCTATCCAAAATCCTGGGCGCCGTACAAAGTGATGGAAAAACGCACCGACCTGCTGCGCGCTAACGATCACGACGGCCTGAAGGCGCTGGAGAAAGCCTGTCTTGAGCAAAATGCCAAACACAAAAACTGGCACTGCACCGAAGAGATGATGAAGCACACCCGCGACAGCGAAGCGCTGTACATGCACTGCCTGCCAGCGGATATCACTGGTGTCTCCTGTAAAGAAGGTGAAGTCACCGAAGCCGTCTTCGAGAAATACCGTATCCCGACCTACAAAGAGGCTAGCTGGAAGCCGTACATCATCGCCGCGATGATCGTCTGCCGCAAATATTCGAACCCGGGCCAGGTGCTGGAGCAACTGCTTTCGGAAGCGCAGAAACGTATCAAATAATCGCCGGCTGGCCTGCGGGTCAGCCCACTATTTTGCCCTTAAAGGATAAGGATCGAGTATGTCTGCTTTCTCACTGAAAATGGATATTGCCGATAATCGTTTTTTCAACGGGGAGACATCGCCGCTGTTTTCACGCCAGCAGGCGCAACAGGCACGCCTCTTTCACCGAAAAATTAACGGTTATAAGCCTACGCCTCTGGTGGCGTTGAATGAACTGGCAGCCCTGTTTGGTGTGCAAAAAATTCTGGTTAAAGACGAATCTCAACGCTTTGGCCTTAACGCATTCAAAATGCTGGGTGGCTCCTACGCCATCGCCCAGTTGCTTTGTGAAAAATACCGTCTTGATATCAACGGTCTCTCCTTCGAAGAATTGAAATCAAGCATCAAAGAGAAAATGACCTTTGCCACCACCACCGATGGCAACCACGGTCGAGGTGTGGCGTGGGCAGCCCAGCAACTGGGGCAGAATGCTGTCATCTATATGCCTAAGGGTTCCGCGCAAGAGCGTGTTGACGCGATTTTGCACCTCGGAGCCGAGTGCATTGTCACCGATATGAACTACGACGATACCGTGCGCTTCACTATGCAAACCGCAGCCAAAAACGGCTGGGAAGTGGTGCAAGACACCGCCTGGGAAGGCTACACCAAAATCCCAACCTGGATAATGCAGGGTTACGCCACCCTCGCTGACGAAGCGGTTGAACAGATAGCCTTAATGGGTATCTCGCGTCCAACACACGTGCTGCTCCAGGGGGGCGTGGGAGCCATGGCTGGCGGTGTGTTGAGCTATCTGGCCGACGCTTACGGCGCGAAGAACCTGCACTCTATCATTGTCGAGCCGGAATTGGCGGACTGCCTCTATCGCTCCGGGGTTAAAGGCCAGATTGTCAACGTCAGAGGTGATATGCCCACCATTATGGCAGGCCTTGCCTGCGGTGAACCGAACCCATTGGGCTGGGAAGTGCTGCGTAACTGCGCCACACAGTTTGTTTCTTGTCAGGATGCCGTCGCCGCGCTGGGTATGCGGGTGCTGGGGAATCCGCTAGGCCACGACCCGCGCATCCTATCGGGTGAATCCGGAGCCGTCGGTCTTGGCCTTCTGGCCGCCGTTCACTTTAATCCACAGCGTGAAACGCTGATGCACAAGCTGAAACTGGACAGTAACGCCGTCGTGCTGGTGATTAGCACTGAAGGTGATACCGACGTTAAGCACTATCGCGAAGTGGTCTGGGAAGGCAAACACCCAGCAGTTCAGTAACAACAAACCTGTCAAATTCCGCCCGCTGGACGGGAAATCACTATTCAGAACCGGAGAGCACATTCATGGCTAAGCAAATTCCGTTCAAAGAAATTGTAGAAAAAGCACAGCAGTATGAGAAAGAGATGACCCGTTTCCTGCGCGATATGATCGCCATCCCGAGCGAAAGCTGTGATGAGAAGCGTGTCGTACATCGCATCAAGGAAGAGATGCAGAAAGTCGGCTTTGATAAAGTCGAAGTCGACCCGATGGGCAACGTGCTGGGCTACATCGGCCACGGTCCGCGTCTGGTGGCGATGGATGCTCATATTGATACCGTGGGCGTCGGCAATATCAAAAACTGGAACTTTGATCCGTACGAAGGTATGGAGACCGATGAACTGATCGGTGGGCGCGGCGCGTCTGATCAGGAAGGTGGAATGGCCTCGATGGTGTACGCCGGTAAAATCATCAAGGACTTGGGCCTGGAAGATGAATACACCCTGCTGGTGACCGGTACCGTTCAGGAAGAAGACTGCGATGGTCTGTGCTGGCAGTACATTATTGAGCAGTCCGGTATTCGCCCCGAGTTCGTGGTCAGCACCGAACCGACCGACTGCCAGATCTATCGCGGCCAGCGTGGACGTATGGAGATCCGCGTCGAAGTACAGGGCATTAGCTGCCACGGCTCGGCACCAGAGCGCGGCGACAACGCCATCTTCAAAATGGCACCGGTATTGACCGAGCTAGAGCAACTCTCTCAGAAACTTGGATATGATAAGTTCCTTGGAAAAGGCACCCTGACAGTGTCGGAAATTTTCTTCACCTCCCCAAGCCGCTGCGCGGTCGCGGACAGCTGCGCCGTCTCCATTGACCGCCGTCTGACCTGGGGCGAAACCTGGGAAGGTGCTCTGGAAGAGATCCGCGCCCTGCCTGCGGTGCAGAAAGCAAACGCCGTTGTCTCAATGTACAACTACGAGCGTCCATCATGGACTGGTCTGGTCTACCCGACCGAATGCTACTTCCCGACCTGGAAAGTCGAAGAGAACCACTTCACCGTTCGCGCCCTTAGCAACGCCTATGAAGGCTTATTCGGAAAAGCGCCGGTGGTAGATAAGTGGACCTTCTCTACTAACGGTGTCTCCATCATGGGCCGTCACGGTATTCCGGTTATCGGCTTTGGTCCGGGTAAAGAGCCGGAAGCCCACGCGCCAAATGAGAAAACCTGGAAACCCCATCTGGTGACGTGCGCCGCGATGTATGCGGCCATTCCGCTGAGTTGGCTGGCCACGGAGTAATCGTTCGTCCTGTCTCCCGCCGCGCCCTGCGGCGGGATGTTGAGGTTCCTATGCGCGTACTGATTAAGAATGGCCTCGTCGTCAATGCCGATGGAGTGGTGAAGCAGGACCTACTGATCGAAGATGGCCTCGTCAAACATCTTGCCGACGTCATTGAGGCGGAACAACCCTGCGAAATTATTGATGCCGAAGATTGTTATGTGATGCCCGGCGGTGTCGATGTCCACACCCACTTCAACATTGATGCTGGCCTTGCCCGCAGCTGCGATGATTTCTTTACCGGAACCCGGGCCGCAGCTTGCGGCGGCACCACCACTATCGTTGACCATATGGGGTTTGGTCCTGCGGGCTGTCACCTGCGCCACCAGTTTGACGTCTACCGTGGCTACGCCGCCTATAAAGCAGTGATCGACTACAGTTTTCACGGCGTGATTCAACACGTCAATCACGGCATTCTCGACGAGATCCCTATGCTGGTAGAGGCCGGGATCAGCAGCTTCAAGCTCTACCTGACCTACCAGTACAAACTGAACGATGATGAGGTGCTACTGGCCATGCGTCACCTGCAGCGCGCGGGGGCGCTGACCACCGTGCATCCAGAAAATGATGCCGCCATCGCCCAGCGTCGGGCAGAGTTTGTCGGCGCCGGGAAGACCGCTCCGCGCTATCACGCCCTGAGCCGCCCGCTGGAATGCGAGGCTGAGGCCATCGCCAGGATGATTAATCTGGCCCAGTTGGCAGGCAATGCCCCTCTCTATATCGTGCACCTCTCCAACGCGCTGGGGCTGGAGTATCTGCGTCTCGCCAGAGCGCGACAGCAACCGGTCTGGGTGGAAACCTGTCCTCAGTACCTGCTACTCGATGACCGTTGCTATGAGCGCGAAGATGCCCTCAACTACCTGCTTAGCCCTCCCCTGCGCAACGCCAGCAACAACGACGCGCTATGGTGTGGTATTCACGACGGTTCCATCGACACGGTCGCCACCGACCACTGCACCTTCTCATCGGTGCAGCGCAGGCAGATTTCCGGAGGCGACTTCAGCCGCTGTCCGAATGGCCTGCCGGGAGTGGAAAACCGCCTGCTGCTGCTGTTCTCCCACGGCGTGATGAGCGGGCGCATCACACCTGAACGCTTCGTGGCGCTTACCAGTGCCAATCCTGCGAAACTGTTTGGTTTGTGGCCGCAGAAGGGGCTGCTGGCCCCCGGTGCCGATGCCGATGTGGTCATTATTGACCCGAACCGCACCACCACCATCCACCATGAGATGCTGCACGACAACGCCGACTATTCGCCCTATGAGGGTTTTATCTGCCAGGGAGCCATTCGACAGACGCTCTCCCACGGCAAGGTCATTTTTGACAACGGCGTCTTTACCGGCAGCGCCGGTCAGGGCCGCTTCTTACGTCGTAACCGCTTTTCTACCGCTCACCTGCCCGTCAGCGGGCCAGAGAGTTAATGAGAGGAAATTATGAGTAAAAAAATTGTTCTCGCCCTCGGCGGGAATGCGCTGGGTGACGATCTCGCCGGCCAGATGCAAGCAGTCAAACAGACCGCCCAGGCGATCGTCGATCTCATCGCCCAGGGCCACCAGGTGGTGGTCACCCACGGCAACGGCCCGCAGGTGGGGATGATCAACCTCGCTTTTGAAGCGGCGGCGAAAACCGAAGCCCATACGCCGATGCTGCCGATGTCGGTCTGCGTAGCCCTCAGCCAGGGCTATATCGGCTACGACCTGCAGAATGCCCTGCGTGAGGAGCTGCTGTCGCGCCAGCTGGATATTCCTGTGGCGACGCTGATAACCCAGGTGGAAGTCGATGCCAACGATGAAGCCTTTCTCAATCCGACCAAGCCCATCGGCTCATTCTTCACTAAAGAGGAGGCCGAGAAGCTGACCCAAAACGGCTACACCCTGCGAGAAGACGCTGGACGCGGCTACCGTCGCGTTGTCGCCTCACCGAAACCGGTCGACATCATCGAGAAAAAAACAGTGAAGGAGTTGATGGATGCCTGCCACGTGGTGATCACTGCTGGCGGCGGGGGTATCCCGGTGATCCGCGAGGGCAACCACCTGCGAGGTGCCAGTGCAGTTATCGACAAGGACTGGGCCAGCGCCAAACTCGCGGAGATGATTGACGCTGACTTGCTGATTATCCTCACCGCCGTGGAAAAAGTTGCCATCAACTTCGGCAAAGCCAACGAGCAGTGGCTGGACAAAATATCCCTAAGCGATGCCGAGCATTTTATCGAGGAAGGCCACTTCGCCGAAGGTTCGATGCTGCCGAAAGTTGAAGCCGCCACCTCCTTCGCCCGCTCCCGTCCGGGCCGCAAGGCGCTGATTACGGTGTTGAGCAAAGCCAAAGAGGGTATTGAAGGGAAAACGGGCACTATCATTAGCCAGTAAAGCGGAAGCCGGGTTCGTCTGCCCGGCAACCTTTTTACTCCCCCTCTCTCAGATGAGTCATTAAGCCTCCCGACGCGCCATTTTTCACCTGCAGGATCTCTGCCAGCACGCTGATAGCAATCTCATTTGGCGTCTCCGCGCCGATGTCATAGCCAATAGGCGCTCGCAGACGCCCGATATCTGCCTCCGGCACGCCGTTCTCGCGCATCTGACGTAAAAAAACCTGCACTTTTCTGCGGCTGGCCAGTAATCCCAGCCAGGCAACCGGCTGAACGATCAATCGGTCTAGCGCCTCCCGGTCCTGATTGTTGGTGGCGATCAGGACAAAATCCTGCGGCTGGATCGCCATTGCATCCACCACCTCCCGAAAACTGGTCCCGTGAACCAGACGCACAGAGGCGGGAAAGTTGTCAGGATTCAGACTTCCGTAATAGATATCGCCCACGCAAATATCAAAATCTAACTGTGCGGCAGCGTGAGCAATGGCGCAATTGACATGCCCGCCGCCGATTAACAGCAGCCGGGGACGTTGGCAGTGGACGCTTATCCATACCGACATCGCGCCGCCGCAGTCAGAGCCGACCGCATCGCCACCGCCGCGTGCCATCCGACCGTGAAACATACGTGATACCTTCTCACGTAGCGCCTCAAGCGCTTCGTCAATGACTTTACGCTCAACCATGCCGCCGCCGATAGTGCCCACTATCGACCCCTCTTCACGGATTAGCATTCGGGCGGTGTGCCTGGGGGTCGATCCCCGACATTCAACAATTTCCGCCAGGGCGAAGGAACGGTTCTGTTCTTCAAGTCGTGCTGCTTCTGCAAAAATATTCATACCAACCTCTGGATGGCCGTCACAATGGTTTATGACGCCAATGCAATATTCATGCTGGTTGAAAGGCTTTTGTTTTAAAGCGTGAGAAGCGTCCTTTTTCTTGCCCGCAGAAAGCGAAAATTGCGAGGCAGAACAAGTTATTTTCCGCGCGATGCTACATCAAGTGATGTGTTAACCAGACATCGACGTAGAGAGATTATCATTCTGATATTTTCGCGCTTTATTTGATAAACAAGTGGAGAGAAGAACATGGAGTGATTTTAATTCTCATTAAACTACTGTGAATTAATTCACACACTGCCATCGAGTTTCGAGCCGCTTCACAAATTCCTGATTGTTAATCCTCTTATCTGAATAACTGGTGTGATTGTTGCTCTTCTCCTGTCATCCGTCGGGATTATGTAAACCGGCAATGTCGTTCTAACAAATATGTCTAAGGAGAGGGTTATGGGAGATATTATGCGTCCCGTCCCGTTTGAGGAGCTTTTGACGCGCATTTTCGATGAATATCAGACTCAAGGGTCTATTTTTGGCATTCCCGAACAGCAGTTCTATTCACCACAAGCACCGCACCCGTTTAGCGTGTTTGGCGAGCACTGCGCAACACCTCTCGGTCCTGCCGCCGGGCCGCACACGCAACTGGCACAGAACATCATCACCGCCTGGCTGCTCGGCGGGCGGTTTATCGAACTGAAAACCGTACAAATTCTCGACCGGCTGGAGCTGGAAAAACCCTGCATTGATGCTGAGGATGAAGGCTTCAACACTGAGTGGTCCACCGAGTTTACCCTGAAGAAAGCCTGGGATGAGTACCTCAAGGCATGGTTCGCGCTGCATCTGCTGGAGCACGTTTTTGCTCTGACGCCCAATAAAGACGGCAAGTCCTTTGTTTTTAATATGAGCGTCGGCTACAACCTCGACGGTATCAAGCAACCGCCGATGCAGGAGTTCATTGACAACATGATGGACGCCTCCGCCCATCCGAAATTCGCTCAGTACCGCGACATCCTTAATCGCTGGTTGCACGATAAGAACTTTATCGACAGCCTGCCGCAAAGTGCCCGCAAAGCGGAGCTCGATACGCTGGCGCAGCGCGTTCCCGGCATCCTGGTTCAGGGTGTCACCCTTTCCACCATGCACGGCTGCCCGCCGGATGAAATCGAAGCCATTTGCCGCTACATGCTGGCAGAGAAGCACATCAATACCTTCGTCAAACTGAACCCGACCCTGCTTGGTTTTGCGCGCGTACGTGAGATCCTCGACACCTGCGGCTTTGACTATATCGGCCTCAGCGAAGCGTCGTTTGAGCACGACCTGAAGATTGATCAGGCGCTGGAAATGCTGACCCGCCTGATGGCACTGGCGAAAACCCGCAATCTGGGCTTCGGCGTCAAGCTGACCAATACCCTTGGCACGCTCAACAATAAAGGCGCACTGCCCGGGGACGAGATGTACATGTCCGGCCGCGCCCTGTTCCCGCTGTCGATCAACGTGGCCGCCCTGCTCTCCAGAGCATTTGATGGCAAGCTGCCTATCTCCTATTCCGGCGGCGCCAGCCAAATCAACATCCGCGACATCTTTGAAACCGGCATCCGGCCGATCACCATGGCGACTGATCTCTTGAAACCCGGTGGCTACCTGCGCCTGACCGCCTGTATGCGCGAACTGGAACAGGCCGACGGCTGGAACATGACACAGGTTGACGTCGAGCGTCTGAACGCGCTGGCGGAGAGAGCGGTCAGCATGGAGTACACCCAGAAGCAGTGGAAACCGGACGATCGCATCGACACAGGCGAACCATTACCGTTGACCGACTGCTACGTCGCTCCCTGTGTCACCGCCTGCGCCATCAAGCAGGATATCCCGGAATATATTCGCCTCTTGGGCGAGCACCGCTACGCCGACGCGTTGGCGCTGATTTATCAGCGCAACGCCCTACCGGCCATCACCGGCCACATTTGCGATCACCAGTGCCAATACAACTGTACCCGCCTCGACTATGACAGCGCTCTCAATATCCGCGAGCTGAAAAAAGTGGCGCTGGAAAAAGGCTGGGAGGCGTACCAGCAGCGCTGGCATAAACCGGCTGGATCTGGCTCCATGCACCCGGTAGCGGTGATTGGCGCGGGTCCGGCAGGGCTTGCGGCGGGCTACTTCCTCGCGCGCGCAGGTCATCCGGTGACCCTGTTTGAGCGCGAAGCCAATGCAGGCGGCGTGGTGCAGAACATCATTCCGCAGTTCCGCATCCCGGGAGAGCTTATCCAGCAAGACATCGACTTTGTGGTCAATCACGGGGTCAACATTGTTTACGGTTGCGATCCGCACCTGACGGTTGAAAAACTGCAGGCGCAAGGCTTCCGCTACGTGCTTGTTGGCACCGGTACTGACAAGAACAGCGGCGTCACGCTGCGAGGTGATAACCAGAACGTGCATAAATCCCTCCCGTTCTTAAAAGCGTTCAACCGTGGCGACACACTGAATATGGGCAAACACGTCGCCATCGTCGGCGCGGGCAATACCGCGATGGACTGCGCTCGCGCCGCATTACGTGTGCCGGGCGTGCAAAGTGCCACTATCGTCTATCGCCGCTCGCAGCAGGAGATGCCCGCCTGGCGCGAAGAGTATGAAGAGGCAGCTCACGACGGCGTCAATTTTGAATGGTTGTGCAATCCCGAGCAGTTCAACGCCGACGGGACTCTCGAAGTGCGGGTGATGAGACTGGGTGAAGCGGATGAAAAAGGCCGCCGCCGTCCGATAGCCACCGATGAGACCCGGGTGCTGAAGATTGACTCCCTGATCACCGCCATCGGTGAGCAGCAGGATAGCGAGGCATTATCGGCGATGGGGATCCCGCTTGACCCACAGGGTTGGCCGGTGGTTAACGCCGAAGGCGAAACCAGCCATTCTAATGTGTTCCTGATTGGCGACGTGCAGCGCGGTCCCTCCTCGATAGTTTCTGCGATTGGCAACGCTCGCCGGGCAACCGATGTCATTTTGGCTCGGGAAAATATAGCCAGCCATCACAACAACAAGCGCTGGAACAACGTTGATCCCGCGGAGATTTACCAGCGTAAAGGCAACATCGCTATCACTCAGGTTGATAAAGACAATCGCGAGGTCTTCGTGGTGCAGGAAGCGAGTCGCTGCCTGGAGTGTAACTACGTCTGCAGCAAGTGCGTTGACGTCTGCCCGAACCGCGCCAACGTCTCAATTGCCGTGCCAGGATTCCAGAATCGTTTCCAGACGCTGCACCTCGACGCCTATTGCAATGAGTGCGGTAACTGCGCCCAGTTCTGCCCATGGCAGGGCCGTCCGTACAAGGATAAAGTGACCGTCTTCAGCCTGGAGCAGGATTTTGTCAACAGCACCAATCCGGGCTTCTTCATCGACAGCGGAAAAGTCACCGTGCGTCAGGACGGCAACGTTTGGCAGCGCCCTATCAATAGTAACGGCCAGTGCGACAGCGTGCCTGAAGGGCTTGAAGATATCTTTCGCATCATTAGTCATGTTCATCAGCATCATAGCTATCTGCTGGGAGGCGTCGAAGTATGAGCATCATCATTCTTAAAAATGCCACCGCCGCGCAGTTATATCCGGCGAAAGTGTGGGAAAAGGTCGATATTGCTATTGAAAATGGCAAAATCCTCGACGTCGGTCCAGCGCTGGCTCAGCGCTATCCGCAAGCGCAAACCAAAGAGATGCATGGGCGACTGGTCATGCCTGGAATGGTTTGCTCCCACAACCACTTTTACTCGGGCCTGTCCCGCGGCATTCAGGCGAATATCGCCCCGAGCCCGGACTTTATCTCCACCCTGAAAAACCTCTGGTGGCGGCTCGATCTGGCACTGGACGAGGAGTCTCTCTATTACAGTGGACTTATCTGCGCCATGGAGGCCGTGCGCAGCGGCTGTACGGCGGTCATCGACCACCATGCATCGCCAAACTATATTGCTGGATCTCTGAGCCAGCTACGTAACGCTTTCATTAAGGTTGGCCTGCGCGGAATGACCTGTTTCGAAACCACCGATCGCAACAACGGCAGCCGCGAGTTGTGCGACGGTGTGGAAGAGAACATTCGCTTCGCTAAAGAGATCGATGCCGCGCGGCAGAAAGGTGACGAACCTTATCTGGTGGAATCCCATATCGGCGCCCACGCGCCGTTCACCGTGCCCGACGAGGGGCTGGCGATGTTGAGCGAAGCGCTGAAAGCGACCGGGCGCGGCCTACACATTCATGCCGCGGAAGACAGTTACGATGTCTCTCATAGCCATCACCGCTATGGTAAGGATCTACTGGTACGGTTGGCGGAGTTTGACCTGATTGACAGCAAAACGCTGATTGCTCACGGCCTCTATCTCTCCGACGCCGACATTGAGCTGCTGAACGCTAAGAACGGTTTCCTGGTACATAATGCGCGCTCGAACATGAACAACCACGTCGGCTATAACCCTCGCCTGCCGCAAATCCACAACCTGGCGCTGGGTACTGACGGCATTGGCTCCGATATGTTTGAGGAAATGAAGTTTGCTTTCTTCAAACACCGCGATGCCGGGGGCCCGTGGTGGCCGGACAGCTTTGCGAAGACGCTGAGCAACGGTAACGAACTGTTGAGCCGCAACTTTGGCGCACCGTTTGGCCGGCTGGAGGCGGGCTGCATGGCTGACCTAACAATCTGCGACTACCTACCGCCGACACCGCTAATTGCAAATAACGTTGCGGGCCATATTGCCTTCGGTCTGGGATCCAACAACGTTCACAGTGTGATGGTGAACGGGCTGATGATCTATGAAGATCGCCAGTTCAGATTCAACTGTGCGCCAATCTTCAAAAAAGCACAGGACGTGGCGAAGAAGATGTGGGAGAGGATGGATGCCCTACCGTGATAGCGTCACTAGCGTAACGCTATCAGCAAGCCCGGCCAGCAATGGCCGGGCTTTTTACTGGCCCGGCAAAAGAACTTACAGTGTAAACAGCACGGCAGTAGCGATATTGCGCTGCTTTTGCAGGTCATCAAGCTGCTTTTCGGTCATCTTGCTAAGCGCAGCGGTAGGGCAAACGTCCACACAGGCGGGGCCGCGACTCCGGTCGCCGCACAAATCGCACTTCACGATAACCGGAGCCTGCCCGGCATTCACTTCAATGGTGATGGCACCAAACGGACAGGCCACCGCACAGCTCTGACAGCCGATGCAATGCCTGGCATCGGCTTCTACCCGCTCACTCCCCATACTGAGCGCGCCAGTGGGACAGGCCCCCACGCAGGGGGCGTTCTCACACTGATGACACATGACCGGCACGCTGAGATCATCGAGGCGCATCACGGTGAGGCGCGGATGAAACTCCGCGCCCGCAACCACATGCTCCAGCGCACAAGCCACCTCACAAGTTCTACAGCCGATACAATCTTGTGGGCTGGCGACGATAAAATTGGTCATACCTCCTCCTTCTCTCTGAACCGAGCCAACATCTCACTGGCTGCCGTCCGCCCTGCGGCCATGGCGGTGACCACCAGGTCTGCCCCGGTCACCGCATCGCCCCCGGCAAAGATTTTGTCATTGCTGGTTTGTGTGGTTGCGCGCCCTTTACCACCGGTAAGAATTTGCCCCCAGCGATCCCGTTTGATGCCGTGGCCGCGCAGCCACGGCATATCGTGCGCCTGAAAACCAAAGGCCATGATCAATACGTCGGCTGGCAGCTCAAACTCCGATCCGGCAATCGGCTGCGGGCGGCGACGGCCGTCCGGGCCAGGCTCACCCATTTTGGTGCGTATCATCCCGACTGCGCTGACCTGTCCTTTGCGGTTGCGCTGGATATACTGCGGCTGGACGTTGAACTCGAAGTTCACCCCTTCTTCCCGGGCATTCACCACCTCTTTTTTCGATCCCGGCATACTCAGCTCGTCTCGACGGTAAGCGCAGGTCACACTCGTGGCACCACGGCGAACCGCGGTACGCAGACAATCCATCGCCGTGTCTCCACCGCCCAATACGACCACATTCTTACCCTGGATGCCGGTCAGCGGATATTCAGCGCTCTCTTCCAACCCCATCACCTCTCGAGTGCTGGCAATCAGGAACGGCAGTGCCTGGATCACCCCCGGGGCATCTTCTCCTTCCAGACCGGCGGCCATCAGTCCATAAGTGCCGACGCCAAGGAAGAGGGCATCGTAGTTCTCTATCAGGTCGCTGAAGGCCACGTCGCGGCCGATCTCCTGGTTGAGATGGAAGTGAATACCCATGTTGCTGAAGATTTCACGCCGTACCGCCAGTATGTGTTTATCAAGTTTGAACGGCGGAATGCCGAAGGTCAGAAGACCGCCTATCTCCGGATGCCGGTCAAATACGTCAACATGCACGCCACTGCGGGCCAGAATATCCGCGCAGCCGAGACCGGCAGGCCCGGCACCGATTACCGCCACCCGCTCTTTGCGCGGGGTAATATCACCGATGGTCGGCCGCCAACCCATTGCCAGCGCGGTATCGGTGATATAGCGCTCGAGGTTGCCGATAGCTACCGAGCCGCCCTCACTCTTCAGAGTACAGGCCCCCTCGCAGAGACGCTCCTGTGGACAGACACGACCGCAGATCTCCGGTAGCGAACTGCTCTGGTGGCACAGCTCGGCGGCCTCAATTATTTTGCCCTCGTTCACCAGACGGATGAAATCCGGAATCGAGTTATGCAGCGGGCAGGTCCAGTTGCACCACGCTTTCTGTGCGCAGTAGAGGCAACGCTCGCTCTCGTATTCGGCATCACACTCTCCCAGCGGCGGATAGATCTCCTCGAAGTGCTCGCGGCGCGCATTCGCGGCAACTTTTTTCGCCCCAACCCGTGGCGCTTTATCGAGAATCGCGTTGCGGCGTTCGCCACGAAGCGGCCCCGTGAGCTGACCCATGACAGAACGAACCTGGCGTTCCTTTCGAAGCGCAGTGATGCTCACCTCATCTATCAGGCGCAGTGCCTGAGTCGGGCAACTGGCGACACAGGCCTGTTGCCCGGAAGAATGCTCGCTACAGAGATCGCATTTGTGTGCCAACAGCGGAGCATCGTCATCGTTAGCAACCATCTCGATTGCGCCAAATGGGCAGGCAACCACGCAATTTTTACACCCTATACACAGCGTCTTTTTAAACTGGACGCTGTTGTTGACGAATTGCAGCGCCTGAGTCGGACAGGAGGTGACGCAGGGGGCATTATTACAGTGGTGGCAGGTTGTCGCACTGCTCGCCTTGCTGTGGAATAAAACATGAATGCGCGGAAGAAAATCACTACGCTGCACGGGCCAGCTATCCTGATGATGCGCGGTAACACAGGCCACTTCACAAACGTGACATCCAATGCAGTTCGCGGAATCGGCAACGATAAATTTATTCATTTGCTTCCCTTTATTATTTTTAAACTCACTCAGGAAAACGATGCAATAATCAGGCGATTTTTGTTGTTTCATTCACACCGCACTCATTTTTGCGACTTACCTCAAATAAATATTCGCGTATTGATCAAGATATACAGTGCCTATCAATAAGATCACACGAGCTTACCGTTCAACCACTCTCTCCTTCGACCCTATTGATAATTTTATGCGCGGCGAATGATACCAATATGAGACATGCCCTATCTCATATTGATATCTCTCAATAATTAACGGCCTGGCCTATTCCTGCGCGATCACAATCGGCGAGCATAATATCCATTAACCCGTGAGTTATTTCACAATTATGCCTTTCGATAGGTGGTGTGCTTATTTTTTGGCACAGCTTACGCATATTACTCACCGTGTGCGCAACACGCTGATGATGCCATCAGCTCAGGGAGGTTGCGACCTTCGAATCGTAACTTCGGCTCTGTTCACTCACTTACCGGGCGAAGTCGTACAGGAGACAACAATTTCATGAAAGATAATGCCATTCCGGCCTCACGAATTTCGGGTTATGTCCCGCCTGTTGATGAAATATTACCCATCACACAGATGTTCCTTTATGGCCTGCAACATGTGTTGGTGATGTATGCGGGCGCGGTGGCGGTTCCACTGGTGGTCGGTAATGCGGTGGGTTTGCCACCCGATCACATTATTTTGTTAATCAGCGCCGATCTTTTTATCTGCGGTATCGCCACTATTGTGCAGTCGCTGGGCATCGGCAAGAGACTGGGCTGCAAGCTACCGCTGATTCAGGGCTGTACCTTTGCGGCACTGATCCCGATGGTGCTGATAGGTAAAGAGTACGGGATCGGCGGCATTTCCGGTGCAGTGATCGTTTCGGGGATATTTATCCTTTGCTGCGCCCCGTGGATAAGCAAACTGATTCGTTTCTTCCCGAAAGTGGTAATGGGCAGCATCGTGGCTCTTATCGGCATGTCGATTATGCCGGTTGCGGGCGGCTGGATCGGTGGTGGCAACAGTGAGATGGCAGGCTTCGGGGCGCCTTTCGCGCTGATAATGGCCTTCGTTACCCTTGTTATCATTCTGAATATCTATACCTTTGCCTCCGGAGTGCTGAAAAACACCTCAGTGCTGATTGGTCTGATCATCGGCACCGTGCTCTGGAGTTTTTTTAGGCCGCTCGACTTCAGTCTGGTGAATGCCACGCCATGGCTGCATCTGCCGAAGCTGATGCCATTTGCCAGACCGGAGTTTCACATTATCCCTGCCGCCCTGCTCTCCATGGTAATGGTGGTGGTGATGGTGGAAACGATGTCCTCGATGATGGCCACTGGCGAGATTGTCGGTAAAAAAGTCGATGCCACAATGCTACGAAATGGGCTTAACACATGCGGCATCGCCACGACTTTCTGCGGCTTCTTTAACCTCTTCCCCTACTCCGCCTTTGCGCAGAATGTTGGCCTGATCGGATTGACCGGAGTGCGCAGCCGATTTGTGGTGTCAATGTCAGGTATCATTCTGATTCTGATGGGGGTCTTTTCCAAGATGGCGGCGCTGGTGGTGCTTATCCCGAAACCCATTCTCGGCGGTGCGGGCATCGTGATGTTCGGTATGGTTGCCGTATCGGGGATACGAACTCTCGGCCAGGTTAACTATAAAAACAACAATAACGGCATGGTGGTCGCCCTGACCCTCGGGTTGGGTATGATGCCGGTGCTGGTGCCTAATCTGTTCACGCAGTTTTCACCCATGATTCAGCTGTTCCTGCACAGCGGGATCACCATCGGCACCCTGACCGCCATTGTCGCCAACCTAACGCTCAACGGTAGCGTTCCGTTACGCGTCAGCCACGAAGCCCTGACACCCGACCCGGCTCCGCCCAGTTCAGCGGCGCGCAACATGGCCGTCAGAACGGTCAGAATGTGGCTACTGCTGCGGAAAGTGAAGAAAGATCAGCTTCCCGAGGAACCCCAGGAAGAATAAATCATGCTCATTCGCCTTGTGTTTGCGCTGATAACGCTCCTGCTGCTGGCACTCCCTACCGTGCAGCAGGCAGTCGAGCTCGGTATCAACAGCCGCTTCAGCTTCGGTCTGCTGTTCTAAGTTTGGTTTCATCAGGAACATTGCTATGAATACTGTAACAACCGTCTGCCCCTACTGCGCCTCCGGCTGCAAAATGCAGCTAACGATGGATAATGGCAAAATTACCCGCGCCGATGCGGCGATGGGGAAAAACAACCAGGGAACCCTATGTCTGAAAGGCTACTACGGCTGGGATTTTATTGACGATCCACAGATCCTCACCCCGCGCCTGAAAAAACCGATGATTCGCCGCCAGCGAGGCGGCAAACTGGAGTCCGTATCCTGGGCCGAAGCGCTCGATTATGTGGCGAGCCGCCTCAGCGCGATCAAAGATAAATACGGCCCGGATGCCATTCAGACCACCGGTTCATCACGCGGTACCGGGAATGAAACCAACTACATCATGCAGAAATTTGCGCGCGCCGTTATTGGTACCAATAACGTCGACTGCTGCGCACGTGTCTGACACGGCCCCTCGGTTGCAGGTCTGCACCAGTCGGTCGGTAACGGCGCCATGAGTAATGCTATCACTGAGATCGATAATACCGATTTAGTGTTTATCTTCGGGTATAACCCGGCAGATTCTCACCCGATTGTGGCGAATCATATTCTTAACGCCAAACGCAATGGGGGAAAAATTATCGTTTGCGATCCGCGCAAAATTGAAACGGCGCGCATCGCTGATATGCACCTCGCGCTGCATAATGGATCTAATATTGCCCTGCTCAACGCTATTGGCCACGTGATAATCAAAGAAGATCTCTATGATAAATCGTTTGTGGCCAATCGCTCGGAAGGCTTCGACAATTATCGCAGCATCGTTGAGAGCTATACCCCTGAGTCGGTTGAGAAAATAACCGGCATCAGCGCCAGGCAGATCCGCGACTGCGCAAGAATGTACGCCACGGCGAAAACCGCCACCATCCTATGGGGGATGGGCGTGACCCAATTCTGGCAGGGCGTAGAAACCGTGCGCTCCCTCACAAGCCTTGCGATCCTCACTGGCAATCTCGGCAAGCCGCACGTCGGCGTCAACCCGGTGCGCGGCCAGAATAATGTCCAGGGTGCCTGCGACATGGGGGCGCTACCGGATACCTATCCGGGCTATCAGTACGTCAATAACCCGGCGCACCGCGAGAAATTTGCCAAAGCCTGGGGCGTGGAGAGCCTCCCGGAACATAGTGGCTACCGCATCAGCGAGTTGCCACACCGGGTGACCCACGGCGAAGTCCGCGCTGCCTATATCATGGGCGAGGACCCACTACAGACCGATGCCGACCTTTCCGAAGTGCGTAAAGCCTTTGAAGGTCTGGAGCTGGTGATCGTGCAGGATATTTTTATGACCAAAACGGCTGCTGCGGCAGACGTCATCCTGCCTTCCACCTCCTGGGGTGAACATGAAGGGGTATATACCGCAGCAGATCGCGGCTTCCAGCGCTTCTTCAAGGCCGTTGAACCGAAATGGGACCTGAAGACCGACTGGCAGATTATCTGTGAGATAGCCACCCGAATGGGCTTCCCAATGCATTACGATAATACGAAGCAGATCTGGGACGAGTTGCGCCACCTCTGCCCTAACTTCTTTGGCGCTACCTACGAGAAAATGGGCGAGCTGGGCTATATCCAGTGGCCGTGTTGCGATGAGTCAGACGCCGACCAGGGAACATCGTATCTGTTCGAGGAGAGCTTCTCTACCCCAAACGGGTTGGCGCAGTTTTTCACTTGCGAATGGCAGGCACCGTTGGACAAACTCAGCGAGGAGTATCCGATGGTGCTATCGACGGTGCGGGAAGTCGGCCACTACTCCTGCCGTTCGATGACCGGCAACTGTGCCGCGCTAGCGAAGCTGGCCGACGAGCCCGGTTACGCGCAAATCAACACCGCCGACGCCCGGCGTCTGGGGATCGAGGATGAGGAGCTGGTGTGGGTTAACTCCCGTAAGGGCAAGGTGATCACCCGGGCGAAAGTCAGTGATCGCCCCAACCTCAGCGCGGTATATATGACCTACCAATGGTGGATCGGCGCCTGCAACGAGCTGGTAACCGAAAATCTGAGTCCAATAACCAAAACGCCGGAATACAAATACTGCGCAGTGAACATTGAGCGGATTGCCGATCAGCAAGCAGCGGAGCGGTATGTGATTGAGGAGTATGACAAACTAAAGGATCGGTTGAGGGAAAGCGCTAAGGGGTGAGTTTGATTTATGCGGTTTTCCTGAGCCACTACACTTTGTCGTGATGTGATGGACGTTCCTCCCTCAGCATAAGTCCTGCCACACTTATGCTGAGTGTTAGAGGTACTGCATCATGACGGCTTTGTTAATGGAATGGTCGCCCCTACATAGTCGGTTGTGTTGTCCCAAACGAACATGAATTTTGCTACCAGTCCATCCACACTCCGCCCTGGTCGCTGCTGGCGCGCAGGGTTTCAATAAAGCGCATCCCGGACAGCCCTTCCATAATCCCCGGCAGCAGCGGCGTTGTGCCACCGCGAATTTTCGTTGCCGCCTCACGGTAGATTTGCGCGAAACCTTCCAGATAGCCCTCCGGGTGACCCGCAGGCGTGCGGCACTGATGGCGGATAGAATCATGATTATTCACGCCGTTACGCGTGACAACGTAACTATTCCCGTGCAGCGGATGGATTTCCAGAATCTCCGGCTGCTGCTGGCGGAAGCAGATGCTGCCCCGACTCCCCACAATTCGCAAACGCAGATCGTTTTCAAAGCCCGGCGCAACCTGGCTTGCCCACAGGCGGCCCCTGGCGCCGTTGGCATAACGCATTTCGGCGTAAACTTCGTCGTCCAGTTCGCGCCCTTCAATGCGGGTCAGCAGCTCGCCGCGAATGGATTCTGGCTCCATACCGCTGACAAACGCCGCCAGCTGCCAGGCGTGGGTGCCAATGTCGCCAATCGCCCCTGCCCCTGCAAACTGCGCTTTGCCGCGCCAGCTGGCCTGCTTGTTGTCCGTTAATTCCAGCCGGTCGTTCAGCCAGCCCTGCAAATATTCCACTTCCACGTTGCGGACATCGCCAATTTCGCTGTTAGCGATGCGCGCCCTTGCCTCACGCACCATCGGCAGCGCGCTGTAGTTATGGGTCAGAATGAAATGGGAACCGCTCTGCTTGATAAGAAACGCCAGCGCTTCCCCTTCCGCAAGGCTGACGCCCAGCGGCTTGTCGCAAATGACATGAATTTTCTTTTCAACAAATGCTTTGGCGATGGGAACGTGGAGGAAATTAGGCGTGACGATGGCTACGGCTTCAATACCGTCCGATCTTGCGACCTCTTGTTCCGCCATCTCCTGCCAGCTTGCGTAACAGCGATCGGGTTCGACAAACAGCGCTTCTCCGCTGCGTTTTGCCACCTCCGGCGAAGAGGAAAACGCGCCCGCAACCAGCTCAAACTGATCGTCCAGCCGCGCCGCGATGCGATGCACGCCGCCAATAAACGAACCTTCACCGCCGCCCACCATGCCTAAACGTATACGTTTTTTCATCGTTCCCCCTCCAGTCCTAGCATTTTACGCACTGCGGCGGTGTCGCTCTCGTGCTGGGCAAAATCGTCAAAAGCATAGTCAGCAACGGGAATGATGTGGTCTGCGATAAACGTCGCCCCTTCGCGCGCGCCCGCTTCGCCCGATTTCAGACAGCATTCCCACTCAAGCGTCGCCCACCCCTCGTAGTCGTACTGCGCCAGCCTGCTGAAAATGCCTTTAAAATCGACCTGCCCGTCGCCCAGCGAACGGAAACGCCCTGGACGTTCAACCCACGGCTGGAATCCTGCATATACGCCGCTGCGGGCAGAGCGTTGAAACTCCGCATCTTTTACATGGAAGGCCTTAATACGGGAGTGATAAAGATCGATAAAGCCGAGGTAGTCCATGTGCTGCAGCAACATGTGGCTTGGGTCAAAAAGAATATTGCAACGCGGATGGTTATCAACGAGTTTCAGAAAACGCTCGAACGTGACGCCATCATGCAAATCTTCGCCGGGATGTAGCTCATAACAAACGTCGACGCCAGCCTCGTCAAAAACATCCAGCACGGGCCGCCAGCGGTTTGCCAGCTCTTTAAAGGCCTCATCGATAAGTACGGCATTGCGCGGTGGCCACGGATAGAAATAAGGCCAGGCCAGCGCGCCGGAGAACGTGGCGTGGGCCTTCAGGCCCAGGTTTTGCGAAGCCCGCGCCGCCTGCTTCAGGCTTTCAACGCCCCACTGCTGGCGGGCCTTAGCATCGTGCGCCAGCTCCGGTGGGGCAAAACCAGCAAACGCGGCGTCGTAAGCCGGATGCACGGCAATCAGTTGACCCTGCAAATGCGTTGAAAGCTCGCTGATTTGCAGACCGACGTTAGCCAGCGTGCCGCTGATTTCCGCGCAGTAGTCTTTGCTTTCTGCGGCTTTGGACAGATCGAAAATATGCGGCAGATGCGTCGGGATCTGCACCGCTTTGTAGCCCAGTCCAGCAGCCCAGGCCGCCAGGGTTTCCAGCGAGTTAAACGGCGGTCTGTCACCGATAAACTGGGAAAGGAAAATGGATGGCCCTTTTAGCGTTTTCATTACGAAACCTCCTGAATGTTCACCATGCGCTGCTCGCGTGCCGCGAGGTCAGCCGCCAGCACCACCGCCAGGCTCTCAATGGCCTGCTGCTGGTGCTGCGTTAAATCGTTATCGTCAAGAATTGCACGGGCAAAGAACTGTTGTTCCATCCGGCAGAGTTCAAAGTGGTCGGGTTCGCTGGTAGCGCTTATCCATTCATCCATTCGGGCAAACACGCCGTCGGCGTTTAACCGGGAGTGATGCAGACGCAGGGACTCCGTGCGGGTATGCGCTTCAACGTTTGCGGACTGCCCTTCACCGCCCGCCTCACGGGCAACAATGGAGGCGGAACCCTCCGGGCCGATAACGTCCTTAATAAAGAACGCCGTCTGGCTCATCATCGGCCCCCAGCCCGCCTCGTACCAGCCTACCGACCCATCGGTAAAGCGCACCTGGAGCTGGCCGTAATTAAACTGTTTTTCCGGGATTTCATCGCTTAACCGCACGCCGATAGCGCTGACCGAAAGCGGGCTGGCCTGGGTCATCTGGCACATCACGTCCAGATAGTGCACGCCGCAGTCCACAATCGGCGACAGCGACTGCATCAGCATTTTGTGGGTGTGCCAGGCGGCCCCGGCACTCTGCTGGTTGAGGTTCATACGCATCACCAGCGGTTTACCGAGGGTATGTGCCAGCTCGATAAACTGCTGCCAGATCGGGTGATGACGAAGAATGTAGCCAACGACGACTTTTTTACCCGCCAGTTGGGCCGTTGCCACTACGCGTTTCGCACCGGAAACGGTGGTGGCAATGGGTTTCTCGATAAAGACATGGCAACCGGCGGCCAGGGCCGTCAGCGCGAGCGCTTCATGGGTGTCCGGCCAGGTAGCGATACAAACCGCATCCGCTTGGGTCTGTTTAATCGCCTCCTGCATATCATTGAACAGCAGGAGATCGGCCCCCAGCTGCCGCTGAAGACGATTTTTAGAGTCTCCACGGGCGACCAGACCGCAGAGCGTAAATTCCGGAAGTGCTTGATAGGCCAGAGCGTGGGCTGCGCCCATATTGCCGCAGCCCACTACCAGCACCCGGAGTGCTCTATCTGCCATTATCCGCACCTTCTTTGTAATGGAAGGTGAAGAAGAAGATCGCGGCGATAACGACCGCGGCGATTGCTGGCATCCACCAGAAGTGCTGCCACTGAACCAGCGCCTCGGCCCCCTGCGCGGTGACCGAGCGGTTGAACACCGCGCCGCTGATCTGCGAGCCGATGAGCATTCCCAACCCGTAGGTGAACAGCACCAACAGGCTCTGCGCCTGGCCTTTCACCTTGTCCCCCGCCACTTTATCGGTATAGATAAAACCGATAACGAAGAAGAAGTCGTAGCACACCCCGTGCAGGATAATGCCGATGTAAATCATCCAGCGGGTTTCCTCTGCAATGCTCAGCGCGAACATGGCGTAACGCGCAAACCACGCCAGCATACCGATCAGCAGCATCATTTTGATGCCCAGGCGGCGGAAGAAGAACGGGATCAGCAGCATAAACAGCAGCTCGGACATCTGCCCGAAGGCCATTACCCCGCTGACGTTTTCAAAGCCCAGCGCAGAGATAAACGGCGCGGCGTAGGCGTAGTAAGCGGCCAGAGGAATGGAGATCAGCGTGGCGCAGATGATAAACACCATGAAGTGTTTTTGCTTCAGCAGCGCGAAGGCATCGGCGCAGACCAGGTCACGCATGGAGAGAGGTTTGCCGCGATCCGGCGCTGGCGTGTTGGGCAGCGTGAAGCTGTAGATGCCCAGCACCACCGAGGCAACGGCGGCCATGGTAAAGATCCCAGTGCTGTCAGACAGCCCGCTCATCCCGACAATCAGACCGGCAACAATCCAGCCGATGGTGCCGAAGGCGCGCACGATCGGGAAGCCCTTCTCGCTGTTTGCCAGGCTGTGGAACGCGACGTTGTTGCTGAGCGCGATGGTCGGCATATAGCAAAGCATGTAGGCGAAAACCACCCACAGCAGGCCGCTTTGCCCGCTTTCAAACATGCTCGGCAGCCACCACAGCAGCGCCGCACCAACCAGATGCAGGATGCCCAGCACTTTCTGCGAGGCAAAGAAACGGTCCACCAGCATCCCGAGCACGAACGGCGAAAGGATCGAGGCGATTGGCCCGGTGGAGTACGCATCCCCTATCACCGCGCTCAGCCCGTATTTGCCCATCACTACGCCCAGCGTTACGTACCAGGCACCCCAGACGAAAAATTCCAGAAACATCATTAACGACAGGCGCGGGATCACCCATTTATGGGTAAGAACCTGAGCCCCAACGGCTGATTGAGAAGACATACATCCTCCACGACAGAGTATTGATTTAAGGGTAAGAAGTTATTTTTGTAATCGATTACATTAACAGAACACTAAAAATGTAATCGATTTCAGAAGGGTTGCCATCCTGTCTGCGGATTATTTGATACTATTGATGCAAATCTGGAATGTGCTTCACAAATAGCCAATGCGCTTAAAGGATCAGCATGTCGATAGAGAAAGTCGCGCGTACCGCAGGTGTCTCCACCGCCACCGTCTCCAGAGTGCTAAACGGCAATCCTGCGGTTAAGCCCCATACCCGTGACAAGGTACTGGCTGCCATTGAGTCCTGCGACTACCAGCCTAACCTGCTCGCCCGTCAGCTTCGTACGGCGCGCAGCCGCATGTTATTGGTTCTTGTCTCCAACATCACCAACCCCTTCTGTGCCCGCGTCGTGCGCGGCATTGAGGAAGAAGCGGAAAAACACGGCTACCACATTCTTCTGTGTAACTCTGAATCCCGACTGACGCGCGAATCCGCCTATCTGCAATTGCTGAGCGGCAAAGTTGTGGACGGCGTGATCACCATGGATGCCATCAGCTGTCTGCCGGGTTTAACGACGCTTATCGGCGATTCCCCGTGGGTGCAGTGCGGCGAAGGTGATCCGAGCTATAACGCCTCTTCCGTAACGATCGATAACTTCAAAGCGGCCGCGGCTGCGGTGGATCACCTTACCAATGCGGGCTACAAGCGTATCGCGCTGATCAACGGCGATCTGCGTTACCTCTATTCCCAGCAGCGTGAGGCAGGTTACCGGTCGGCGACAAGCAGTGCCTGGCAGGCCGTAGTTTATGCGGACAGTCTCGAATATCAGGCAGGTGTACAGGCAATGGCGGAACTGTTTACCATGCCGGAGCCACCGGACGCCGTGTTTGCCATCTCGGACGCATTAGCCGGAGGGGCATTACATTACGCCCACATGAACGGACTGCGAGTACCGCAAGACGTAGCTATTATGGGCTTCGACGGCGTGCCGTTCGGCTCGGTAACCCACCCGCCGCTGACCACGGTCGAACAGCCAATGCACCAGTTGGGCGTGCGCAGCGTACAGCTCCTGTTAGAGAGAATTGATAACCCGGAGGTGGAAACGGTGAATGAAATTCTGGACTGGAAGCTGGTAGTGCGGGGATCGGTGTAGGGGGAACGCTTTACGCGCGCTTACTCGGACAAACATTTAAGGTGAAATATAAAGGTTCAGTTGTTATTCCCTTCAGGATGTCCTCCATTGCAAAACCAGATGAACTTTCGCCACGCTCTACATCAGCGTGGCGAAATTCAGCGTGGCGAAAGGCTATCAGTAAATTTGTTTCCAGGTTGTTCCAGTCGAATACCAGGTACTGTTGGTATTTGCACTTAACGTTTTTATACCCCCCCCATTCTGTTTCAGGCCCAAGCCGACATTACTGCCGACTGAGATGTAAACCCGATTGCCGGTATTCGCTGCAGACGATGCAGGCAAGTCAAGCGTCGGGTTATAACCGCCGGAGGCAACAACGTTAAACAGCGCATTCCCGGTACCGCTTAGCAATGACTCCACCTGGCTTTGCGAGACACTCTCCCCGCTCCCTGTAATCGTATATTCTGGGGTTCCCTGCGGGGCTGGCCAGCTTAGGTAATTCACAATATACGGGTCCATATCGGAGGTTTTGGAGCTGTTACCTGCAATATCCGTGGTTTTAGCCTGGAATTGGTATTCCCCTGTAGTTTGGAACACCCTCATATCGGTGATGGCGATTTGCCAGTTACCACTGCTGTTAGCCACTACAGTGCCCACTGGGGCCAGGATGCGGTCAGCCATGCGCAGCACATACACGTCCACCGTCGCGTCTGGCTCCGTTGTGCCTGACAGCGAAACGCTGTCACCGTTGGTTGTTCCTGTATGTTCAACCTCACCATTACTGTCGGTCACACTCTCAATGACCGGTAACTGTGCCACGGTGTCCAGATTAAGGATGAAAGCACCAGATGCGGAAGACTGCTCGCCTTCAGCCGTCAATGCCCCTGTCACGCTCAGGGAATGATCCCCTTCGCCGGTTAAGGCATTATCCGGTGTGACGCTCCATGCGCCCTCTTCACTTGCTGTCGTGCTGCCTACCAGCGTGCCATTATCAAACAGGCGTACGGTCGCATTACTGTCCGCCGTGCCGCTCAGCGTGGGTAAAGAATCATCCGTCACCTTACCGCTGGTTAATGTTCCTGTGTGGATCCCAGCATCATCTTCTACGCCGGTAATCACCGGAATGGTGGCGGCGATAAAGGTGAGCTCCACGGTCTGGCTGCTGCCGTTGATGCTGGCCGTCACTTCACTGATACCTGACTGAATCGTTGTCACCGGTACGCTAACCACACCCTTCGCATCAGTCTGAGCTGAGGTAGGCACTACAGCGCCATTCGTAGCACTGAATGCCACATCAGCCCCGTCGACGACGTTACCGTTAGCATCCTTCACCGTGACTTGCACCTGGTTCTGCGCTTTGCCGTCAGCCAGCGCCCCGTTGGCCGTGACCAGCATATCTCCGGCGAGAATTTGCGCCGTGCTGCTATCTGCCACAAAGGTCGCGGTCAGGCTTTCAGTGCTGCCATTGACGGTTGCCGTTACCGTGCTTGATCCTGCATGAATACTGGTCACCGGTATCGTGACGATACCTTGCTCATTGGTTGTGCTGCTTGACGCAACCACCGCATTGTTATCCGCGATGAAGTTAACAACCTGCGCCGCCACCAAATTGCCGTTGGCATCTTTCACCGTCACCTGCACCGTATCCGGATCGCTGCCATTTGCTTTAGCATTGTCGCTAAGCAGGATCATATCCCCGCTGGCAATAGCAGCCGTGCTACCGTCAGCAATGAAGTGCAGAGCAATACTCTGGCTGCTGTTATTAATAGTTGCGGTCACGTTGGTTACCCCAGCCATGGTGTTCCCAACGGTGAGCGTTGTTTCCCCGTTACTGTCGGTCAGGCCCGGAAGTCCTTTCGTCGCGCCATTATCCACACTGAAACTGACTGTCTGTCCTGCCAGCGGGTTACCCTTGGCATCGGTGACCCGGACTTTCACGCTATTCGACTGATTTCCATCGGCGATTGCATTATCGCTGACCACCGTTAAATCTCCATCGGCAATCTGCGCTGTCTCTGTATCAGCAGTAAAGGTCACGTCCACCCGCTGACTGCTGCCGTTAACGGTCGCCGTGATGGTGCTATTCCCTGCGATTGTACTGGTCACATCGACAATAGCGCTCCCCGCATCATCCGACGTGGCGCTGGCGGAAATCGCAGCGCCATTGCCAGCGCTGAAGCTGATAACCTGGCCGGATACCGGGTTGCCTTGCGCATCACTCACCTTGACCTGTACCTGATTGACTGCTGAACCATCTGCAAGCGCGTTATTGGTGATGACAGTAAGATCGCCCGACGATATCTGAGCGGTACTGCTGTCAGACACGAAGGTCACATCCACACTCTGGCTGCTGCCATTGATCGTCGCCGTAATCGTGCTGGTCCCGGCCTTAAGGCTGGTGACGGGAACCCGAGCCGAGCCATCTTCGGCGGTCACCGCACTGGCGGCCATCGTCGCACTATTGCTGGCGCTAAATGCGATGCTCTGACCGGCCAGCGAATTGCCATTGGCATCGGTAACCTTAACGTCAACTTCGTTTGCGTCCACGCCGTTAGCCACAGCATTATTGATGGTAACGGTCATATTCCCCGCCGCTACCTGTGCCGTGTCGCTGTCGGCCAGGAAGGTAACGCCCACGCTCTGGCTGCTGCCATTGACCGTTGCTGTCACCGTGCTCGGCCCGGCGACCAGGCTGGTAAGAGACTGCGTGATGCGCCCTTGTGCATCCGTTATCGCGCTGTCGTCAATGGATGCGCCATTACTGGCGGTAAAGTTGACCGTCTGGTTTGCGAGTGGGTTGCCGTTGGCATCCGTGACCAGAACCTGGACCTGATTACTGCCCTGTCCATTAGCCACTGCATTATCAGCCGTTACGGTCATATTACCCGTGGCTATCTGGGCGCTGCTACTATCGGCCACAAAGGTCAGATCAATGCTTTGACTGCTGCTGTTGACCGACGCCGTCACCGTGCTTATCCCTGCGGTCAGGCTGGTCACCGGCATAATCAGGCTCCCGTTTGTATCCGTGGTTCCGCTCGCCCCCATCGTTGCGCTATTGGTTGCACTAAAACTGACCCGCTGTCCGCTGACACTGTTGCCGTTTTTGTCCGTCACCCTTACGCGTACGGCATTAGGCGTTGAACCGTTAGCCACCGCATTATTCGACTCGATTGACAACGCTCCGTCGGCTATCTGCGCCGTGCTGGCGTCAGCCACGAAGGTCACCTCGGTGGATAAAGAGGTGTTATTCACCGTCACCTGAATCGTACTTTTATCAGCCTTCATGCTGGTCACCGGTACGATAAGCGAGCCATCGGTGCCCGTCGTGCCGCTGCTGACCACCGTTGCGCCATTACTGGCGGTGAAATCGACACGTTGTCCTGCCACCGGGTTACCGTTCGCATCGCTGACGCTCACCTGGACCTGGTTGGCTGCTATACCATTAGCAATGGCGTTGTCGGTTATCACCGAAAGGTCGCCTTCGCGGATTGTTGCGGTGCTGCTGTCTGCGATAAACGTAACGTCCGTTGTCTGGCTGCCGCCGTTGACCGTCGCGGTGACTGTACTGACCCCTGCCGTTTTACTCGCCAGTGACACCGTAACGTTACCTGATGCATCCGTGGTGCCCTGGGCGTCGATCGCCGCGCCATTGCTGGCGCTGAAGAGAACGGTCGCACCGTTCACCGGGTTATCGTGCTCATCCACAACCGTCGCCTGCACTTGATTGGTGGCGCTACCGTTGGCCACCGCGTTGTTGGCGGTCACCTTCAGCGATCCGGAGGATATATGGGCCGAATTACCATCGGCCAGGAAGGTCACCGTGACGCTCCGCTGGCTGCCGTTGACCGTCGCCGTTATCTGGCTGTCGCCAGCCCGGGTACTGGTAATCGATTCTTCAATGATGCCTGCATCGTCGGTACTGCCCTGAGCGGCGATCGCGGCCTGGTTATCTGCGCTGAAATTAACCTGCTGACCGGCCAGCGGGTTACCGTTCGCATCCGTGACTACTACACGAACAATGTTAGCGGCGGTGTTGTCCGCTTTTGCATTATTGACCATGACGGTCATGTTGCCGCTGGCAATCTCGGCCGTTGAGGTGTCCGCCTTAAAGGTGACATCCACACTCTGGCTCTTACCATTCACGCCGGCAGTCACCGTGCTGATCCCCGCATGAACGCTGGTGATGTTCATCTTCAATGTGCCGTCAGCGCCCGTCTTACCGCTGGCATTTACCTGCGCCCCATCCGTGGCGCTGAAACTGACGGTCTGATCGGCTAGCGGATTGTTGTTCGCATCAGTCACTTTGACCTGGACCTGATTCTGAGCACTGCCGTTAGCGACGGCGTTGTCGCTAATAATCGTCATATTGCCCGTCGTAATCTGCGCCGTGCTACCGTCAGGTATGAAGGTAACCTCCACGCGTTGACTGCTGCCGTTGATGGCCGCCGTCACCGTGCTGGCACCCGCGCGGGTACTGGTTAGCGACGCTTGCAATGTGCCATCGGATCCCGTCGTCGCGCTGCTGGCAATGACAGCACCGTTACTGGCAGTGAAGTTCACGATTTGGCCTTCCAGTGGATTACCGTTGGCATCCGTTACCTGTACAGCGATTCGGTTAACGGATTGACCATTCGCCAGGGCATTGTCATCCAATACGGAGAGTGCATCGGTTGTAATCTGCGCCGTAGAGGCATCCGCCACAAAGTGCAGGTCAACCGTTTGACTACTGCTCCCTGCTATCGCTTTGACCGTGCTGGTTCCTGCCGTGGTGCTGGTTACAGGCAGTTGCACGCGCCCATTGTTGTCGGTCATCGCACTGGCGGCAATCATCGCCCCATTGCTGGCACTGAAACTCACTTTCTGCCCGGCCAGGGTATTTCCTCCGGCATCCGTGACAATGACCTGGATTTGGTCAGCAGCACTGCCATTCGCCAGGGCGTTATCCGTGGTCACCGTTAATGCGCCTGCCGCAATGGTGGCCGTGCTTGCATCGGCGTTGAACGTAACGTCAACCGTCTGATGGCTGTTGTTGACCGTGGCGGTAATGGTGCTCAGACCGGCGCTCATGCTGGTGACTGGTGCTATCAGTAGCCCCTGATTGTCTGTTTTGCCGGACGCAATAATTGTCGCGCCATTGCTGGCGCTAAAGCTGACTGACTGACCTGACAACACATTGCCGTTGGCATCGGTCACTTTGACCTGAACTTGATTCTCTGCATGACCATCTGCAATCGCATTATCAGCAAGGACAGTAAGTGCCCCGCTGGCTATCTCCGCCGTCGACGCGTCTGCATTAAATGTCATCGTTACGCTCTGGCTGTGGCCATTAATCGTTGCTGTGAGCGTGCTGTCACCCGCCGTGTTGCTGGTAACAGGCATTTCTACGATGCCTTGACTGTCCGTATTGCCCGCTGCCGCCACGGTCGCACCGTTACTGACGGTAAAGGTCACTCGCTGGTCGGACAGGGGATTGCCGTTGGCATCGGTCACTTTGACCTGAACAAGGTTGGTCTGTACCCCGTTCGCCAGCGCGTTATTCGTTATTACGCTCAGATCGCCGGTAGCAATGGTCGCTGTGCCACTGTCCGCGGTGAAGGTCAGATCAATACCCTGACGACTGTCATTCACACTGGCGACAATATGACTACTGCCTGCGACCATGCTGGTGAGCGGTTGCTGTACCGTCCCATCAGCCCCGGTCACCGCCGTGGCGGCGATTTGAGCGCCGTTGTCCGCACTAAAGTTGACGGTGACATCCGGCAACGCATTTCCCTGAGCATCCGTAACCCTGACATTAATTCGATTTTCTGCAACACCGTCAGCGAGGGCATTATCGGTAACAACGGTTAAATCCCCGGTGGCGATTTGTGCAGATTGGGCGTCAGCGGTGAAGGTAGTATCTACCTGTTGAGTTTGCCCGTTAATCGTCGCCGTTACCGTTACCACACCAGCGGTGAGACTGGTCAACGGCATCGCGATCGTGCCCTTATCATCCGTCGTTGCCGATGCCGCAAGCGTTGCACCATTGTTCGCGCTAAATTGAACGACCTGCCCGGCTACCGGGTTGCCGTTAGCATCGGACACCAGGACATTGACGCGGTTCTGGCTGACACCGTCGGCTAAGGCGTTATTAGCCACCACCGTCATATCCCCTGTTGCAATATGCGCACTGCTCTCGTCACTGGTCAGACTGATGCGGGCACCTAAACCCGACATGGGTTTACCTTCAAGCGTTGGCGTGACGGTAACCTCACCCGCCACTATCCCGCTGAGCGTGGCGACATACTCACCCGCCCGGGGTTCACTGACGTCACTGAGTGTCGTTCCGGAAACACCTGATAATGCAAAAGCAACCGACGTTAGACCACTCACCGGTCGAGATAGGCTGTCCTGCACCGTCAGCGCTAACGTGCTTTTTTCAATGCCGTTAGCGACCAGTATGGCTGGAGAGGCACTCAGGCTGGAGTGCGCCGCATCAGGTTGGGAATCGGCATAATGCACCGTGGACCGACTGCTTTCACCGTCTGAAAGCTGTGCCACCACCTGTGCTTCACCGGCAACGATACTGGTCAGCATTAGAGCGGCTTCGCCGTTTTTATCAGAATTGACAGACTGGGTTCCGCTTGTTCCGTCAGCAAAGGTGATGCCAAAAGCAACCTTTTCGCCCATCACCGCCTGGTTATCACCATTGACGATGTGATAAAGCACTTTCACAGGTGTCGTTCCATCTGGCGGCGCGTAATCGCCCTCAACCGAAGCATCACCCATAAAATGCGCCACGGGAGGCGTTACCTGGACGGTGACCTGCTCGGACGGGGAGCGATTCCCCTTACTGTCCTCGGCCACGGCGGTCAGAACATAGGTATTAAGGATAAGGCTGGCGTCACTTGTCGCATAGGCTCCTTTCTTTGCTGCCTGTGCAGTCTGCGCCGCCTGCCAACGCGGCAGCGTCAGCCGATAATGCGTAGCATCGACTTTTGCGACTTTACCGCCGGCTGCGGTGTAGGATGCACCTTGCCAGGCTATATTTTTAAGGCCGTGCTTTGCCGTCACTACCGTGGTGAGCGCCTGTACGCTCCCACCAGGGCCGGTGACTGTTTCAGGTGACAGCGACAGACGGATAACCTGCTGCTTACGATACTCAAGTACGATATCGTTATTACGCTCAACCAAATCGTAACGACTATGTGACAGCTTTCGCATCGCGTCAACGGCATCTGGTGACACGTTTTCGCGCAGAGATTTATCCAGTTGCAGGGTCAGATTGAGCGCCAGATTAAGTTCATTTTGATCGCCTTTACCCATGCGCTGCTCTGCGCTGAAGGTCAACATGGGAATGGGGGTATAATTCGCCCCTACCGTCACCGCATAGGGATTTTTCTGCAGATTGTCTTTGCCAAACAGGGCGACGTCATTACCGAAGTACTGCTCATATGCCAGCGTTCCACCAAGCTGTGGCAAGGCAGGCAAGAAACCATTCACCCGAAGATCGAACCCGTTAGCCGGGCGCTCATCATAGTCTTCTAAATCATGGGACTGATGCCAGCCACTCAGCCGACGATACCCATTGGCAGATAGCTTAAGGTAATCACTCCAGGCTTCCATCCCCATACCGAGACGGTAGTTATGACCGGTGACATCGCTGTCGATGAAGGAGTTCAGGCCGAACATCCAGTTATTAGCCAGGAAAAATCGGCTGCCGATCCCTACGTTTATCGTATTACGGTCGTCTTTGTGACGCATGCCAAGCTGAGTGAAAAGGAGATTTTTAGGTGTGTCATAGATAGGAACAAGCCAGTCAACGCTACTGTTGCCAAGTTTGCCCTGCTCTTCAAGACTTAACTGCACGCTCGCGGTACCAAACTGACTGAGCCAGGCTTCGGCATTACTGTTAATCGCGCTAGTGGCCTGCGAACGCGCGTAGTCAGACAGCGCTTCGGATGAGGTACGATCCTCATCCGAAAGCGTTGTCCCAATAGCAACAGCGCCACTGGCGAGTTGTTGCTCAAACGGGTTTTCTTTCACGGCAGTCTCTGCGGTATCGTTGTGCAGAAGAAAGTGCTCCCCACCCTGAGCCATGACAGGAATGATCAGACCCAGGGAGCTAAAACAAGGCATTAATTGTAGAAATACACATCCCACCGCAATAATTTTATTGAGTGTGTCAGATTTAATAATTCGCATATAAGAAAGAGCCTTTATAGACTTTACAACACCATTGAAATAATCAAGAAACATGCAGTTACGTTACTACACTTGCTCAGAATGAGATAGTTCCCATAACTTTATTATGTTTAATTTAAAATTAAACACCAAATAAATTGAATTCTTAAAAAGGTAATGATAGTCGGCATTGGATGAAAAAAACGCAATGCCATTCAGTTTCACGCGATGATATTCGGTTGCACCATGCGTGTTGAACATCACATTTTAAGATGCAATAAGTGAAACACTCATCTATAGGAGTCACACCCTCTCAGCAATATTCAATGATCAACATTAAAGTGTGCGGATTATCTCAATATGATTATTTAATATTCACTTTTTCGGTATTTTGAATTTCTTCAGGAAACAGCCAATAACAAAGGAAAAACATACCTTTCCAGGTCATTCCACTAAAAATAATGAATATTCAAAATAATAATTTGCGACACAGATAAGGTACGCTGACTTTACCCTACCCAACACTTTCCTCTATTGAAGAACTTATATTTATAAACTAATCTCGAAACGCTTATTGAAAAGCATTGTGTTTACATTAATTTATGGAAAGGATTTTTAATTATGAAATATATCATCCCCTCTGTTTTACTTTTGACCGTAAGTTTCAGCACCTTTGCTGCAAAAGAGATCCGTAGTTCTGAGATGGCTAACATGAAACAAAAAGTGGGTGAGATCTCGGTTGACGTTAAAGACGGTACTATTGACGAAGCAACGGATGCATTGTCTAAAAAAGCCGACGCGCAAGGCGCTGGTTTTTATCACATCACGTCCATTGGTATGGATGGTATGGGTTCTGATGTGAGTGCAACAGCTGAAATCTATAAATAGCAGTTAAGATCGTTTAAAAATTAAATATTAAAGGCTGTACCTCTTGTTGTAGGGGGCAGCCAGATTCACTCCACATATACATGAGAGCTGTTTTTTAATTTCATATGAGGGTAGTTATGAATAAGTTCAAACTAACATTAGTGGCATCATTGTTGGCCTGCTCCACAGGCGCTATGGCCAGTCACCATTTTGAATCGGCGGCAGCATTACAGGACCCAACTATCAACCAACTGGATAATTATGTTTTCCAGTCATCTCGTCCCGATGCAACAGCAATCATTATGGATGTGAATCCTTCACCTAAAGATACCGCTGATGGCGTGTTTAAACCTGGCGCGCTCTACAATATTCATATTTCAGACGATACAAAATTCAAATCAGGTCATACCTTTTCCCTGAAATTTGATGAGCAAGGAAATTACACCGTCTATGAAATCGATTCGCCAAATGCGCCTGTAGGCACCGAAGGCAAAGCCATCGGCAAAGGAAACATTAACCAAAAAGCAGAGCTGACTAACGGAATCCATCTATGGGCGGGCGTAGCCAAAGACCCGTTCTATGGCAATTCACCTGGTCTTCATATCCTTCGCCAGCAGTTGGCGGAAGGAACCTATGATCCGACTATCTGGACCTCGGTAAAAGGCAAGAACATCTTTACGGGTCGTAAGTGCGGCGCAATTGTTATCGATATTCCTAACAAAATGCTGGGTAAAAAAGTTGAAGTCTTTATGACTACAGCCGTTCAGAAAGACAATGCCTGGAAGCAAGTACAGTACTCTGCTATTCCGCTGTTCTCTCACTCTATGCTTTTTGAAAATGAATCCCTCAAAGCAGAACATAACCAGAGCCGTCCTGATAACTCACAGGATATGAAGAACTTCGTGTCGGCTCGTACGGCTCGCGCCAGTACCTTCGCGCATTCCCAGAAAGAGCCTCAGGCTTATGGTGACAAAGTTGCCAATATGCTGGTACCGGATGTTATCACCTATAACGTAGGTACTCCGGCGAAGTTTTCCGCACAATCGATTAATGGTCGCAGTCTTAGCGATGACGCCATGAGCGAAATGCTGACATTACTGCTGGGTCAGCCAACCGATCAGCACATCACAAATCAAAAACTGTATACGCAGGATTTCCCGTATTTAATCCCTGCCGCCTCTAAATAAGTATTTCCTCCTTTCAGCCATATCAAAGGGTATGGCTGAATATTTGCGACCTGACATGAAGGATAGAAGTATGACAGGAAGTATTTTCAAGACTCCTGGTCTTGTGGGGAAAATAAAGCCCCACCTGTTTGCCATTATTACACTCTGTAGTAGCCCCGTTTTTGCGCATGATTTCTGGATCCTCCCCCACGATGCTCTGTCACAACAAGACCAAAAGATCTTATTTGAGCTACGAATTGGGCCTGGTTGGCCGGGCAAGCAAACGCCTCGACTTCCGGGACTTATCGATTCTTTCACCGCATGGGATACGCTGGGGCAGCAGAAAGTCGAAGGTCATGATGGTTCTCTTGTTATTGGGCATATTAACACCCGCACCCCAGGTACAACCATCGCCTCACTGACCACGAATGGTGCAAAAATAACCCTGCCTGCGGATGAATTTGAGGAATACCTCAAGGATGAGGGGCTCAATAAAATAATTGAAATCCGCAAAGAACGTGGTGAATCTTTACAACCAGGGGTTGAGTTATTCTATCGCTGTGCAAAGACACTGATCTTTGTTGATAATCAGAGTGCGGGATTCGACAAAGTTATCGGTCTTGAGCGCGAACTTATCCCCGTTACTGAACCGCTTAAGTATAAACCCGGCACCCCTTTTACGGTGAAATTACTCCACGCAGGTGTTGCTTTGGCGGGAATACAGGTTAAAGCAGAATTAAATACCACCCCTCCCACCGTTTTACGGGCCACCACTGACGCTAAGGGTCTTGCCAGTTTCATCCTCCCGAAAAGAGGTGAATGGTTATTTAGCGCTGTTGATATGGATATTTCACCAGTAGACGGCGCTGACTGGAAAAGTGTCTGGGCATCGCTGACTCTCCCGGTCGCAGGAGGAACGATTCCATGACAATAAATAAGTCTCTGATTAACAGTGCTATAACCATGGCGGCTATTTTAATGGTCAACAATGCATACGCGCATACCACTGCCAATTCATCAGGTTGGTTGCACCCTATATCGGGTATGGATCACCTGCTAGCTATGATTTCTGTAGGTGCCTGGAGTAGCCAAATTGGCGGCAGGGCCATCTGGATTGTCCCCTCGTGTTTTGTGTGCTTTATGTTTATTGGTGGTTTAATTGGTTTTGAACATATAGAACTCCCCGCAACGGAAATCGCGGTCTCTTTATCCGTCGTGCTGCTGGGGCTGGCTATTTCAGTAAAAAAAATCCTTCCACTGTTTCTGGCGGCGGGAGCGACAGCTCTCTTTGGTATTTTCCATGGTTATGCCCACGGTTATGAAATGCCGCTGATGCAAAACAAACTGATATATACCCTGGGATTTTTAACCACTACGGCCTGCCTGCATGTTGTTGGCGCCGTCGGCGCGCATTTTCTCCTGAAGTCACGCACTGGCGATGAGTTGCTGAAGATTCTGGGCGGATTCAGTGCGGCTTGCGGGTTGTATCTGCTCAGCTCCGTTATCTAGCGCACGGAGCGGTTAGAACGTTTACCGCGGTTATTCTTTTTTTCACAAACCATCAAGGAAATACCATGATTAAACCTTACAAAGGCTTCGGCGTACTTGCTGTCGCAGCAGGTTCGCTTTTGCCTAATGCACATGCAGCTAATCAGGAAACTCCGGTGCAAAATGTCGGCACAGCAAAGAAACCTAATATTATTCTGATTGTTTCCGACGATATCGGATATGGCGATCTGGGTGTTTACGGCGGCGGTGAAGGTCGCGGTATGCCAACGCCAAATCTCGATCGGATGGCCGATGAAGGCATGACGTTCTTTGATTTTTATGGTCAACCCAGCAGTACGCCAGGTCGCGCCGCAATGCAGACTGGCCGTATCCCTAACCGAAGCGGAATGACGACCGTGGCCTTCCAGGGCCAGGGCGGCGGTCTGCCTAAAGAAGAATGGACATTGGCATCCGTGCTGAAAACCGGCGGCTATAAAACCTTCTTCACCGGCAAGTGGCACTTGGGCGAGGCCGATTACGCGCTGCCCAATGCTCAGGGCTACGACGAAATGAAATATGCCGGTCTTTACCATCTCAACGCTTACACCTATGCCGATCCTAAATGGTTCCCGGATATGGATCCTAAACTTCGTGAGATGTTTGCACGCGTAACGAAAGGCGCGATGTCCGCTAAGGCTGGCGAAAAGCCGCATGAAGACTTCAAAATTAACGGTCAGTATGTCAACACGCCGCAGGTCGATGGTAAAGAAGGCGTTGTCGGTATTCCTTACTTTGACCGTTATGTGGAAAAAGCGTCTCTCGATTACCTGGATGCCAACGGCAAATCCTCTGAACCGTTCTTCATGAGCATCAACTTTATGAAGAGCCACCAGCCAAACATGCCGGATCCTGATTTCATCGGCAAATCCATGTCCAAAACCAAATATGCGGATTCAATGGTGGAGATGGATGCACGTGTCGGCCATATCATGGATAAGTTGCGCGAGCTCGGCATTGATAAAAACACCCTGGTTATCTGGACTACGGATAACGGCGCCTGGCAGGACGTCTATCCGGATGCGGGATATACCCCGTTCCGTGGCACCAAAGGCACCGATCGCGAAGGCGGTAACCGTGTTCCTGCAATTGCCTGGTGGCCAGGTAAAATCAAGGATCACAGTCGCAATCACGATATCGTCGGCGGTTTAGATTTGATGGCGACTTTCGCTTCAGTCGCAGGTGTGAAATTGCCGGAAAAAGATCGCGCCGGTCAGCCCATTATTTTTGACAGCTATGATATCTCGCCAGTGTTGTTTGGCACCGGTAAAGATCCCCGTACGTCGTGGTTCTATTTTACTGAAAACGAACTCTCTCCAGGCGCAGCCCGAGTGGGTCACTACAAAGCTGTTTTCAATCTGCGTGGCGACGATGGTCAAAGCACCGGTGGTTTAGCCGTCGATTCCAACCTCGGCTGGAAGGGACCTTCATCCTATGTGGCGACCGTTCCGCAAATCTTTGACCTCTGGCAGGATCCGCAGGAACGTTATGACATTTTCATGAATAACTACACTGAGCATACCTGGACGTTGGTGACCTTTAATGAGGCCATCACCGAACTGATGAAAACCTATGTCAAATATCCCCCACGTAAAACGCAGAGCGAAGGCTATACCGGCCCGATCACTCTGAGTCAGTACGAACGTTTCAAGAATGTGCGTGACCAACTGCAACAGGAAGGTTTCAAGCTGAGTATGCCTACGGGTAACTAAAATAATAAAATGGCCCGTCAGCCTTGCTGCGGGCCAGCATTAATATCGTACAGCACAAGGCCCTGCCCATGAAAAAAAGCACCACAATTCCGCTAACCCCGCTCCAGAATCAGGGCAAATATCTCCCGGCTTACAAACGTCGCTACCATATGATGGCCAAACCCAGCGGTTCAACCTGCAACCTTGACTGCAATTACTGTTTTTACCTGCACAAAGAACACCTGCTCCAGCAACCTCATGATAAGGGCATGAAGGATGAAGTACTGGAAACCTTTATCCGCCAGTACATTCAAAGTCAGGATGGGGAAGAAATTATCTTCTCCTGGCAGGGTGGCGAGCCCACATTGATGGGGCTTGAATTCTTTGAAAAAGTCGTCGCTTTGCAACGTAAATATCAGCCCAAACATCAGCGTATCGAAAATGATCTGCAGACCAACGGGGTGCTGATAAACGACAGATGGGCCTCTTTTTTGAAAGAGCACAATTTCCTGGTAGGCATTTCAATTGATGGTCCGCGGGAGATTCACGATCGCTTTCGTGTCACACGCAGCGGCAAGCCCACATTCGACAAAGTGATGGCCGGCATTGATGCGCTTAAGCGTCATCAGGTCCCCTTTAATGCACTGACCGTTGTCAACAAGGTCAACGCCCGCTTTCCCCGTGAAGTGTACCGTTTTCTGACCCGTGAACTGGGTGCCACCTACATTCAGTTTACCCCTTGCGTTGAGGCGAGGGATTTTACCACCATCGCCCCGCATTTTTGGCATGAGGAGAGTACCCCTGTCACCGGCAGTCCTCGTGCAAAACCTGGCGGCCTGGACTCGATTGTGACCGACTGGTCAGTTGATCCGGATGACTGGGGCCACTTCCTGACGGAAACATTTACTGAATGGGAGACCTATGATCTGGGGCGTGTACAGGTCAATTTATTCGAAACGGCGGTGGTACAAACGATGGGGCTGCCCGCCCAACTATGTATTACCGCGCCATTTTGTGGCAAAGCACTGGCCATCGAGAAAAATGGTGATGTCTACTCCTGTGACCACTATGTCTATCCCGAATACAAACTTGGCAATATCCAGAGGCTTAAACTGACGCATATGGTGTTTTCAGAACGTCAAAAAGTCTTTGGTATGGGGAAAAAGGATACCCTGCCCGCTTATTGTAAAGCCTGCCCACATCTGAATTTGTGTTGGGGAGAGTGCCCGAAAAATCGTATCGTGTGTGCACCTGATGGTGAGGAAGGGTTGAATTATCTATGTCCGGGATTCAAATATTTTTATGCTGCGGTTCGCCCTCAGTTGGAAAGAATTGCCGCCATGCTGAAATAGGGAAACATCAACTCAGAAGGCCACCCGAGAGTGGCCGTTTTATCACTTTCTGCACAACTCAGGATCGTAGACCCTATTCCAGTCCTGCTTCATATCCACGATACTCCAGCCCTGCTTTGCTGCCAGCGCTAACCCATCGACCAGCTTGCCACTCGCAGGCGGGTGGCTGTCATAGGCATATTCGCGGATTGCATCGGTATGATGAATCAGCATTTCAAAGGTTTTATAGTCGGGATTAGCCGAGGTGTACTGCAACATCGCCAGATCGCCATCACTGTTACCAAACGCGGCTACCGGGCGTTGACCCATAAACAAATGGATAGCGACCGGTTTCATGGCTTTGTCATCGTTAAAAGCGCCTTTCATCGTTTTGCGCAACTGTGGCCCGTCCTTCGTCAGCCTGAATTCCGTGAGTGCAAATGAGCCAATGACCTGCTCCGGCGGGATACCATACATTTTCTGCGACATCACACGCATAAAATCACTGCCGCCGCCGGAAACAATCCAGGTTTTGAAACCATTAGCGCGGAGATAATCCAGCAACTGCCGCATAGGTTGATATCCCAGTTGGTCATAACGACAGCCCGTATGTCTATTTTTATGGCTGTCGAGCCAGTGACTCACGCGATGACTGAATTCTTCAGTGGTCATGCCGCTGTGTGTCAGAGCAACGAGCTTCAATAGCCCTTTATCACCAGAGGCTGCTACGGTTTTAAAATCGTCATTAAGTACCGCCATCACCAGGGGATCGTTTTTCCATTCCAGGTTAACGGGGGCCAGACGCTTAATTTCATCCATCGCAAACTGTAGCTGAAACGTCAGAGGCGCCTCTGGCCAAAGCGTTCCGTCGTTATCAAAAACAACGTAACGTTTGTCCAGTGGGATGTAATTTGGGCTACCATCGCGGGTACTTTCCTGCACCCACTTCTCAATGGCCTGCTTTACCGGAGTCTCCTTCCATGCAGATAACGGATCAACAGGGTTGCTAGCGGCATAACTGACACAGCTCAGTAACAGGGGGCTGAGCAAGACTATTTTTCTCATATCAAATTCTTCAGATGGTCAAAAATTCTGGCCTAAGCAACAACGACACAGTCGCTTGTTGCTTGGGCCAGAAGACAAATCCGTTAGGGTTATTTACTGACGGTATGATCGAGCCAATCCGGTAACAGGTTGAAAATCGTGTCAATCGCCCCGAATCCACCATTGAGGTGATAAAAATCATTCATATAGTCGATGTCGGTACAGCGGATCTGAACCCGCCCGTCTTCTGTTTTCCAGATAAATGCTTTGATTGGCAATTCAAAACCGACGTCAATATTGCTCGAAAGCAAGCTGCCCACCAGATGCGTGTTCTGAAACAACAGACACACCGCCTCATCGACAATTTTATTTGATAATGCAGCGACCTTCTGTTGATCAACATCGGCGATAATCATCACTTCTGGAAATTCTGCTAACTTTGCCAGCAAGCGGTCTGCTGTTTCTCTAACAGAGTAAGGACTTGTTCTGACCCAGCGCTGATTAATACCTTGCATAAATTATTCCTTTATAAATATCTGTCACAGGTTTTAGATAGCACCAATGTCTTTTGGATCCCATAATTCAAAGACCAGGTAGTCAGTAACCGCCGTTGTTGAATTATTTTTGATGGTCACTTTCCCGGTATTCACAAGGTCAGCAGTTTCCAATTTGCCTAACGGTGTCGTATCTTTCTCTCCGCTCTTATCAACAATCAGCGAACCATCAAGCACCAAAAGATAAGTAGGACGATTACTGAAATCCTGCTCCGGCACAGAGGTCCCTGCTGATAACGTCACTTTTCGAACGCGCATTACACGATCTGTCAGCTTGTCGCTACTATTTGAAAATTGAATATCGCTGACGTTATGCTTGTACACCGGATTACTTTTCTCAAGACCGCCTGCTTTTGGCGCACTGACATAGAAACTGTCCTGGTCAGCTTTCAGCTTTTTCAGCAACGGGGTGTTTTGTGGATAAGTCACTCCCTTGCAAGGCGTGCCATCATCAAGCAGGTCAAAAGTGGTCATGGTCAACATTTCGGTCTTTGAACCATTTCTGGCGTAATGCACATTGGCATATTCTTTATAAGAGTCCCCTATGTGCAGCGTCACGGGTTTATGTTGATAGGGGTGGACAATCGCCGTTCCTTTGGTCACACCCAACATTGCGGGCCGATTCTCATGACTGTGTAAATTAATAAACGAACCAGGTTTTACATCAACGGTACGAAAGCGCAATTTTCGACATGTCAGTGGCTTGTTTCCATCAGGGAGGTGGATGTCTGATATTTTCAGTGTATTCAACACTTCTGATTTAATGCCATCAGGAAGCATAGGCTGAATGGCTGTAGGCATTGATTCTGCATACGTGGTACTGATAAAGAAGGAAGATGCAACCATAACAGCAATTGCCGTATTTTTTATTTTCACCTATTCACCTCGACTATTTTTGGGAGAAACAACGCTATCTGGAGTAAGCATGAATACATGCTCAGATAAACGAACAAATACCCTTTATGAGAGAGTACATTACAAGCCGATTTGAGAGTAGCCTGTAGGCAAGGAGATAACAACATTAACCAAAATTAGCACAACGGTGAAATAGGCTTTCAATAGTTTTTAATTTCAAACTTAACGCGCTGTACAACCTATTGTTCGGCCATACTGTACAGATCAACAAAATACTTCGGCGGACGCATGAAGTTTAAATTAATAGAAATGAAGTTCTGAATAATTAAATCTATTTAGGTCAAAAGACAGCGAGGCAATTTATTAAATAACAGCGGCATATTTGGAATGCTATATGACTGAATTTAATTTTTAACAATAGTGCTTCCATGTAATGGAAAGGGGCATGATTTAGAGGTGTGAAATAGTTGAAAGAATATCCTCCGTACTGGCACGGAGGATATTTTTAGTAAAAAATAAACTGTGGGGTTATGCGTTGAGCAGTTTCTCTGCAGTCTCTTTTACGCTTGCCAACAGGATTTTCACATCCTCCAGACAGACGGTTGGATTCAACAGGGTCATCTTCAGGCACGTAACGCCATCAGCTTCCGTTACTCCAACGTTGGCGCTACCGGATGCCAGCAGCACGTCACCGATACGCTGATTCAGCAATGCGACAAATGCGCTATCGCCGCTTTCCGGGCGGAATCGGAATAGTACGCTTGCCAACTGTGGCTGCATAACCAGCTCCAGATGCGGCTGAGCAGAAACATATTCCGCCACTTTTTGTGACAGCGTCACGCCGTTATCAATGATCTCGGCGTACTGCTTTTTGCCCAATGCTTCAAGGCCCATCCACAGTTTTAAGGCATCAAAACGACGGGTGGTTTGCAGTGATTTTGATACCAGATTTGGCACGCCGTGCTCTTCATCAAAATCAGAGTTCAGGTATGCCGCCTGGTAACGCATCAGCTCATAGTGACGTGCGTCCTTCAACAGGAATGCGCCACAGCTGATAGTCTGGAAGAACTGCTTGTGGAAATCCAGCGTCACAGAGTCTGCACTTTCCAGGCCGTTCAGATAGTGGCGATACTTCTCAGACAGCAGCAGCGCCCCGCCCCATGCGGCGTCAACATGCACCCAGATATTTTCCTGCGCGGCCAGCGCAGTAATCTCGACTAACGGATCAATCGCCCCTGCATCGGTGGTACCGGCAGTGGCCACAATCGCCATCACCTGCTCACCGTCAGCTTTCGCCTGTGCCAGTTTGGCTTTCAGATCAGCGACGTCCATCCGCGAGAACGCATCGGTTTTCACCAGGGTGACAGACCGGTAGCCCAGTCCCATCAATGCCATATTTTTTTGCACAGAGAAATGGGCGTTTTCAGAGCAGAACACTTTGATTTTGCTCAGATCGCCGGTTAATCCCTGCTGCTGTACAGAGTGACCCTGACGTGCGAAGAATGCATCGCGCGCCAACATCAGCCCCATCAGGTTACTCTGCGTGCCACCGCTGGTGAACACGCCCGCATCCCCGGCACCGTATCCCACCTGCTCACGCAGCCACTCGATGAGTTTAATCTCAATGATGGTCGCCGACGGGCTTTGATCCCAGGAATCCATGCTCTGGTTAGTGGCGTTGATCAACACCTCTGCTGCCTGGCTAATCACCAGGCTTGGGCAGTGCAGATGCGCCACACATTGTGCGTGGTGGACAGACAGGCTGTCTTTGAGGAAATACTCAATCGCACGCGCAATAGTGGCCTGGTTGCCCAGGCCTTCGTCGGTAAAGTTTAACTGGATACGATCGCGCAGCTGGTCGACGGTTTTACCCTGATACATTTCAGGCTGCTTTAACCAGTCGATGACGGCCTGGCTACTCTGCTCAATGGCTTCCTGATAGGCGGCGATACTTTGCGCCGAACCAGACAGGATCGGATTGTTATCAGACACTATCGTAACTCCGATTAAACCGGCTTAACGCCAGCGCCCAGCAAGGCGTTTTCAAATTTATCGAGGAAAATTTCCAGCTCCGCGTTGGTTATCAACAGAGACGGCAGCAGACGCAGAACGCAACCGTTACGGCCACCGCGCTCCAGAATCAGGCCAGACTCGAAGCATTTTTTCTGCAAAAGTGCTGAGAGCTCGCCATCTGCCGGGTAGCATCCCATGTGATCCTGTGCTTCGTTCGGCTTCACGATTTCAATGCCGATCATCAGACCCAGACCGCGAACGTGACCGATAACCGGGAAACGTTTTTGCATGTCGGCCAGTTTGCCTTTCAGCCACTCGCCCTGGGCGGCAACTTTATCGGCAATACCGTCGTCTTTGATGATTTTAAGCGTGGTCAGGCCGGTGGCCATCGCCAGCTGGTTACCGCGGAAAGTCCCGGTATGGTGGCCTGGTGCCCATGCGTCAAACTGTTTTTTGATGCCCAGAACGGCTAACGGCAGACCGCCACCGACGGCTTTGGACATGACGATGATGTCTGGCTCGATCCCGGCGTGTTCAAACGCGAACAGTTTCCCGGTACGTGCGAAGCCCGCCTGGACTTCGTCGATGATCAGCAGAATGCCATGCTCCTGCGTGACTTTACGGATACGCTGCAGCCATTCGACCGGAGCCGGGTTCACACCGCCTTCGCCCTGCACGGCTTCGAGGATCACCGCCGCAGGTTTGCGCACGCCGCTTTCCACGTCGTTGATCAGGTTTTCGAAATAGTAGGTCAGCGCTTTCACGCCAGCGTCACCGCCAATACCCAGCGGGCAGCGGTACAGATGCGGGTAAGGCATAAACTGCACTTCCGGCATCATATTGCTGACGGCTTCTTTTGGTGACAGGTTGCCAGTTACGGAGAGCGCACCGTGCGTCATACCGTGGTAGCCGCCGGAGAAGCTGATAATGCCTGAACGGCCAGTCACTTTTTTCGCCAGTTTGAGCGCGGCTTCAACGGCATCTGCGCCAGATGGCCCGGTGAATTGCAGGCAGTATTCTTTGCCCTGACCCGGTAATAAAGAGAGTAAATAAGATGAAAATTCATCTTTTAGAGGGGTGGTCAGATCCAGCGTATGTAACGGTAAGCCGCTGCTGATGACACTTTGAATGCTTTGAAGCACGTCAGGATGATTATGACCCAGCGCCAAGGTTCCGGCGCCTGCCAGACAATCAAGATATTGATTATTTTCAACGTCAGTTATCCATACACCCTGCGCTTTGGCTATTGCCAATGGCAGTTTACGGGGATAGCTTCTGACGTTAGATTCAAACTCAGCTTGTCTCGCTAAAAAGGTATCATTGCTTTGTGGTAATGAATTAGCACTTAAAGTATCAATACGGACTTTATCCGTCATCATATCACTCCTACAACCTCGGGTATTATTAACGCCGGGTTGAATAAAGGTTAAGGGACTGGCCTGTAAAAAACGCGGCTAATATATGCCGTTTTAAGAAAGGACTCAATCATTTATTTTTATGTGTGAAATACCCTTTAAAATCAAAGCATAACAAGAAAATGCATTGCCCATTTAGTTTAAGGATAAATGGATAAACAGGCAGTATACAACGTCATGAAACCCATCGAATTGACATGGTTTTACGCTTTCGCAACACAATTTTACTGTTTAATGTCTTGGGCCTTACTCTTCAAGGCATTCTTTTTTACTAGTTTATTTCTAAATGTAATAAAAACATCGACCCCTCCTGATAAATCACTTACTATGGCGCGCTTTTTTACGCTACGTGTAAATAAGCGCACCGGTAACGCGTAAGAGGCAATACATGTTATCGACAACAGGATGCATTCCTGGGTTGTCATCAGAAATGTTCGCGGGCGGACATTTCGTAAGGCGAAGCGTGCTTCCCTTATGCCGAGAATGAAAATTTTCTTGCCATCTTTATATGGCGCCCTGATATGAGATTGTTATGACTCGCGTTTATCCACAATTCGTCGTTGCCAAATTTGGCGGTACCAGCGTTGCTGATTTCGATTCAATGAATCGCAGTGCCAGTATAGTTCTTGCAGATGACCACGTTCGCTTGGTCGTTTTATCTGCCTCCGCAGGGGTCACAAATCTATTAGTCGAACTTTCTGAAGGGCTGGAAAGTCGCGATCGTATGGATAAAATTGATACCCTCCGCGCTATCCAGCACAACATTATTTCCCGCCTTAAATCGCCATCGATCATTGGCAAGGAAATCGACCAACTCCTTGAAAACATAACACGTCTTTCTGAAACAGCGTGGGAAGCGCCTTCCCCTGCGTTGAGCGATGAACTGGTTAGCCATGGCGAGCTGATGTCGAGCCTGTTATTTGCTGAAGTGCTTCGTGAACGTGAAGCACAGGCTGAATGGTTTGATGCGCGGAAAGTCATTCGAACCAACAACCTGTACGGCTGCGCTGAACCCAATATCAGCCTTGTAGAAAAACACGCTGAAGCCCATCTGCGGCCGCGAATTGAACAGGCGATTGTGATAACCCAGGGTTTTATCGGCAGTGATGACGCCGGGCATACCACGACCCTGGGACGAGGCGGGAGCGACTACACCGCGTCCCTGTTGGGGGAAGCATTACACGCCGCCCGGGTGGATATCTGGACGGATGTGGCCGGCATCTACACCACCGATCCGCGCATTGTGGCGCAGGCCCAGCGTATCGACCATATCTCCTTCTCCGAAGCCAGCGATATGGCTGCTTTTGGTGCAAAAGTGCTCCATCCAGCGACGCTGTTACCGGCAATGCGCAAAAATATCCCGGTGTTTGTCGGTTCCAGTAAAAACATCTCTGCCGGTGGCACGCTGGTTCGCCGCGAGACGGAGAATCCGCCGCTTTACCGTGCCATTGCCGTTCGACGCAAGCAAACCCTGCTGAGATTACATAGCCTTAATGCGCAACCGGCATACGCATTTTTTGCCGAAACGTTCGCGATCCTGGCAGAACATCAGGTAGATGTGGATTTGGTTACGACCTCGGAGAAAGGGATAGCGCTGGCCCTGAACGCCACGAGTTCAACTTCTGGCGAAGATAACACCCTGACTACCGCGCTACTCACCGCCCTCTCAGCGCATTGCCGCGTCGAGATTGAAACCGGGCTGGCGCTGGTGACGCTGATTGGCAATCAACTTCATCGTAGCGCGGGCGTCTGCCGCGATACCTTCGTGGAGTTGGATGCGCATTGCGTGCGCATGATTTGCCATGGCGCATCCAATGATAATCTCTGTTTCCTGCTGCCAGACGATGCCGCTAACGACGCGGTTGCGGCACTGCACCGCCGATTATTTGAGTGAGTGAGATCAGGGGCGTATATGCGCCCCTGATCTATTTAAGACCTCACCTGTTCACTCGTCTGCGGCTGATTTCCATCCTCGCAGGCGTTCTCTGTTACTTTACCATTCCCGCCTATTTAGCACGTTGCAACGCCTGTTAATCATTTTGGGCCTATCGGTCAATGTGAGCGCTGGATTGCTAAGCTGGAGTGGATTAGGTTAACAGCCTCAGAGCAAACTCTTGATCTTCCTTATCACCTGCTGGAAGTGCGGATCGTTGATAAAAGAGTGGTGATAATGCAAATAGCATTCATAGGTCAGATGCAAATTGTCTGGCAAGCTGTGCTGCTTCACCGGCAGAATGGACTCCAGTTTGCTACCCAGGTTTTTGGGCATTCGGGTGACACAATCGGAATAGGCGCATAGCATCACGGCATTCAGAGAGCTACTGGAAACACATGCTGGGTTTTGTTGTTCGAAGAGATTGTGGAAATCCTGCGTCTGCTCAATATCATCACTGAAAAAATACATCCCTCGCGACCACAGCGCATGTCTATTTTCATGCCAGTCCTCTATGGTGAACCTCTCACCAATCGTTGGATGATCCTTGCGGGCGATCATCCCCACTTCAGCTGTAAACAGTTTTACTTGAATGATCGAACTATCAATCTGCAGCCTGGAACCCAGATCAATATCGACTTCTTTATTTCTCAGCGCTGCCAGCCGACGAGACTTATCCTGATCGCTCGTAACGTAGCGCAATTCGGCCTCGTCCTCAGACGTAGGTCCCCATGCCAAAGCAAGAAGAAACTCTATAAGCGTATAGGTACTGATAATAAACGATCGCTGATGGTTTGCGGCTCCTGTGTCATCAGGAGGAAACGCCTCTATCATGTTCTGGTAACGCTGGCTAAGTTCTGTCGCCAGTGTATTCGGTTTCATCCCTTCCTTAGTACGAAAAAACAGCGCCGAACCGGTCGCTTTTCGTGCTTTATTGATGAGATAAGTTACCGCACCAGGCGTCACCTGAAGCATTTCCGCCGCTTTGGTGACACTACCAGCAGTACTCAATGTATCAATAGCCCTGAGTACTTTGACATCCAATTCTACACTCATTTCAAATTACCCTGCCCATATCAGTGACGGTAGTATAGACACAATCGCTGTATTAAATGACCAATTTGATGATCTAGCCAGAGATGATATCGAATATCATCTCCGCCGGAGACGAAAACTTCGATCAGATGGCTTTCGAATGAAACTCAATATGTCTTTTTTACTTTTTAAAGAAATTAAATAACAAACATAAAGCCTTACAAAACAGTTTGTTGCGCTATCATCGCCCCGACAAACCTCACTGCTACAAAGTTTTCAGTATTGTCTGAAAAGTCTTAAAACCTTACATTCCTTCTGGCATTGTGGTTGTTTGATCTTCCAAATAGAAACTTTCACTTTGCCAAATAACTTATAAAAATAATTCCATGCCTTACTGGAGTGTTACGTAATGTCACACACAATAGAGTTAAAGTTATTAAAAATCATCAATACCCTGGTGATATGTGGTAGTGTCAAAACAACAGCCAAGATACTTAATTTAAGTCCAGCGGCAATCAGTTACTCATTGAAAAAGCTCAGGGAGATTACTGGTGAGCATCTATTTATTCGTACCCGGACGGGAATGAAACCCAATAGTACGGCGTATGAACTCAGCCAGCGGTATCAAAAACATTTCGCTGCTGACTTTGAATGTGACACATTAGATAATCATCAGACTTCTACCGAGTTAACCATACTGACATATTCACCTATTGAAATGTTGCTATCAACCTCAATAGCCAATTTGGAACAAAAGTCGCACCATGACCGTTATGTTTTTTTGCCTTATACAACTAATGCTAGCGAACGTCTGGATAACTTGATCAACAAAAGTGCGTATATTGATATCGGCTCTGAATTGCCGCAAGACTCAGCGGTGAGTAAATTAAAACTATTTACCTCGGATATTTCCATCCTTGCTGGAATTAACAATCACGATCTCCCGGATGTGTTGACCCTTAAAGATATGTATCAACTAAAACATGCTTTATGGTCCTCGCTGGGTGACTATTATTGCGAAAGCATGAATGTGTCGGCCGAGGTTATAAAATACATTCAGGAACGCGAGATTGCGGTTGTCTCTAGCAGCATAATTAATATGGTGGAATTTTGCTCGCGCAGTGAGTGTATTATGCTGATCCCCGATGTTTTTACTCCCTTATTTACCAGGACATTTCCGGTAAAATCCCTTCAACTTCCTGCTGAGCTGCATATGAAACATGATTGCTACATCCATTTCAATAACCGCGTGTCCGAAAACGCCCTGATGACCCGGTCGATTGATGCGATCATTCGCTCCGTCAAGTCAACCATTATCAGTCAGTCACCATGAATACAACCCTAGATATTAAAATGAATAAAATCAGTCTACAAAAGTTAAAGATCATCAATGAAGTCATTGAATGTGAAAGTGCAACCGAAGCCGCGAGACGTCTGAATATCTCTACCTCGGCGATAAGTTACACCATAAAAGGCCTTAGGGATTATCTCGGCACAGATATTTTCACTCGGACCAAATTAGGTTTAAAACCTAATGAAACATCTCTCGCATTACAGCAGCGTTATCGTGAGATAATGTCGCTGAATAGTACTAAACGAAAATTTCACGTCGCCACCTATTCTTTGATTGAACTATTGCTGACCAATTCAGTTCAAGCGATGGAAGGGAATACTTTATTCCATTTCCAGACCATGGATGAGAACGAGGAAGAACGATTACGCAAGCTGAAACTGCGAGAAGTGGATATTGACATCGGTGGAAAACTGCCCGATGACATTTCTATTACATCTAAACGTTACCTACAATCCGACACCACCATTTTGGTCCGTGAAAATCACTCAAATATCAAAGATAGCTTTACCCTAAATGACTGGGAAAATAATACACACTTGCGCTGGCGTCGGGATTTAGGCAGCATTACCAGCATGATTGATGAAATTAAATTTGCAGATGAGCTGTTTCTGAATCGGAAGATTTCCTGGGAAAGCCCAAATTTACTGACCATGGCCTGGTTATGTGCCAACAGCGACGCGATCATGGTCATTCCTGAAATATTCGTTGCACCGTTGAAAAAGCTGTTTGCCTTAAAGTCTTTAACTCCACCGGTGGAACTGAGGATGAAATTTGAATGCTATATTCACTATCACCGCGCGTTGAATTCCGAGCTCAATCAGTTGGACCTGACGTTTATTTGACATGATTTAGCTAGATACTCTTTCAGCGGCACGTGCTATGGTGAGGCCCGTTCATTGGAAGGTTAAGCATCATGTCTTTTCTCAATTACGCAATGAAGCTCATGGGTGGTGCGTCAACCACCACCATCACCTGCCCCAATTGCGGGCTGAAATCAACACAACCGGCCTCAAAAATCCGCCTCAAGCAGGCCATGCTGTGCCCTGGATGTAAATCCCTGTTTGTCGCCTCGCGCTAATCCCTGACGAGCGCGGCAGCTCCACGCCCATGTTCTATACTTAAGAGTTAATCCGGCAGCTGTTAAATCCCCGATGCCTCACGCCCATCCTGAGAGAACGTTTCTGAACTGATTTCGCAACTGCTCCTGCGCGTTCACGTCGCATCAGAGCAAGCCTATGAAAATGAATCCGAAGGAGTGGTTGAGCCGCTCCTTGCCCCTGGTCAATGCACCCGATCTCGTCCCGTTCCCGGCAAACGATCCTGCCGGAGAAACAAGCCTACGCGCTGAACTCTTTTCCTCAGCCCAGATGGAACGTTTTGGCAAAAAACTCGCCGGTTCGCATAAATTATCCCCTGCTAAATTGCCTTATTACCTGCTCAAGCGCCTGAGCGACAACGAAACCGTTATCACAGAAAACTGCTACGTGCTGAATGCCGGGAAAAAGGCCAGCATAATGCCCGCCGGGGAATGGTTGCTGGATAATTACTACCTGATTGAAGAGCAGATCCGCATCGTGCGCCAGCACCTGCCAAAAAACTTCGGTAAAGGCCTGCCTGCACTCGCGTCACCTCATCACTGTCCGCGCATTTATGATATCGCGGCGGAAGCTATCGCCCACGGAGACGGTCGCTGGGATGCCGCCAGCCTGACCAGCTACATCAGCGCCTATCAGCTGCAAACCCCGCTAACCTTAGGCGAGGTTTGGGCATTACCCGGCATGATGCGGCTGGCACTCATTGAGAACCTGCGCCGGGTTAGCATTGACGTGGTAAAGGCCCAGCAGGAACGTAATCTGGCCGACAGCTGGGTGACGCGCATTTTCGAATGTGCGGAAAATGCCCCTGCGGATGTCATTATGGTGATTGCCGACATGGCACGATCGCAGCCGCCGCTTAGCAGCGCTTTTGTCGCTGAAATGGTGCGTCGTCTACAGGGTCGCAGCAATATGCTGGCGCTCCCGCTCACCTGGATTGAGCAGCGTCTGGCGGAACAGGGCGTCACCACTGAGGCCCTCATTCATCGCTTTAATCAACAGCTGGCCGCCAGTCAGCTGTCAGTGAGTAATAGCATCGCCGGTTTACGCCTGCTCAGTGAAACCAACTGGGCTGATTTTGCGGAAGCGATGAGCGTGGTCGAACAGACGTTGCGCCTTGATCCGGCGGGAACTTATCCGCTGATGCATTTTGATACCCGCGACCATTACCGCCATGTAATAGAAATCCTCGCCAGAGGCAGTCGTTTCACCGAACCCGCCGTGGCCCAACATGTGCTCAGCCTCGCCGAACAAAGCGCAGCCGATACGCCCGCCCAACATATTGGCTTCTGGCTGATGGGTGACGGCCGTCAACAGCTGGAAATCGCCCTGGCGGCGGACACCTCGCACTTCATACGCCTGCGCCACAGTTTTAACCAAATCCCCCTGCTTTCCTGGCTCGGCAGCCTGAGTCTGTTGACTACCGCGATAACCGCCGGGATCTTGCACCAAACCGTCCTGTCCGGCATGAACGCCCTGCTTATTGTGCTGGCGCTGCCGCTGATTATGACGGTGGGTCAACTGGTAAGTGACCTGCTGAGTGAAATGACAACCCGCTTTCGCCGACCGCGCCCTCTGCCGCGGATGGATTTTTCCGCTGGGATCCCGGCGGAGTTCGCCACGATGGTGGTGATCCCCTGCCTGCTCACCAGCAGCGAAGGTATCAGCAAGCTGCTGACCAGCCTTGAAGTCTGCTGGCTCGGCAATCAGCATGAACACCTGCGATTCGCACTGTTGACCGACCTGACTGATTCCGCCAGCCAAAACTGTGCTGGTAGCAGCGCCCTGCTCGATCAGGCCGTCTCGCAAACCCAGGCACTTAACCGTCGCTACCCGGCGAGCCGACCTCGCTTTTATCTGCTGCATCGCGCCCCGGAATGGAACCCGCCGCAGGGCGTATGGATGGGGTACGAACGCAAACGCGGCAAACTGGCGCTGTTGAACAGCTGGTTACGCCAGCCCTCGGCGCAGTTTTCCAGCGTGGAAGGCGTGCCTGCTGACCAACTGCCGGAGCAGATCAAATATGTGATTACGCTCGACAGCGATACCGTCCTGCCGCGCGAGACGGCGCACAAGCTGGTCGCCACGATGGCGCACCCGCTTAACCGCCCCGAATACGATCCCGCTCGACAGCGGGTGGTGAAAGGCTACGGCATATTGCAGCCTGGGCTTGCAGAGGAGATGCCGCGCAACGGGCAAGGCCGCTATGCCGCCCTGCGCAGCAGCGTGCCGGGGAATAATCCCTACTCGATGATGTCGTCCGATATCTATCAGGATTTGTTCGGCGAAGGATCGTTCGTCGGGAAAGGCATCTACGATGTGGATGTGTTTGTGCAGGCCACCGCCAATACCTGCCCTGAAAATCTGGTGCTCAGCCATGATTTACTCGAAGGCTGTTACGCCCGCTCCGGGCTGTTGAGCGAGGTGTTACTCTACGAGCAGTATCCGAATAATTATCTGTCAGATGTGGCGCGACGCACCCGCTGGATCCGTGGCGACTGGCAACTGCTCAACTGGCTTAAACCCCGGGTGCGTAAAGCCGATGGCAGCCGCGATAAAAACCCGCTATCGGCCCTTTCTTACTGGAAACTGTTGGATAACCTGCGCCGCAGCCTGGTGCCGCCTTCGCTGCTGGCACTGCTGTTTTGTACCCTGCTGTGGGTGCCGAATCCACTCTACTGGCTGGGCGTGCTGGCGGTAGTGTGGCTGCTGCCGACCGGACTGGCGGTCGCCCACGATCTGCTGCGCAAGCCTGCGCGCCGCCCTTTAATGCAGCATCTGCTTCTGGTGATGTCCGGCGCGCTGAAGCGGCTCACCCGCGTCGGACTGAACTTTATCACCCTGCCCCATGAGGCCGGGTATTCGCTATACGCCATTGGCGTGACGCTGTGGCGACTCGGCTTCAGCCAGCGCAACCTCAGTCAGTGGGTCAGCTTTAGCCCGGATAATGAGCAGGCCAAAGTCTCCCCAATCCGCTTTTACCGCGCGATGTGGCTGAACGTGGTCTGCGGAGTGGCGATCACGGTATCTACTGCGCACGTCGCGCCCTGGTTCTCGACCGTCGCTTTACCGATTGGCATTCTCTGGTGTCTGGCCCCACTGCTGTTGAGCTGGCTGAGCCGTCAACCGGTGCGGAAAACCTTTTCGCCGAACAAAGAGCAAAAACAGCTGTTGCGCCAGACCAGTCGCGAAATCTGGGCCTTCTTTGAAACCTTTGCCAGCGCCAAAGAGAACTGGCTGCCGCCGGATAACTATCAGGAAATTCCACAGCCGACCATCGCGCACCGCACCTCTCCAACCAACATTGGCCTGTCGCTGATGGCCAATCTGACCGCCTGGGATTTTGGCTATCTGCCAATGGGTGAAGTCTTGCAACGCATCACCCTGACCCTGGATTCGCTCGATAAAATGGAGCATTACCGGGGCCATTTGTATAACTGGTACGACACCCGCACGCTTGCTCCGCTGAGCCCGCGCTATGTCTCCAGCGTCGACAGCGGCAATATGGCCGGTCATTTGTTGACCCTGCGCGAAGGGCTGACGGCGATGCGCACCCAGCCGGTGCTGAACGGCACCCAGCTGCTGGCCGGGCTGGACGATACCCTGAGTATTCTGGAAAAACACTGGGGACAACATGCGCCTACCGGGCTGCGCCTGATGCGCCAACATTGCCGCAGTGCCGCCCATTTGCCGCCCGCACTCTTGTTCACCGAGCTGAAATGGATGCGCACCCAGAGCAACCACCTGTATGCGCAGTGCAACCATGAAAACCGACTGGTCGTGCGCTGGATAGAACATCTCCAGCATCAACTGGTGCTGATGTGCCATGAATGGACGCACCTGCTGAGCTGGATAACCGACGCCTGGGACGCGCCCGCCTTGCCAACATTGAGCGAGCTTGCGCAGGCCAAACACACCGGCGCAGGCACGCCGTGTGCCGCCTCTATCTCTCTGGCACGGATGCGGCTCGACATCATCACCGAGCTTGAGCAGCGGCTGAACGATCACGCGCAGATGGATTTCACCTTCCTGTACAGCGAGGTCACCAGCCTGTTGAGCATCGGCTATAACTGCGACAGCAACATGCCGGACAAGAGTCATTACGACCTGCTGCCCTCCGAAATTCGTCTGACCAGTTTCCTCGCGATTGCCACTAATCAGCTGCCACTGAAAAGCTGGTACGCGCTGGGGAGACTGTTCACGACGATTGATAACGAAACCGCACTGATGTCCTGGAGCGGATCGATGTTTGAATATCTGATGCCGAACCTGGTGATGCCCACCTGGCCCGGCAGTCTGCTGGATGAAATGAGTCAGTCCTCGGTGATGCGCCAGATAGACTGGGGCAAAGAGCGCGGCGTGCCGTGGGGGGTGTCGGAATCCGGCTACTACGCGTTTGACGTGCAGCAAAATTACCAGTATCAAGCCTTTGGCGTACCCGGTCTCGGGCTGCGTCGTGGGCTGGCAGATGATATGGTCGTCGCGCCGTACGCCACCCTGCTGGCGCTGATGATCTCGCCACAAAAGGCCTGTGAAAACCTGGCCCGGCTGGAAAAAATCGGCGCGCGCGGTGAGTTTGGTTTTTACGAAGCGCTGGACTACACCCCGTCGCGACTGGCCACCGGGCAACTGTATGCCGTGGTGCAATCGTGGATGGCGCATCACCAGGGTATGGCGTTTCAGGCGCTGGCCCATGTGTTGCTCAATGCCCCAATGACCGACCGGTTTATGGCCAGCACCGCCTTCCAGTCGGCGAGCCTGCTGTTACAGGAACGGGTGCCGGACGAGGTCGATCTCTACAGCCCGCGGCGCCATTTTGAATCGCATGAAGGTCGGGTAAAACCGGTGCGCTATGAACCGCGTGTTTTCACCGATGCAGACAGCCCGGTGCCGGAAGTTCAGCTCCTGTCCAACAGTCATTACCATCTGATGATGACCCACACCGGCGGGAGTTACAGCCGCTGGAACGATCTGGCTCTCACCCGCTGGCACAGCGACACTACCCGCGATAACTGGGGCGCATTCTGTTATATCCGCGATGCCCAAACCGGCGAACTGTGGAGCAATACCTGGCAGCCCATCGGCGAGGCAGACAGCAATGATGAAGTGATATTTACCGACTCGGGCGCGGAATACCGACGCTCACTTGGTACGTTGAGCGTCAAAACCAAGGTTGTGGTTTCACCCGAAGATGACATCGAACTGCGTCGCGTCACCCTGCTGCACCGGGGCCGCCAGCCGCGCACCATCGACCTGACCACCTACGCCGAAGTGGTGCTGGCCCCTGCCGCCAGCGACGAAGCGCATCCGGCATTCAGTAACTTGTTTATCCAGACGGAACTGATTGCCGCGCAGAATGCGATTCTGTGTCACCGTCGCCCGCGCGCGCCGGACGAAAAAACGCCCTGGCTGTTGCACATGATGGTGGTGCATGGCGATAAGCAAAGCGACGTATCATTTGAAACCGACCGGGCAGCCTTCCTCGGACGTGGCAGAGGCCCGGCGGATGCGCTGGCGGCTCATCAAAGCGGCCCGCTCAGTAATACCTCCGGTTCGGTGCTGGATCCGATGCTGGCCATTCGCCAGACCCTCACCCTGCAACCGGGCCTGCCGGTGACGCTGGATATCGTGTATGGCGTGTGTGAAAACCGTCAGCAAAGCCTGGGCCTGCTGGAAAAATACCGTGACCATCCGATTGCCGATCGGGTCTTTGAACTGGCCTGGTCGCACAGCCTGGTGGTGTTACGCCAAATCAACGCCAATGAAGATGACGCCGCGCTGTTTAACCGCCTCGCCAGCGCCATTCTCTATCCGTGTCAGGAGCTGCGTGCCGACGGTCGCGATATCAGCCGCAATCGCCGGGGACAATCTGGCCTGTGGGGCTGGGCGATTTCCGGCGATCTGCCGATTGTGCTGCTCACCATCACCAGCGAGGAAAGCATCCTTTCAGTCACCACCCTGATTCAGGCGCACCGCTACTGGCGGCTGAAAGGGTTGGCGGTGGATTTAGTTATCCTTAACAACAGCCCCGGCGGCTATCAGCAAGGGCTGCAAAATATGATCATGGATTTGATATACGCCGGGTCGGAAGCCAGCCAGTTAGATAAATCCGGCGGCATTTTTGTGCGTAACGGCGAGCATCTTTCCGCCGAAGACAAACTGCTGTTAATGAGCGTGGCGCACCTGTACCTCGATGATCGCTCAGGCGGCCTGAACGAGCAGCTCGATCAGCGCATTCATACTCTGAAAGCGCTCCCGAGACCGTTCGTGCCGCACGCGGGCCCGGGTGACAATCTGCATATTCCGTGGTCGCCGGACACCCGTCAACTGCTGCATTTCAACGGTCACGGAGGCTTTTCTGAAGATGGGCGAGAATACCAGATTGTGCTGCGGGAAAACGAACCCACGCCAGCCCCGTGGTCAAACGTGCTGGCTAATCCTCATTTCGGCAGCGTGCTGTCCGAGGCGGGTCAGGCCTACAGCTGGTATGAGAACGCCCATGAATATCGGCTTACGCCGTGGGAAAACGATCCGGTTAGCGATCGCAGCGGCGAAGCGTTTTATCTGCGCGACGAAGAGAGCGGCGCGTACTGGTCCCCAACCACCCTTCCTGTGCGTGGCGAAGGGGATTACCTCACCCGTCACGGCTTTGGCTACAGCGTATTTGCCCACCGTGAGAACGGCATCGACAGCGAGCTGACCATCCTGGTGGCCGAACAGGACCCGGTTAAGCTGGCGATTCTGACGCTGAGCAACAACTCCGGGCGGCCGCGTAAGCTGTCGGTCACCGGGTTTGTGGAATGGACGCTCGGGGCGTCACGCGCGCATTCCGCCCTGCACGTCGTCACCCGTGAGGCCAGCGTGAACGGTGGCTGTGGCGTGATGGCAAATAACTTTTACGGTGCAGACGGCGGCGGTCGGACAGCCTTTTTAGCCGTGAGCGGCGTCCACTGTTCAATGACCGGCGATCGCCGTGAGTTTATTGGCCGCAACGGCACGCCAGCCAAACCAGCGGCGATGAACTTACGCTGGCTATCGAACAAAACCGGGGCCGGGCTTGATCCCTGTGGTGCGGTGCAGTCTGCAGCAACGCTGATAGACGGCGACCAGAAGACCTTCATTTTTGTCCTCGGCGTCGGGGACGATCAGGCGCAGGCTCACACGTTGCTCAACCGCTATTTGAATGAAGACGCGGCCCGGGAAGCGCTGAACCATGTGCATCAATACTGGCACAACCTGCTGGATAAGCTGGTCGTTAATACCCCGGATACCAGCGTGAATTTGCTGGTTAACGGCTGGCTGCTGTACCAAACCATCGCCTGCCGTTTGATGGCGCGCAGCGGCTACTACCAGTCCGGCGGCGCGTTTGGTTTCCGCGATCAGTTGCAGGACACCCTCGCCCTCAGCCACGCGGCACCGGAGCGCCTGCGGGAACAAATCGTGCTTTGCGCCTCACGGCAGTTTATCGAAGGCGATGTGCAGCACTGGTGGCATCCCCCGCATGGCAACGGGGTGCGCACCCGCTGCTCGGATGATTATCTCTGGCTGCCGCTGGCCGTCTGCCACTATGTGGAAACGACCGGCGATATCGGGGTGATCGATCAGCGCATCTCCTGGCTGGAGGGACGCCCCCTGCAGCCAGGCGAAGAATCAGTGTATGACCAACCGGTGATCAGCAGTCTTGAAGAAACGCTGTGGCAACACTGCGTCAAGGCCATTGAGCACGGTCTGCGCTTTGGTCAGCATGGCCTGCCGCTGATGGGAGCGGGTGACTGGAACGACGGCATGAACCGGGTCGGGATCGACGGCAAAGGTGAAAGCGTATGGCTCGGCTTCTTCCTGTATGACGTTTTAAACCGCTTCGCCGGACTGGCCGAACAGCGCCCGGACAGCAGCATGGCCGAACGCTGCCGCACCGAGGCGGCGCGTTTAGGCAAAAACCTTGAAGCGTCAGCCTGGGACGGCGAATGGTATCGTCGCGGCTATTTTGACGATGGCAGCGCGCTGGGGTCACACGCCTCACAGGAGTGTCGCATTGATGCGATAGCCCAGAGCTGGTCGGTGCTTTCCGCAGCGGCTAGCCCGGAACGCAGCCGCCAGGCGATGCAATCGCTGGATAACTATCTGGTGGATGACGAGGCTGGGCTGATTAAGCTACTCACCCCGCCGTTCGATGGGCATGGGCCGAACCCCGGCTACATTCAGGGGTATCTGCCGGGCGTGCGTGAAAACGGCGGGCAGTATACCCACGGCGCAATCTGGGCAGTAATGGCCTTTGCCCGGATGGGCAATACCGAACGCGCCTGGCAGCTATGGGCGCGGATCAATCCGATTAACCATGGCCTGAACGCGGAGGATATTGAGCGTTATAAAGCCGAACCTTATGTGATGAGTGCGGACGTTTACAGCGTTGAGCCGCATACCGGGCGTGCGGGCTGGAGCTGGTATACCGGATCGGCAGGCTGGGCCTATCGCCTGCTGACAGAGGAACTGCTGGGGATAAAACGTTACGGCGTCACTTTCTCGGTACATGCTCAACTGCCAGACGCTTGGCCTGCAATCAACCTTAGCTGGCAAAACGGCAGCAGCCAGTATCAGATAAGCGTCACGCGTGGCAATGAAGACTACAGGGTAATGCTCGACGGTGTGACGCTGCCGGATGACAGAATTCCGTTAGTCGATGACGGGCAAAGCCATAGGGTTGAGATTACACAAAGGTAAAACGGTAAGGCCGAAAGAGCGGGACTTAATCCTCGCTCTTTTTGCCCTGCCAGTTGGCCCACGGATTGTCGGCGGCGTCGGCTTGCTCTATGTCTTCCAGTGAATCAATGTACAAATCTTCAACCTCTTTGCGTGCCCACGGGGTACGGCGCAGGAACTTGAGGCTCGACTTAATACTCGGATCGCTTTTGAAACAGTTAATCTTGACGTGCTTCGCCAGCCCCACCCAGCCGTATTTGGCCACCAGCGCAGTCAACAAGGCTTCGAGAGTGACGCCGTGGAGTGGATCTTTTGAGGGCTGAGTGGTCATGATTTTTCCTGCGATATCTGTGAAATTGCGCACACCATACTGGCTGTAAAAGCCTTCTGCAACATTCGTAAAATACGCTGCTGCTGTCTATCCAGCATAATCAATAGCCTGAATACCCCCCAATATTTGCCCCTGCCCGTCCACTACACCAGTTACCGCTTTGTTTTATACTCATCGAAAAGACCAATACCGATGGGGCACCACAGTGGATAAAAACCAACGCGCCGTTATGCTGCGTGAGAGTTGGCCGTTGCTCTTTGCGCAGCAACCGCCCAGGCCGCTTAAAGTCGGCATCATGAAGGATCTGATTGCCGATGCTGCGAGGCGCGACATTGATTTCCCGGGGGTTGAAATTGGCAAAGCCCTGAAGCGTTATACCCGCACCATTCCCTATCAGCTGGCGCTCGCCAGTGAAAGCCAGCGCTACGGGATCGACGGCAAACCCGACGGCGTGATCACCGACGAACAGCGCGCTATGGCATTGAACTGGTTGAATAATAACCCAAACTACCCGCAGACCGCTGCGCCTTCGGAACAAACTTAAACCCTGAATGCCTTTTGATGCGGCGACCCGCTTTCCCGGTTGCTCCCCCTGGCGAATCATACGAGAATGAGTTTCGCTAATGTGAAGGCCTGAATAAGACAGGGATATGATTATCAGCTCACGAATCCACCCCATGATTGCCCGAGTGACCTGGACCAGCGCCCTGATTGCCAGTGCGCTGCTGCTCGCCAGCTGTGGCTCAAAACCACCTAAGTCGCTCGTGACCCCGCTGCCGCCGGTAGCAAAACATCCACTGCCGAATAAACCGGATGATAACCGCCCGGTACGCGGCGTGTGGCTTACCACCGTGTCGCGCCTCGACTGGCCGCCGGTCTCTTCGGTTAACGTCAGCAATCCTGCTACCCGTGCCAGCCTGCAAAAGAAAGCGCTGACCGATAAGCTGGATAACCTGCAACGCCTGGGTGTGAATACCGTCTTCTTCCAGGTTAAACCGGATGGCACTGCCCTTTGGCCGTCAAAAATTTTGCCATGGTCCGATATGCTGACCGGAAAAGTGGGCGAAGATCCGGGCTACGATCCGCTGCAGTTTATGCTCGATGAAGCCCATAAACGTGGAATGAAAGTCCACGCCTGGTTTAACCCGTATCGCGTCACCACCAATATCAAACCGAGTACGGTGGCCGAACTGAATCGTACCCAATCCCTGCATCCGTCCAGTGTGTATGTCGCGCATCGCGACTGGATCCGTGTTTCCAGCGACCGCTACGTGCTCGACCCGGGTCTGCCGGAAGCACGAGACTGGATCACCAGTATCGTCGCGGAAGTGGTAGCGCGTTATCCGGTCGACGGCGTGCAGTTCGACGACTATTTCTATACCGAAACGCCCGGCTCCACCCTGAATGACAGCCAGACGTTCCGCACCTACGGCCAGGGGTTTGCGTCGAAAGCTGACTGGCGACGCCATAATACCGAGCAGTTGATTACTCAAGTCTCGCGCACCATTAAACAGCTAAATCCGAACGTGCAGTTTGGCGTCAGTCCGGCGGGCGTGTGGCGTAACCGGTCGCACGATCCGTCAGGCTCAGACACCCGAGGTGCTGCCGCCTATGACGAATCTTATGCTGACACCCGCCTGTGGGTGCAAAAAGGGTTACTCGATTACATTGCGCCGCAGGTTTACTGGCCATTCGCCCGGGATGCCGCCCGCTATGATGTGCTGGCAAAATGGTGGGCAAACGTGGTGAAACCGACGCATACGCGGCTGTATATCGGCGTGGCGCTGTATAAGGTGGGTGAGCCGTCGCGTAATGAGCCCGACTGGACCGTTCAGGGCGGCGTGCCGGAACTGAAAAAGCAGCTCGATTTAAATGACTCGCTACCGGAAATTCAGGGCACCATTCTGTTCCGTGAAAATAACCTGAATCAGCCACAGACGCAGCAGGCGGTGAACTACCTGCGAAACCGTTGGGGCAGTTGATTGGCGTTATCCGGGGCATGAAATATTGCTGAAAAAAATCAGAAACTCATCGCCAGGCCGATGCCGTACCCGCTGGTGTTTTCGCCGAACATATAACGCGCCACCAGCCGGGTGCGGGTGATAAACACTGGATATTTACTGCTGTCGAGTTCCAGGCCCAGCCCGACGGAGCTCAGGCTATTGAAGCCCAGTTGGCCGCGCTGTTCGCCGAGATATGCGGTATGCGCGCCTTCCAGTACGTAGCGCACCGGGCTTTGCAGCAGCGTCCAGTCAAACAAAGGCGCACGACGACGCAGGTAAAGGCCGAGGTTTTCAGCATTTGCCTCGCCCTTTACCCCCTCTGAGGTGCTGCCAAACGTCTGCAGATTCATCGCTGAATAGCGCAGCTCGACGTCAATATCCTGCGGGGTGGAAATCAGCTCATAGTCCAGCATCAGTGACCCGCCCAGCCCGTAGGCGTTGAGCCTGCCGCCATCCAGGAACTTGAAATCGGCATCGCGGCGTTGCTCAACCACAAAGCTGCCAATCCGTACATCGCTGGCCATTGTCCCGAGCATAAAATTGGCTATCGGGCGCAGCACCAGATTTCCGCCCCAGCGATCGGTATGCAGTTTAAAATCCCAGCCGATGCCGCCAGTGGCGGTCAGACTGTTCCATTTGGTGGGAATGCTTCGGGTTTCGGTGCCATTAGAAAAGACAAAATGCGGATCGTAGCGGCTGTAGCCCATCGCGCCTTCGAGATAAATCGGAACGCTGTCGCTGAGCGTCGCCCCGCCGCCGAACTGCGTCATCGACAGGTCGTTACTCTCGCCGCTGCCGTTATTAATATTCAGGTCGCTGGCGGTGACGTCGGGGAATACCGAATAGCTCATTAAGGAGAGAACCGCATCCGCACGCTGTTTGATACGGCTCCCGTCCGCCGCGGCATCGCTACAGGCGACGTAAAACGCGGCGCAAAGACAAATCGTCTGCGGCAGGAAACGACGTTCCGGGAACAATACAGTCATCGGTATTCACACCTCCCGCAAAACAAACTCCCCGTGTTTATGCCCTACCAGGTATAGCCCACCCCGGCAATGACATAAAACTCCCCTTTATGCTGCACTATCGGGCTGTCGGCAATGTCTTTGTCGTACAGTTCGTAGTTAGCGGCGAACAGCCCCATCCAGTGCGGGCTGAAACGGTAGCTGGTAATAACCGCCGCCATCGGAGAGACCGTGGTTCCGGTGTCCCACGCTTCGCGCTGCGGCGTGGCTTCGTCTGACGAGACGCCGCCAAAATAGTAGTTCGCCATTTTATCGCTGCGAATCATCACGCCCATACCCGGCATGACCAACAGATTATCGCGAACGATCGGGAAATCAGCCCATAGCAGCAATTCCTGGCCGTTACTGCGCCCGGTGACATCCGAGGCAAAACGGGCGGAAAACAGCGCATACGGGGTGATGATCGTCCCGCCGACCCCGGCTTCAAGTTCACCTTTACGCTTATGCATCCCGTGCAGCGAACCCGCGTCATCCGGGTCAAGATTGCCAAAGCGATAGCGGCCGTATCCATACAGCGCCACGTTATCATCCAGATGGAAGTAGTAGCGTGCACGATCGCCGAGATACATCAGGTTATCGCCGAAATAAAGCCCGCCGGGAATAAAGTACGTGCTGTTATCCTGGTCTTTATAGCGTGCCTGGCCGCCCAGCGTGGCGGCACCGACGACAAAACCCTTGGGTACCGGGCTGTTCGGATTGTCTCGGGCCAGAATATCCATCGAGCCGAGATCCACTTCGGCGCAGGCAAACGAACTGAAAAGCCATAGCGCGCTAAGCGCAGCCGCGGCATTGCGGTTAAATGTCATTATTATTCCTGAACGTGCTGTTGGCTTTCATAGCGCAATAATTGAATGCTTAAATTTATCAACCGATTAATGTAGACGTATCCCGACACAAAACCAAAAACTTCACGGCAGGATCGTCTTAATCATGATGAAACGAAGCCGTGCGCTTCGCGATGAAAAGAGCCTGGCACAACGCCAGACACTTTGCGAATCAGGCTGATAACTCTCCTGGATAGCGCTGCTGGCAGACCGTCAATACCGTTTGTCGCAGCCAGCGATGAGCCGGATCGACCTCCATACGCGGGTGCCACATTTGCGAGATGATGATAGGCCGGGTTTTAAACGGCAGTTCAAACGTGTGCAAGTGGTGTTGCGGCTGAAGAAATGAGGCAGGAATGAGCGCGATAAGATCGGATGCCTGGGCCACCGCCAGCGCCGAAGGAAAACCCGGGACGATACTGACAATTTTTCGCGTCAGCCCTAACGTGGCCAGGGCTTCATCAACCGGGCCATGCGGTTGACCGCGCCGGGAAGCCACCACATGCCCCCAGTGAAGATAGTCCTTCACCTCGACCGATTCTGCCGCTGCCAGCGGATGGTCCTTGCGCACCACCCCGACATAGCGATCGCGAAACAGGGTCTGGAGCCGAATTTCCGGCCCCATATTGCTCTGTACGCCAATCTCTAAATCCACCAGTCCTTCACGCAGATAGCGGGTATTTTTCTCCGGCTTCGGCATAAAGCGCAGACACACCTGCGGCGCGACCTTCGCCACGGCGGCAATCAGCGCTGGGCCAAACGCATCGACAAACCCATCGTTGGTGCGCAACGTGAATCTTCTCTCAAGTTGAGCAAGGTTCAGTTCAACGGATGAGGGTTGCAGGACCGCCCTTACCTCCAGCACCGCGTTGCGCGCCCGGTCGCGACTCGCCTGGGCATAGGGCGTCAACACCATGACTCGTCCGGCGCGTACCAGCAGCGGGTCGCCAGTGACTTCGCGTAAACGACCTAACGTGCGGCTCATTGCTGAGGTACTTAAATTCAGGCGGCGAGCGGCTCCGGCGACGCTCACCTCGGTCAGTAGCGCATCGAGGGCAATCAGCAGATTAAAATCGGGATCGGTCATCAAAATATTTCCCTGAAAGCGCAGATAAGGCGTTTGATGCAACTATACAGTAACAATGCTGCGTCTTCCGCCTGTTTTCGATTACGCATAAAGTTGCCTCATCAAATTTCCCCTGACGAGACAAAAATAATGGAACTCTTTTCTGATAAACCCGGAGATGAAGGATTACCCGGGCGTGAACGCGCTCTGGCGATGGCCGCCGTGATGACCTCCACTCTGATGGCCGTATTCGACGGGTCGATGGTCAATATTGCCCTGCCTCAGATGGCACAATCCCTACAGGTTGCCGCCCCGCTCGCGGTCTGGTTTGCTAACGGGTATCTGCTGTCTGCCGCCATGACGCTGGCCATTTTCGCCGCGCTGGCGACCCGCTTTGGCTTTCGCCCGGTGTTTATTTTCGGCCTGAGCCTGTTCACATTGACCTCGCTGGGCTGCGCGATGTCGTCTTCCGCTGAGATGCTGATCGTGATGCGGATATTGCAGGGCGTCGGCGGGGCTGCCACGCTGAGCATCGCCCCGGCGATATTACGCTCGGTATTTCCGGGCCGCCTGCTGGGCCGCATTCTTGGTCTGAACGCGCTGCTGATTGCGGCCAGTACCGCCCTTGCTCCTGTGCTGGGCGGCACACTGCTTGGCACGTTGAGCTGGCAGTGGCTGTTTGCGATTAACGTCCTGCCAGGCCTGGTGGCGCTGGGGCTGGCCATTAAAGCCATTCCGCAAAAACCGATGCTAAATAGACAGCGCTTTGATGCGCCCGGCGCAGTTCTTTCCGCTACCCTGCTCGGCGCGTTAATTATGGCTGCCAACGGTTTCGCCGATCCGCATGCGTCCAGCCATGCGCTAGACGCCACGGTAATGGGCTGGGGCGTACTGGCGCTGCTGAGCGGCGTGGCTTTCGTGTGGCTCATTCGTCAGGCCGAACACCCCCTGCTGCCGCCGGTGATGTTTGGTTCCCGACGCTTTTCCCTCGCGGCGTTAACCTCACTGGCATCGTTTATCAGCCAGGGCATCACCTTTGTCGCCCTGCCATTTCTCTTCCAGAGCGTGTACGGCTATAGTGCGTTTACCTCAGCGCTGTTGTTTACCCCCTGGCCGCTCGGCATTGTTCTGATTGCGCCACACGCTGGAAGACTGGCTGATAAATACGCCCCATCAGTGATTTCTTCGATGGGCCTGCTGGTGTTTGTGGTTGGGCTGGCATTGCTGGCAACGTTGCCCGCGCACGCGGCAGCCTGGGATATTGGCTTGCGCAGTCTGGTGTGCGGCGTGGGATTCGGTTGTTTTCAGAGCCCGAATAATCGGGAAATGCTGTCGAATGTGGCGAGGGAATACAGCGGGTATGCCTCAGGCGTGCTGGCGATCATGCGTACCTTCGGGCAATGCCTGGGCGCGGCGTTAGTGGGAGTATTATTGGCGGTAATGGCATCCTCACCCCGCGTCGCGCTGGAGGAACAGGCGGTAAGAATGAGTTTATGGGTCGCTGTCGCCGCATCCGGGTTGGCTATCTTGCTGAGTCTGAGTCGCCTGAGCAGGCATAAAAAAACAATCCTGTAGACCCGGCAAGCTTGCGCCGCCGGGCGTTCAAAGGATCAGTTGAGTTTGTAATCGAGGGTTATCTCGGCTTTCAGAACCTGAGACACCGGGCAGCCCGCTTTGGCTTTCTGGATAATTTCATCAAAGGTGCCTGGGTCGATATCCGGGAGCGCAATTTTGCTTTGCAGCGCCACTTTAGTAATCGCAAACCCAGCGTCGACTTTATCCAGCGACACGGTGGCTTCGGTGTCAATCGAGGTGGCGGTAAATCCGGCTTCGCTCAGCATCAGCGACAGCGCCATTGAGAAGCAGGAGGCGTGCGCCGCAGCAATCAGCTCTTCTGGATTGGTGCCTTTTGCGCCTTCGAAACGGGTGTTGAAGCCGTACGGTTGCTTCTCAAGCGCCCCGCTTTCGGTGGAAACGGTGCCTTTACCGCGTTTCAGATCGCCTTCCCAGTGTGCCTGACCTTTCTTGTGGATTGTCATCGTTTACTCCTTTTTCCATTGGACTAACAAGTATAGAACACGTGCTTCACAGCGTCGGGGCCGACAATTTCATGGCCCGGAACCAGCGGAGCGGTGCGGAATCCCCAATCGTTGCGTGCCTGGTCAACAAGCTTAGCCCATGGAGCTGACAATGTGACGCTTGTCGCACAAAGGGTTAAATACAGAGGCTAAATGTCAGAGAGTTCCTGAAAGCGCCGACTGGTGTTGCTATTTTGCGCGCAATGGTCAAGTATCAATCACGCAGGCAGTCGTCTTGTCTGCGCTAAGGGGTAAATTTCGCCCGGTAAACCGGGATTGACCTTGAAACCATTCACAGGATTAAGGAGTCAGCATGAAATCGAACCGTCAGGCACGTCATATCCTTGGCTTGAACTACAAGCTATCCAACCAGAAAAAAGTCCTTATCGAAGGCGATTCGGAAACTCAGGTAAACCATTCCCACGCAACTGGCCGTAAACGCCGCACCGAGTAATTCCAGGCGATTGAGCCGTTTTTTCGATAAAGACCGACACCATCGTGAGCCAGCGATGGTGTTTTTTTTTAGTTAATGAACTGACGCTATTCCCCTTTTTATTAACACTTGCTTTATACTTTGCCGCGCCGAAGTACCCGCCAGCCCTACCCGCTACGCATGTCCGGGCAGGCAGTGATGACAAAGGATCAGTGAGATGTTAATCAACCATAAAAACAACCGTTCTCTTTATATCCCCTATGCAGGTCCCGTTTTACTGGAGTTTCCTCTTCTCAACAAAGGCAGCGCATTCAGCCTCGAGGAACGTCGCAATTTCAATCTGTTAGGCCTCCTGCCTGCGGTTGTGGAAACGATCGAAGAACAGGCCGAGCGCGCCTGGATCCAATACCAGGGCTTCAAGACTGAAATCGATAAACACATTTACCTGCGCAATATCCAGGATACCAACGAAACCCTCTTCTACCGTCTGGTCGAAAATCACCTCGACGAGATGATGCCCGTTATTTATACCCCGACCGTGGGTGCCGCCTGTGAGCGTTTCTCTGAGATCTACCGTCGCTCGCGCGGGGTGTTCATCTCCTACGAAAACCGGCACAACATGGACGATATCCTGCAAAACGTGCCTAATCACAACATCAAAGTGATTGTGGTGACCGACGGCGAGCGCATTCTCGGCCTTGGCGACCAGGGCATCGGCGGGATGGGGATCCCTATCGGTAAGTTATCGCTCTACACCGCCTGTGGCGGCATCAGCCCGGCGTATACCCTGCCGGTGGTGCTCGATGTGGGCACCAACAATCAGCAGTTGCTCAACGATCCGCTGTACATGGGCTGGCGTCATCCACGTATCACCGACGACGAGTATTATCAGTTTGTTGATGATTTTATTCAGGCAGTGAAACAGCGCTGGCCAAACGTGCTGTTGCAGTTTGAAGACTTCGCGCAGAAAAATGCGATGCCGCTGTTGAACCGCTATCGGGATGAGATTTGCTCCTTTAACGATGACATTCAGGGCACTGCCGCAGTGACTGTGGGTACGCTGATTGCCGCCAGCCATGCAGCGGGCAGCCAGCTGAGTGAGCAGAAAATTGTGTTCCTCGGCGCAGGTTCCGCAGGCTGCGGGATAGCCGAGCAAATCGTGGCGCAAATCCAGCGTGAAGGCCTGAGCGAAGAACAGGCGCGAGCGCGCGTGTTTATGGTTGACCGCTTTGGCCTGCTCACCGACCAGATGCCCAACCTGCTGCCGTTCCAGAACAAACTGGTGCAGAAGCGCGACAGCCTCAGCGGCTGGGATACCCGCGAAGATGTCCTGTCGCTGCTGGACGTAGTGCGTAATGTGAAGCCGGATATTCTGATCGGTGTCTCGGGCCAGACCGGGCTTTTCACTGAAGAAATCATCCGTGAAATGCACAAGCACTGCCCGCGCCCTATCGTGATGCCGCTGTCGAACCCGACCTCCCGCGTTGAAGCTACGCCGCAGGACATCATCACCTGGACCGAAGGCTGTGCGCTGGTCGCTACCGGGAGTCCGTTCGCCCCGGTGACCTGGAAAGAGAAAACCTATCCGATTGCGCAGTGCAACAACTCCTACATCTTCCCGGGCATTGGTCTGGGGGTGATCGCCTCCGGCGCGTCACGCATTACCGATGAGATGCTGATGTCGGCCAGTGAAACGTTGGCCAAGCACTCGCCGCTGGTCAACAACGGTGAAGGCCTGGTGTTACCGGAGCTGAAGGATATTCATACCGTATCGCGGGCCATTGCGTTTGCCGTCGGTAAAATGGCGCAGCAGCAAGGCGTGGCGGTGAAAACCTCTGCCGAAGCCCTGCAACAGGCGATTGAAGATAACTTCTGGCAGCCGGAATACCGCAGCTACCGTCGGACCTCTATCTAAGCAGGCCCCCGAGGGCGTTACGTGGATCAGGCCTACCGAAAATAGTAGGCTTGTAAAACATAGCGCCGTCGGGCACTCTCATTCCACCCATTAATCTATCGAATATCAAAAAGGAGGATCCCATGCTGTATTGTGAAAAGTTTACTTTTTCACGTACTTTTGGCGATCGCACCTGCTCAAGCGTTATCCGTACCGTGCTGCGATAACTTCGGCTTGAGCGAAGACACCAAAGACTGAATCCCTTCCTCGGGCTTACCGGGTTATCGTCGGCGTTATCTGACGAGGCGTCTTTACGCCAGTAACACTTGAGTAAGTTCTATGACCACATTATTAAGTGCACACTCGCTGTGCAGCGAAATGGCCTTCGGCCCGCTGTTTTCCGATCTCTCTTTCACCCTTCAGAAAGGCTCTCGCGTCGGGCTTATCGGTTATAACGGCTGCGGTAAAAGTACCCTGTTAAAACTGCTCGATGGCACCCTGGCCCCCACCTCTGGCACGATTTCTGTCGCCGGCCACTGCCTGCTCTCCCGCGTAGAACAGCACTTACCGGAATCGCTCGGCCCGCTGACGATGCTGGAGGCGGTGTTGAATAACCTTCCCGCAGCGGAGCGCGACGTTCAGTGCTGGCGAGCCGAAGCTCTACTGGCGGAAATGGGTTTTAGCCCGGCGGATATCACCTTAACCGCTGCCACGCTGAGCGGGGGGCAACACACCCGCCTGCTACTGGCCCGGGCGTTGATCACTTCGCCGGACCTGCTGTTGCTGGATGAACCCGGTAACCATCTGGACCTGCCGACGCTGCTTTGGCTGGAGCGTTTCCTCAACGGCTGGAACGGGAGCTTTATCGTGGTCTCGCACGACCAGCAGTTGCTCGACAACGTGACCAATACCAGTTGGATCCTGCGTGACCGCAAGTTACATAGCTTCTCCCTACCCTGTAGCGCCGCCCGTCAGGCGCTGTCGGCACAGGACGAAAGCGATGCGCAGCGTTTCAAAGCCGAACAGAAGGAAATCGACCGGGTCACCGCCAGTGCCAAACGGCTTGCCGTCTGGGGGCATGTGTATGACAACGAAGATTTGTCACGAAAAGCCAAACAGATGGAGAAACAGGTTGAACGGCTGAAAGAGAGCCAGACCGACGTCACCGCCGGGAGTCAGTGGCGTTTGCAGCTGCAAGGCGACATGCTTCGGGCTGACCGTTTGCTGGAGCTGGAAAATCTGTCCGTGTCACCGGCTGAAGGCGTGGCACCGCTCTTCAACATCCCTATGGCACGACTTAAAAGCGGTGACCGGGTGGCGGTGATTGGCCGCAACGGCTGCGGGAAATCCTCGCTGCTACGGCTTATCTGGCAGCAATATCGGCAAAACGCGTTAGCCGAAGGACTGAAAATCCATCCGCGCGTCGAATTGGGATATTACGACCAAACGCTGCATCAGTTAGCCGATGAGGCCACATTGTTTGACGCTCTGGAACCGTTCGCCCCTGCTCCGGAAGAGCGAAAAATGGCACTTATCAGCGCCGGATTTGCGTGGAGTCGGCACGGCCAACGCGTCGACTCTCTCAGTGGAGGGGAACGGTCGCGGCTACTGTTCATCGGCCTGACCCTGGCGCGTTACAGCCTGTTGATGCTCGATGAACCGACCAACCACCTCGACATGGAAGGCAAAGAAACGCTGGCTGAAACACTGCAAACCTTCGCCGGTGGCGTGTTGCTGGTGAGCCACGACCGACATCTGATGCAGCAGAGCTGTAATCGCTTCTGGTTGATTGAAAACGGGGTGCTGGAAGAGTGGCACGATGCTGATGCCGCATGGGAGCGCTTGCGCGAGCCTGCGAGTACCAAGCCCACGACACCCGCGCGGACGGGATCGACCGTCCAGACTCAGGACGACGTGCTGGAGCAGTTGATCGCACTGGAAACGCTGCTGGCGGACGATATCGCCCGCAAACCTAAACACCAGAAGCCGCATTTACAGGCGCAATGGCAAAAGGAGATACGCCGGCTCAACGCGCTAATTGAAACCCTGTAGTCCTTTCAGGCACCTTCGGGTGCCTTTTTTATCTCTAACAACAGACATTCATAACTGAATCTAATGGATTTTCCCGCAGGGATAACTACCATTTCCTGTAGAATTATTACTTTATGTTACAGCTCCCTTGCTAATTTCGCAGAAAGCTTTAACTCTAAAGGAGTAACGACGTACCTTATCACGCCGTGCCTGCATCGCAGATTTTCATCACTAAAAGGAGAGATCTATGAAGGCTGCAGTAGTTACCCAGGACCATCAGGTTAACGTCACTGAAAAAACACTTCGTCCGCTGAAACACGGCGAAGCGTTATTGAAAATGGAATGCTGTGGGGTCTGTCACACCGACCTGCACGTTAAAAATGGCGATTTCGGTGACAAAACCGGCGTCATTCTGGGACATGAAGGTATCGGTGTCGTCAAAGAAGTCGGCCCCGGCGTGACCTCGCTGAAACCCGGTGACCGTGCCAGCGTGGCGTGGTTCTTCGAAGGCTGTGGGCATTGTGAATACTGTAATAGCGGCAACGAAACGCTGTGCCGCGCGGTGAAAAACGCAGGCTACTCCGTCGACGGCGGTATGGCCGAAGAGTGTATCGTGGTTGCGGATTACGCGGTCAAAGTGCCTGACGGCCTGGAATCCGCCGCCGCCAGCAGCATCACTTGTGCAGGCGTGACCACCTATAAAGCGGTGAAAATCTCCGGCATCAAACCGGGCCAATGGATTGCCATTTACGGCCTTGGCGGCCTCGGAAACCTGGCGATGCAATATGCCAAAAACGTGTTTAACGCTAAAGTTATCGCACTCGACGTAAATGATGAACAGTTAAAATTGGCCGCAGAGATGGGGGCCGATTTAACCATCAACTCTCGTAGCGAAGATGCGGCGAAAATTGTGCAGGAAAAAACCGGTGGCGCGCATGCCGCGGTGGTGACCGCAGTAGCAAAAGCAGCGTTTAACTCCGCTGTCGATGCGGTACGGGCCGGTGGTCGTGTAGTGGCCGTGGGCCTGCCGCCAGAATCAATGAGCCTTGATATTCCGCGTCTGGTGCTGGATGGCATTCAGGTAGTAGGCTCGTTGGTTGGCACCCGTCAGGACCTGATTGAAGCGTTCCAGTTCGCCGCCGAAGGTAAAGTGGTGCCGAAAGTGACGATGCGTCCACTCGGGGACATCAACGCTATCTTCAAAGAGATGGAACAAGGGCAGATTCGCGGTCGTATGGTTATCGACCTGCGTCATTAAGTTTCATTTCGTCTCAACGTCCGGGCAGCCTTGCCCGGATTTAATCCTAAAAACAGATTAAAAACATAATCTATTAATACGTTAGTTAACGCCTAAGGTTAACTAATGGAGTCTGTTAGCCCTCCTAATTTCCTTTAAGCGAATAGTTGCGATAATACGCGAAGAATTAATATTCTTTTTTGATTTTATTTGCTGAGTTTTACAGCAGCCATCAACATTATTAACTTAATATTAATAATCAAGGTATCCAATGAAAAAAATTGTGCTGGCCACCGTTCTGGCTGCATGCGTGTCTTCTGCTTTTGCCGCAGACACCGCAACACTTAAAGTGAAGGGAACGCTCACCACTGGCGTCTGTACACCTACGCTGAGCAATGGCGGCGAAGTGGATTTCGGTATCATCGAACTGAGTACGCTTTCGGCATCAACAATTAACCAGTTGGGTCAGAAAACCCTCACCCTGAGTATTAATTGCGATAACCCGACGAAAGTTGCTTTCACTACCATGGACGATCGTCAGGATTCCCTGAAGAATATCAATATCGTCGGCGGCGGTGCAGACGGGCGTGACATTCCTGAGACATCAGGCCAATACGGACTGGGTAAGACGGCTGAAGGCGTGAATATTGGGGCGTATTCCATTGCCGTCGATACCGCACTTGTCACCACCGAAGCAGGCAGCAAAGCGACCATCGATCAGGAGCTCAATGCTGAAGAATGGATCAACTCGACTGCAGGGATAACACTGGATGGCCGGTCCGGTTTTGGGCGCAAATTTACCGTTGCGGACACCGGTACTATCGTTCCTATCGCCTTCACCGAAGCCGTGTTCCCTCTTCTGGTCACCGCAGCTATCGACTCGACAACCAATCTGGGTATTACTGACAACACCCCATTAGATGGTCAGGCAACAATCAGTCTGGTTTACCTGTAATTATTATTTTTTAGCAAACAGATAACATTTTTTATTTATTAAAGCACTCATCGACATGAGTGCTTTCGATATTACCGCAAGGATTGGCGAGCATTTCTACGTATCGATAAAACCACCCAGCATTTTTTATCGCCAATCTGAAGCGACACCCCGCGCTTCAGTAACCAACCACTCGCCCAATATTGGGGCATGATGCAAGGATCTACTGAATATGTTTTTAAAGCGCGCATTGATCATCTCCCTACCTTTATTAGGTGCCGCCCTGTACACCGTATCAGTGAAAGCCGCTGGCATCGTGCCAGAAACGTCTTTACTGATGATTGAAGAAGCCGATATGGGCGGCACAATGAATTTGACCAACACCGATTCCCATCCCAATTTGCTCTACACCACCATTACCGACCTGCCTGATGATCAAGGCATTCACCTGATGGTGACCCAGCCGGTAGTCCGCGTTGAGCCGGGCCAGATACAGCAGCTGCGCTTTATCCTGCGTAGCGATAAACCATTGACGACAGAACATTTAAAACGCGTTGTCTTTGAAGGGATCCCGCCGAAAGACCCGTCCAAAAAAATGAAGATTGGTTTTAACCTGCGTCAGGATATTCCCGTGCTGATTCACCCTAAAGGCCTGCCCGTGGTGAAAGATGCATGGAAATTACTGAAATGGTCCGCGGCGGGCACCACCGTTACGGTGAAAAACCCGAGCCCTTATGTAGTCCGTCTGGCGCAGAACGTCAAAACGCTGCCTTCAGGGACGAATGGCATACTGGCAAAAACCTACATTCTGCCAGGTGAAACCCTGTCGGCCAAACTCAATAAAACAGCGGGGAACGACAGTCAACTGCAGTTTATTCCTGCCAGCCGCTACGGAATTGATGTGCCGAGTTTCACAGCCCCGCTAAACCAGTAACGTTTGATACCAGCCATTGACCGATCGGAACCCACAATGAAGACGTTACCTGCCCTGCTTTGTGGGAACCGCGTGCTGAATAAAATCCTGCTACTGACCATTATTATTTTCAGCACAACAGTCTCAGCCCAGGACTATACCTTCGACAGCGATATTCTTAAGCTCCGTGGCGTGGACAGCAGTGTGAACACCTATTTTGCCAAAGAGGCAAAATATCTGCCGGGCACCCATTCAGTTTCTTTAAAAGTGAATGGTAAAGACAAAGGCACATTGGCCGTACGCTTTGGACCTGAAGGCGAGCTATGTGTAGACAATGATTTTCTTTCTGCCGCTGGCCTGCAGCCCATCGCCGATCCTGGTCCGCAGGCATGTCATGATTACCGCATCAATTTCCCGAATGTCACCATCACGCCATTGCCCAACAATGAGAGCCTGCTTCTGGTCGTGCCACAGGAAGCGCTTAACAACAGCCTGAATTCAATGCCAGCCAATGTGCAACATGGCGGTACCGCAGGTGTGCTGAACTACAATGTGTTCGGAGTTCATAACCAGTATGCAGGCGGCAGTTCTGATTATCGCCAGCTCTCTCTCGACGGCGGGGTAAATATCGCCGACTGGCTGCTGCGCAGCAGTTATCTCATCACCGACAATGATGATACGGTTTCCGCCAATAGCCTGTTCACCTACGTTGCGCACACTTTTGTTGACCAGAAACTGCAGTTGCAGGCAGGCCAGGTCAATGCGGTGTCGGGTTTGTTCAGCGGGGCGCCGATCAACGGTGTTCAGCTAACGCCTGCCAGCGCACTGATTGCCGGAGATTCGGGTGTAACCGTGCGGGGTATTGCCCGCAGCCCGCAGGCGCGGGTTGAAGTCCGCCAGACGGGCCAACTGATCTATTCCACGCTGGTTCCCGCCGGGCCTTTTGTGCTGGATAGCGTCCCGGTAGTGCGTACCAATACCGATTTGGACGTAACAGTAGTCGAAACTGACGGTTCATCGAGTCAGTTTGTCATCCCCTCATCGACGCTGCGCGCAACCCGTCTGGCGCGCCCACAGGGATTATCCGTCTCATTTGGACAGGTCCGGGATGTCGATAGCGATTACGACCATCCGCTGGTGGCTAACCTTTCCGACGGATGGCGACTCAGCCCGAACTTTACCCTGACGGCATCAGGCGTGGCGGCGGCCGATTATCAGGCCATGGGTTCCGAACTCAACTACCTGCCCTTTGAGAACCTGTCATTCAGCGGTAGCGTACTCGCCAGCAGAGAAACCTTTGGCGACGCCACCCGTGGCACGAAGAGCGAGATATCGACCAGCTACTCGCCCGTCAAATCGGTATCAGTTTCTCTCTCAGCGGCAAAATATAGCGATGATTACCGTGAACTCACCGATGCGTTAAATGATGACTACACCAGCTATCAGAGCAGCTACAACGCGTCGGTCAGCTGGGATCGGTCTGCGCTTGGCGTATTCGCACTCAGTTATAGCCTGAACAAAGGCAAAGACGCCGACACGGACTCACGCTATGTCAGCGCATCGTGGGGAAAAACGTTTAAATATGCGACCGTTCAGGTGAACTGGCAAAGCCAGGTTGGCAGCAGCGATCCTGAGCAAAAGGACGAAGATTTACTCTATGTCACGATGAGCATTCCGATTGGCGAACAAAGCATCAGCACCCATTACCGCCAACAAGGCGATGACAGAACAGCAGGCGTCAGTACCAGCGGTTCAATTTCGCAGAACACCGCGTATTCAATTTCTGCGGACCATAATCTGGAAGATAACAGCGACAGCTTTAACGGCAGCGTGAACACCAATCTGCACTATACCCAGCTTAACGTTGGTGCCGGTTCGGGGTCTAATCATCAGCGCAATTACAATATGACCCTCAGTGGCGGCATGGTGGCACATGATAATGGCCTCACGTTTTCACCCTATGCGGTTAAAGACACCTTTGCCATTGCCCACCTGAGTGAACCGGTGAGTGGAATTGAAATCGCAACCCCTCAAGGCAACGTCTGGACAGATGCCTGGGGTCAGGCGGTCGTTCCGGGAATGCCGTTGTACCGCAACGCTCGCGTCGAGATAAACGCCAATAGCCTGCCGCAGAGCATGGATCTGGCTAACGGCACAAAAGTAGTCGCCGCCGGACATGGCTCCGTCAGTAAACTGGGGTTCAAGGTGCTGAACTCACGACGCGTAATGATTCAGGTTAGAAACGCCGACGGCGCATTGCTCAAGAAAGGCAGCACCGTTGTTGATGATAAAGGTCAGTACATCGTCACCGCCGTCGATGATGGCCAGGTATTTCTCAGTGAAGCTGACGATGTATCGACTCTGTTCGTCATTGACGATAACGGTCAACGTCAGTGTCAGATCCACTGGAAAATGGCGGACAAGCAAGATAAAGACGCATTTTATGAAGTCACCCAAGGCCAATGCCAATGAAAAAACTCTCGCGAACCACTATCACAGCCCACGTTCTTGGTGCCTGTATGCTCGTCTTTATGGGTAATTGCCAGGCTGATGACTCCTGCCAAATTACCCTTTCTCAGCCGCTGCTTGATCTACATATGCTCAATAAAAGCGAGGCGATAAAATCGGCTCAGGGCTGGAATCAAATGCAGGACGTGGATGTGAACGTCAGCGTTTTTTGCCCCACCGAACGCACCATTGCCGTCTTCTTTGCGGGAAGTGCAGGCGATAAAGGCCGTTTTAAGTTCGGACAGCAAAGCGGCTTAAGCCTGAAAGTTAGCCAACTCTCCCTCGATGGAAAACAGTACGCGGTCACTAAAATAGTTCACCCTGGTAGCCTGACGAATTTTGACAGTGTGGCAGATATTCAACCCATTTATAACCATCAGGGAATTATCGCGACCTCCGGCAATCGAGCCGTTGAGGGGCAACAAATGAATTTTACGCTGACGGTTACGCCGTACGTCAAAGAGAGTGAATTCAAGGCATCAGATCGACAAACACTGAGTAGTGATTTAGCTTTAGCTGTAATGGATAACTGATTTATTTTCTCTAAAAAATTCTGAATAGGCTATAATTATCGCTAATAAATAAACTATTTGGCACTCAGTATTTGAAAAGGAAATTAATCTCTTGACTAAACGACAAAGTCTGACTGGGCAGCCGGGAAACATTGCAAAATTAGATTTAAATCTCATCACCTTATTTGAGCTGGTCTACCGCCATAAAAGTGTGGCAAAAGCGGCTGACGTGATGGATGTCACTGCCTCCGCGGTGAGTCAGGGATTGAACCGGTTACGCACCCATTTTGATGATCCCCTGTTTGTCCGCAATGGATCGAGACTTGAGTCCACGGCTTTTGCAGAGAACGTACACAGCAGTATCGCCAGTAGCTTTGAAGACGTGTTAACGCAGCTGCAATCCCTCTCCCCAACCGTGGCGCAATCTCAATTAAATATCATTTGCCCCCCCTATTTATCCTTATTTATATTCAAACCACTGGTGCGAATCGTCGCGGAAATTTCACCCCAATGTAAAATCCTGCATACTCCGGATGATAATCAGGAAGAAACTACCGACAAGGCGCTAACCTTTCGCAAAGCAGATATTATTTTTGATCTTCAGCCGCATAATATGCACTCGCGAGTTTCTCACCTGCTTTACGAAGAAGAATTGGTCTTTATTCGCGCTAAAAATCACCCTCGCGTCAGCGGGTTTGTTTCCTCAGATCAATTGTCGAAGGAACAATTCACAATCGTGAATAGCAATAAATTTTCCGTTGCAAATATTCAGGATGAAATAAACACCCGCATTAATGCTATTCGTGATATTCGCTTTCGCTCGGGATCCACTTTTTCGATTATCGCTATGGTCAGTGCCTCAGATACCATAGGCGTCGTGTCGCGGAACCTGGCCGAGATGTTTTCAGAAACCTTCGATATTTGTATTGTGGAAACAGACATCAGCATTCCCGCCGTGCCTGTTTATATGGTTTACAATAAATTTTCGTTAAAAAATTCACTGATGAAAAATATTGTTGATCGAATGGTGGAAGAATTTACGTAATTTTTGGGGCTTTGTTCCGACGATCATGAATCCATTCTTTGACTTCAATAGTGAAAGACTCAGGCGCTTTACGGAACATCTTGCGCGCCAGATCGAGGATGGTATGACGACCAAGCTCCTCCTCCATCCGCTGCTGCGCACTGTCCATCACTGAACGCACGCCGCAAGGTCCCTCGCAGACCCAGGCAGGCGGCGTTTCTTCAAATAATGCCAGCCGCTGGCGAATCTCGCGACACTCGAACATCGACTTTTGCCCGTCTATAGCGTGAACGATATCCAGCACGCTAATCAGCTCACTGGCCCTCGCCAGTCGAAATCCCCCGCCCTTGCCTTCGGTGCTCACCACCAGCCCAGCCCGGGATAAACGAGTAAATATTTTCGCGAGATAGTCATACGGCACATTTTGCAGCTCTGCCAACTCGCGCACGCTCATTTCACGCGCGTTACCGTTCGCATCAACCATGCTCATCAGGCTGTGAATACCGTATTCCACCCCAGAACTGTAAAACGCCATTCTGTACTCCTTTTCTGTTCCTGCCGGGATGATAACTCAGATACTCAGAAAGATCTTGTCGGAGTTAACTCCGACAAGTATAGTCTCAGTTATCGAGGCGGAACGGCCTGTAAATCAGAAGGACAGAAAAATGAAACAACGTATTCTTATTATCGGCAGCGGGTTTGCTGGCATGTGGGCGGCGGTGAGTGCAGCCCGTCTGGCGCATCTGCAAAACAACGATGCGGTGGAAATCGCCGTGCTGGCCCCGCAGCCGGAACTGCGCGTCAGACCGCGTTTTTATGAAGCGAATGTCACCACGACCACTGCCGATCTGCAGCCGCTGTTTGCTGAACTGGATATCCGTTTCATCGCCGGTCACGCCGAGCGGATTGATGCTGCTGAGAACGGGGTCTGGTACAAAACGCCGCATTCTGACTCGACCTTTATTCCTTACGGTAAGCTGATCATGGCGAGCGGCAGCCAGCTGCATCACTTCGGAATCAAAGGCATTGCCGAGCATGGTTTTGATATTGACCAACTGGACACCGCTCGCCGTCTTGAGGAACACCTCAATGACCTGGCAAATCAGCCAGAGAGCGCGGCCCGTAATACGGTAGTCGTCTGCGGGGGTGGATTTACCGGCATTGAGCTGGCGACGGAACTGCCCTCTCGCCTGAAGACGCTGTTTGGACATCATTCAAAGACAAAAGTAGTCGTAGTTGAGAGAGGTCCGGTGATAGGCGGCCGATACAGTGAAGCGCTGCGGAACATTATTCGTGATGCATCAGACGAACTGGGCATCGAATGGCGTCTGAATGCGGGGATTGAAATGGTGAATGCCGAAGGCGTAACCCTTCAGGATGGCAGCCGAATTAACGCCGCCACCGTGGTGTGGACCGCAGGTGTGAAAGCCAGCCCGCTGGGTGAAAACCTGACCGCAGATCGCGACGCGCTTGGCCGCTTCGTCGTCTCTCCTGAGTTGCAAATCCCGGGTTACAGTCACATCTACGCCACCGGCGACATGGCGCATGCCAAAACCGATGATCTCGGCAATACGGCGCTGATGACCTGCCAGCACGCCATTCAGTTGGGTAAATTCGCCGGACACAATGCCGCCGCCAGCCTGCTTGGGGTGGAAGGTTTACCCTATCGCCAGCAGAATTACGTCACCTGTCTTGATCTCGGCGCATGGGGCGCGGTCTATACCGAAGGCTGGGATCAGCAGGTGAAACTCGTACGTGAAGACGCCAAAAAGCTAAAAATAGCGATCACCAATGAGCTTATCTACCCACCTAAAGCCGACCGTGACATCGCCTTCGCTGCCGCCGATCCGCTGGCGAAATTTGTGTAACCGCAACCCTTCCCTGTGATAGAACGGGTCCGGTTTCATACCGAACCCGTTGTCTTTTTGCGGCGATGCTCGGGCATTGGCTGCGTTCTGCTTGTTGTTTTCCCTTTCCCCTGCAAAATCACCTTCGCCATCTTACATGACGAAAAAATATCCGTTGCGTAATGCGCAACACAGTATATGCTGTTCCTCAAGAAGGAACGGGAGAGGGACTGATGATCATGAGTTTCCGCCACAAGGGATTACGCAACCTGTTCTTTTACAACGACACTACGGGTGTAATGCCCCAGCACGCGAAACGGTTACGCAACCGGCTAACGGTTCTTGATATTGCTTCAAAAGCGACAGAGCTTAATCTGCCGGGTTACCGCTTACCTGCATTGAGCGGCGATCGTGAGGGTGTCTGGGCGATAACGGTTTCAGGAAACTGGCGTTTGACCTTTGAGTTTATCAACGGCAATGCCCATTTACTCAATTATGAGGATTATCACTGATGAAAATGGCAGCCCCTTCCTGTCCTGGCGACATCATTCAGGAATCACTGGATGAACTGAACGTCAGCCTGCGCGAATTCGCCCGCGCGATGAACATCGCCCCCTCCACCGCCAGCCGTTTGCTCACAGGAAAAGCGGCGCTTACGCCCGAGATGGCCATCAAACTTTCGGTGGTGATCGGCAGTTCTGCCGAGGTGTGGATGAATTTGCAGACCAACTGGAGCCTGGCCGTGGCTGAGAGCCGGGTGGACGTGTCGCACCTGCAGAAACTGTCGTTCAAGAAAGTGTAAAAATGGCGCCGCTCGAACAGCGGCGCCACAGGACGTTAACCGCTTAGCGGCTGCTTTCTGCCTTTGCTGCCGCTTCGGCTTCGCGCCGTTCAACCTCATCATACCAGCGCGGATGATGTTTCTTCGCCCAGCGACGGCTGACTTTACCTTCAACCATTCCTTTGATAGACCCTTTCACCCAAAATGCCATGTACATGTGGATGAGGATGGCGTGGATTAGAATGATTGCCGATGTGGCGTGGATCAGCAGGCTGTAGCGAATCACCTGAATCGGGAAATAATCGGCAAAATACGGACGCCAGATAATCACCCCGGTCACCAGCAGCACAAAGATCATGCTCATGATGGTCCAGAACATCATCTTTTGCCCGGCGTTGTATTTACCCACTTTCGCCACTTTATGTTCATTCCCCTTCAGCACCTCCACAATCCCTTTCAGCCAGGGAATGTCCTGCTTGTCCGGAATGTTGTGATGCACGAAGCGAACGAACATAAACATCAGCGCCACGAAAATCAGCACGCCAAAGAAAGGATGCAGAATGCGCCCCATCTGCGGTGTACCGAAGGTTTCCGTCAGCCATTGCAACGTCGGGAAGAAGAAAGAAATCCCGGAAAGCGAGACCAAAAAGAAGCACACTACGACCGTCCAGTGACAGGCCCGGTCAATGAAAGCGGTGCGCACGATCATCTTAGACTTACTCATCGTGGCTCTCCTCATCGTCATCCACTTCGTTGTTCGGCCCAATACCGATGTAGTGATACATCAGCCCGGCGAAGGTCGCGATAAACCCAGCCGCAGAGAGCGGTTTGAGGATCCCCTTCCACAGATTGACTGCAGCATCAACTTTCGGTTCTTGAGGCAGCTTGTGGTAGAGCTCCGGCTGGTCGGCATGATGAAGGACATACATCACATGCGTGCCTCCCACACCCTGCGGGTTATACACCCCGGCCTGCGCGTAGCCGCGAGCCTGTAACTTGCTCACCCGCGCTTGTGCCACCTCCAGCATCTCTTTTTTGCTGCCAAAGTGAATGGCCCCCGTCGGACAGGTTTTCACGCAGGCAGGCTCCTGACCGACGCTGACGCGATCGACACAGAGCGTGCATTTGTAAACCCGGTTGTCCTCTTTATTGAGGCGCGGCACGTTGAACGGGCAACCTGCAATGCAGTAGCCACATCCGATGCAGTTATCCTGCTGAAAATCGACGATTCCGTTGGCGTACTGAATAATCGCCCCCGCTGAAGGGCACGCCTTCAGACAACCCGGATCCTCGCAGTGCATACAGCCATCTTTGCGAATCAGCCATTCCAGTTTGCCGTTCTGCTCCGTTTCACTGAAGCGCATCACCGTCCAGGATTTGGCGCTCAGGTCGGCGGGGTTGTCATACACCCCGACACAGTGCCCCACTTCATCGCGGATATCGTTCCACTCGGAACAGGCGACCTGGCAGGCTTTGCAGCCCACGCAGGAGGTCACATCGATAAGCTTCGCTACCTCGGCCTTATAGTCCCGCGCACGCGGCGCAGGCGTTATGGCGTTGGTCGCAGAGCGCTTAATGATGTCCTGAGTTTCCATTGACATAAGCTTGCTCCTTACGCTTTCTCGATGTTAACCAGAAACGCTTTGTATTCCGGCGTTTGGGAGTTGGCATCACCGACGTTCGGCGTCAGGGTATTGGCGATATACCCTTTCTGCGCCACGCCTTCAAAGCCCCAGTGCAGTGGGATCCCGACCGTTTCAACCTGCTGTCCATTGACGTTCAGCGTCTGTAAACGACGGGTGACGACCGCCACGGCGCGAATAAATCCACGCTGGCTGCTGACTTTCACCCGGTCGCCATTGCTTATCCCTTTGTTTTTCGCCAGCTGTTCGCTGATTTCCACAAATTGTTCCGGCTGCGCAATGGCATTAAGCCGTGCGTGTTTGGTCCAGGTGTGGAAATGTTCGGTCAGGCGATAGGTGGTGCCGACGTAAGGGAAGCGCTCTTTCTTGCCGAGTCGCAGGGCATCTTCCTCGTACAAACGCACTACCGGGTTGGACACCACATTCGGATGCAGCGGGTTGGTCCCGAGCGGCGTTTCCATCGGTTCGTAATGCTCGGGGAACGGACCTTCGGCGAGTTTATCGAGCGCAAACAGACGCCCCATCCCTTCCGGCTGCATGATGAATGGCCCAGTCGCGCTGCCCGGCGGTGCGGTATTGAAATCAGGGATGTCGTTCCCGGTCCATTTGGTCCCGTTCCATTGAATAAGCATTCGCTTCGGATCCCAGGGTTTACCGTTGATATCCGCAGACGCACGGTTATAAAGCACGCGACGGTTAAGCGGCCACGCCCAGGCCCAACCTGCGGTGTTCCCGAGTCCCGACGGATCGGCGTTATCCCGGTTCGCCATCTGGTTGCCTTTTTCCGTCCAGCTGCCGGTGTAAATCCAGCAGGCAGATGCGGTTGAACCGTCATCACGCAGCAGCGCAAAGCTGTTCAGCAGTTCGCCTTTTTTGGCAACCTGCACGCCGTTGGCATCAAAGAGATCGTCCAGCGCATAGCCGTTATTCTCTTTTGCCACCTCGTCGGAAGCCGGGCTGTCCGGCAGATGATAGTGCCAGCCCATGTTTAACAGAGGCTCAACGCCTTTGCCGCCTTCCGCCTGATACATTTCACGCAGACGATGGTAAATCCCGGCCAGGATCTCACCGTCATTACGCGCCTCTCCCGGCGGCTCGGCTGCTTTCCAGTGCCACTGTAACCAGCGCCCGGAGTTGGCAATCGAGCCGTCTTCTTCGGCAAAGCAGGTCGATGGCAGACGGAACACTTCGGTTTGAATATCGGCCGAAGAGACATCGTTCATCTCGCCGTGGTTTTGCCAGAACGTGGATGTTTCCGTCACCAGCGGGTCGATAACCACCATATACTTGAGCTTGCTTAGGCTTTGCACGACCTTATTTTTATCCGGGAAAGAGGCCACCGGGTTGAAGCCCTGGCAGAAATACCCGTTCACTTCGCCTTTATCCATCAGGTTGAAGTATTTAATAACGTCGTAGGCCTGGTCCCATTTCGGCAGCCAGTCGAAGCCCCAGTCATTCTCTTTCTGCGCTTTATCGCCATAAAACGCTTTCATCAGACTGACAAAGAATTTCGGGTAGTTGCCCCAATAGTTAACCTGATCCGCCAGCGTCGCTTTCGGGGTGTTGGCCTGCAGATACGTTTGCAGCGTGGTGTGTTTCTCTGAAGGCAGCGTCAGATAGCCCGGCAGGCTGGTTGAAAGCAGCCCGAGGTCCGTCAGCCCCTGAATGTTCGAGTGACCACGCAGGGCATTCACCCCGCCGCCCGCCATCCCCATATTGCCCAGCAGGAGTTGGATCATCGCCATGGTGCGGATGTTCTGCGCGCCCACGGTATGCTGCGTCCAGCCCAGCGCATACAGGAAGGTGGTGGTTCTGTCGGCCGCACTGGTCGAGGCCAGCACGTCGCAGATTTTCAGGAAATCCGCTTTCGGCGTACCGCAAATGTTCTCCACCACTTCAGGCGTGTAGCGGGCCACATGCTGTTTCAGCAGATTCCACACGCAGCGCGGACTGCTGAGCGTATCATCACGTTTAGCAAAGCCATTCTCGTCGAACTGGTAGTTCCAGGAGTCTTTGTCGTACTGTCTTTTTTCCGCGTCGTAGCCGCTGAATAACCCGTCTTCAAAGCTGAAATCATCCCGAATCAGCAGGCTGGCATTGGTGTAATGCTTCACGTACTCGGCGTTGATTTTGTGGTTTTCAATCAGATACCGCAAAACGCCGGACAGGAAGGTAATGTCCGTCCCGGAGCGGATCGGCGCATAAATATCGGCCACTGACGCCGTGCGCGTAAAGCGTGGGTCAACGACGATCAGCGTCGCATCATTATTATTTTTGGCTTCCATCGCCCAACGGAAACCGACCGGATGCGCTTCTGCCGCATTCCCGCCCATCACCATCACGACGTTGGCGTTTTTGATATCCACCCAGTGGTTGGTCATCGCACCGCGACCAAATGTTGGAGCAAGACTTGCTACCGTTGGTCCGTGTCAAACGCGCGCCTGGTTGTCTACCGCCAGCATCCCCAGGGAACGGGCAAATTTTTGCGTCAGCATCCCCGTTTCATTACTCGCCGCTGAGGCACACAGCATACCGGTGGAGAGCCAGCGATTGACCGTGGTGCCGTGCTCGTTTTTCTCAATGAAATTGGCATCACGGTCAGCTTTCATCAGGGTAGCGATACGGCTAAACGCCTCATCCCAGGAAATACGCTGCCACTTATCAGAGCCCGGCGCACGATATTCCGGGTAACGCAGGCGGTTTTCACTGTGGACATAATCGAGCAAACCGGCCCCTTTCGGGCACAGCGCCCCACGGCTTACCGGATGATCCGGATCGCCTTCGACGTGATAGAGTTCTTCGCGCGCATTTTTCGCGCCATCACCCTGGCTGTACATCAACAGCCCACATCCCACGGAACAGTATGTGCAGGTATTCCGAACCTCTTTGGCACGCAGCAATTTATAATTGCGTGCCTGAGCCAGCGCGAGTTTGGGTGCAAATCCCAGAACCGCCGCTGTTGTTCCTGCCATCCCGCCCGCGCAGATTTTGAAGAATTTTCTGCGACTGACGTCCATTTTTTCCCTCGTTGATTAGGACAAAAACTCGCGAAAAAATAGCACCGGCGGCAGCGCGCTTTTTGCGTCAAATCAATGTCTTCAATCAGCGCCCTATTAATAGTCGGGAAGGCCAAAATTTTGTAATCCTTAGGGATTAATCAGCAGAAGTGCTATAAACGTAGGCTGCATTTTTCGGTTATCAATTCAATCCATTATCAAAACAATCCAATGACTAAAAACAGAGCAACTTCTATCGGGCTGCTGGCTATTCTTCTCTGGAGCACCATGGTCGGCCTGATCCGCGGCGTCAGTGAAGGCTTAGGCCCGGTCGGCGGTGCGGCGGCGATTTACACCCTGAGTGGCGTATTGCTCCTGGTCACCGTCGGGTTTCCACGGCTAAAAACCTTTTCGTTCCGCTATCTGCTGGCAGGCTGTGTGCTGTTCGTTAGCTATGAAATTTGCCTCGCACTTTCACTGGGCTATGCTGCGACTCGCCAACAGGCGATTGAAGTCGGCATGGTCAATTATCTGTGGCCCAGTCTGACGATCCTGTTTGCGATCCTGTTTAATGGGCAGAAAGCACGTTGGTGGGTCATTCCCGGTCTGTTGATATCACTGTTAGGCGTCAGCTGGGTGTTAGGCGGTGAGCATGGCCTGAACCTGGAGGAAATAAAGCACAATATCGCCAGCAGTCCGCTGAGCTATATTCTGGCCTTCTGTGGAGCATTTATCTGGGCGACGTATTGCACGGTGACCGCCAAATATGCCCAAGGCAAAAACGGCATCACGCTGTTTGTTTTACTGACCGCCGTCAGCCTGTGGGTTCATTATTTAGCCAGCCCGCAGCCGCCAATGATCTTTAGCTGGCCAGTCGTGATGAAGTTGATTATGTGTGCGCTGTCGCTGGGAATTGCGTATGCGGCGTGGAATATCGGCATCCTGCACGGGAGCGTCAGCCTGCTGGCCGTCGGGTCTTATTTTACACCGGTGCTCTCCTCTGCCCTGGCGTCTGTTTTGCTCAGCGCCCCGCTCTCCTGGGCTTTCTGGCAAGGAGCCTGCATGGTGTGTGCAGGCTCCCTGTTATGCTGGTCCGCGACGCGGAGCTAGTTACACGGTCTGGCGTGCTTTCGACAGACCAAACCAGATCCCCACCGCCAGCACCAGCATCATGCTACCCGCGCTGAATAACGCCACGCTGTGCGAGGTGATAAACGCGCTTTTCGCCGCTTCCGCCACGGATTCCGCAAGCGTTGGGGTTAGCGTTTGTGCCGCCTGCATCGCTTCGCCAATCGACGATCCGGCGCGCTGGGCAGCCTCCACGTCAAGCCCTTCCGGCAGCACGATCGAGGCGGTATAGCTACGGGTCAGAATCAGGCCAAACAGCGCAATACCCAGTCCCGCACCCAGCTCGTAGGCCATGGTTTCGATAGCACCCGCAGCAGCCGCTTTCTCTTTCGGCGCGGCGGCCATAATAGCGGCCGTCGAGGCCAGTAACGCACTGGCCGCACTGAAGCCTAACAGCGTCATCAGGCCCCACGCCTGCCACTGTTGGGTGCTAAAATCGGTCATCGACAGGCCGAGGAAGCTGATCGCGCTCAGCGCCATCCCGCCCGTCGCCACCTGACGTAAACCCAGACGCGAAACCAGAACACCCGCAATCGGCCCACTGAATCCGCTCGCCAGCATCAGCGGCAGCATAAACAGCCCGGCTTCAAACGGTGATTTACCATGAACAAACTGCAGTTCCTGCGCCATCAGCAGCTCGAACCCGACCAGCGTAATCATTGCCGTCACCGCCATCATCACCCCGCTGAGGATAATGCGATGGGTAAACAGACGCATGTCGATCATCGGCGTGCGGGCGTTAAGCTGAATACGCACAAACGCAGTGAGCAGCGTCGCCCCGAACAGCAGCACGATGCCGACAACCCACAGTGCCATCACGCCTTTCATCGCCGTTTTAGCACTCCACACCAGCAGTAAAATCGCCACAATCAGCATCAGCGCATGGCTGAAGTTCAGCGGTTGTTCACGACGCCCAGCCTGCTTCGGTACGACGCGGGCACTCAGCGCCATCACCACCAGCACAATCGGGACGTTGATCAGGAATACCGCCCCCCACGAGAAATGCTCAAGCACGATCCCACCGATCAACGGGCCAAACGCTGCCCCGCCGGAACCGACCGCAGCCCACATCCCAAGCGCCATATTACGATGACGCGCTTCGCTAAACGTATTGCGGATCCCCGCCAGGGTGGCCGGAACAATCATTGCCGCACCCACTGCCAGCACCGCACGCGCCGCAATCAGCCATTCCGCGGTGGTCGCAAACGCGGCGCACAGTGAAGCCAGACCGAACAGACCGCTCCCGATCAGCAGCAGACGTTTAAAACCAATTCGGTCACCCAGCGCGCCCATCGGCAGCACCATCCCCGCCATCACCAGCGAGTAGATATCAATGATCCACAGCAGTTCATTACCGCTCGCGCCGAGCGCAACGCTCAGCGTCGGCGCAGCGACGTGTAAAACCGTGGCATCAATCGCTACCGGGATATACACCAGTACGATAGCAACTAACGTTAACCATTGACGAAACATAACCTTTCCCTCTTTCATAACCATTCTGGACACTTGTCCAGGTTGCGATCCTGCTTGAGAGTTGAACGCTTGTCCAGCTTTTTGTTATCATCGCCTCATTATCGACAGGGACTAACACTATGAGCTATCTGAATCGGGAAGAACGTCGCGAAACCATTATGCAGGCCGCCATTCAGGTGGCGCTGGAAGAAGGGTTCAGTGCGATGACCGTCCGTAACATCGCCACCCGCGCGGGCATTGCCGCCGGACAGGTCCACCATCACTTCACGTCATCGGGGGAGTTACGATCGCAGGCATTTGTGCGGGTGATCCGCGACATGATGGCCCTGCCGCTGGTGCCAGAAAATGCCAGCTGGCGCGAGCGTCTGTTTTCGATGCTCGGCAGCGAAGACCGCAGGCTCGAGCCCTATATTCGTCTGTGGCGACAGGCGCAGCTGCTGGCCGACAGTGACCCGGAGATTAAAGCCGCGTATCTGTTGACCATGTCAATGTGGCACGGCGAAACGGTGCGCATCCTCCTTGCCGGGCAACAAGCCGGAGAGTTCACCCTGCGCGACAGCGCCGAGGATATCGCCTGGCGCTTAATTGCGCTGGTCTGCGGCATGGATGGGATCTACGTTCTGGGGATGGCGGAAGTGGATGATGCCGCGTTTAGCCGCCATTTACAGCGCGCCATTACACTCGAATTATTTTAATTACTTACAATTAGTAACACTTAAGCGCGGCGATATTCTGAGCCCATTCGCGTGGCTGCGCTTTTTTATCTATCCTTCATTCTCATAACCCTAAAAATCCTTACTTTTCGCGGAACAACACGTTTCGACGATCTCCTTATGCTTATTTTTTCATAACGAACTGGTGTAAACGAGGGCGATATGTCACAACGAGATGAGAAGAATAATCATTACCTTTTAAATAACTGGAAGCCGGAAAACCCGCAGTTCTGGGAGAATAAAGGCAAAGGCATCGCCCGGCGCAACCTCTGGATATCCGTGGCCTGCCTGCTTCTGGCCTTCTGCGTATGGATGTTATTCAGTGCCGTCACCGTTAATCTCAATAAAGTCGGATTTAATTTCACTACCGATCAGTTATTTTTATTAACTGCCCTGCCTTCCCTTTCTGGTGCAATATTACGCGTTCCCTACTCCTTTATGGTGCCTATATTTGGTGGCCGTTACTGGACGGTATTAAGCACTGTCATCCTCATTATTCCTTGTGTCTGGCTAGGGTTTGCGATTCAGAATGTCGCTACTCCGTACTGGGTATTTATTACTATCGCCCTGCTGTGCGGATTTGCTGGCGCTAATTTCGCTTCCAGCATGGGGAATATCAGCTTCTTCTTCCCGAAAGCCAAACAGGGCAGCGCCCTTGGGATAAACGGAGGGCTGGGCAATCTTGGGGTCAGCGTGATGCAACTGGTCGCGCCGCTGGTGGTATTTCTCCCGATCTTTGCCTTTCTCGGCGTTCATGGCGTCACTCAGGAAGACGGTTCCACGATGTGGCTGACCAACGCCGCATGGATCTGGGCCCCGCTGCTGTTGCTGGCGACCATCGCCGCCTGGTTTGGTATGAACGATATCGCCAGTTCCAAAGCCTCGATCGCCGACCAGTTGCCCGTGCTGGGACGCATGCACACCTGGATCCTGGCGCTGCTGTACCTCGCGACGTTCGGCTCCTTTATCGGTTTTTCAGCCGGATTCGCCATGCTGGCCAAAACCCAGTTCCCGGATGTGAACATCCTCAAACTGGCGTTCTTCGGCCCGTTCCTTGGCGCACTGGCCCGCTCGTTTGGCGGAGTGATTTCAGACAAACTCGGCGGCGTGCGCGTGACGCTGATTAATTTCATCTGCATGGCCATCTTTAGCGCGCTTATCTTCCTCACGCTGCCGGGCGGCGGTTCCCCGGGCAATTTCACCACCTTCTACCTGGTCTTTATGGGCTTGTTCCTGACGGCTGGGCTCGGCAGTGGCTCGACCTTCCAGATGATTGCGGTGATTTTCCGCCGCATCACCATCGAACGGGTAAAAGCCAAAGGCGGAAGCGATGAACAGGCGCAACAGGAAGCGGTCACGGATACCGCCGCCGCGCTGGGCTTTATCTCCGCCATCGGCGCCGTCGGTGGCTTCTTCATCCCCAAAGCGTTCGGCACCTCGCTGGCAATGACCGGCTCTCCGGTTGGCGCAATGAAAATCTTCCTGGTGTTCTACATCGTTTGCGTGGTGGTGACATGGTTTGTGTATGGTCGTCGCAAGGAGAAATATCATGAGTAAGCTTCTGGACCGGTTCCGCTACTTTAAGCAAAAAGGCGACGCCTTCGCCAACGGTCACGGTCAGGTGTACAACACCAATCGCGACTGGGAAGACAGTTACCGCCAGCGTTGGCAGTTTGACAAAATTGTGCGATCTACCCACGGCGTCAACTGTACCGGCTCCTGTAGCTGGAAAATCTACGTCAAAAATGGTCTGGTGACCTGGGAAACGCAGCAGACCGATTATCCGCGTACTCGCCCTGACCTGCCTAACCACGAACCGCGTGGCTGCCCGCGCGGGGCGAGTTATTCCTGGTATCTCTACAGCGCCAACCGCCTGAAATATCCGCTGATCCGCAAAAGCCTGATTTCATTGTGGCGTGAGGCATTGCAACAGCATCCCGACCCGGTTCACGCCTGGAATTCCATCATGCAGGATCCGGCCAAATGCCTGAGATACAAACAGGCGCGGGGTCACGGTGGTTTTGTGCGTTCAGACTGGAAAGAGCTGAATACGCTGATCGCGGCGGCCAACGTCTGGACCATTAAAGAATACGGCCCGGACCGGGTCGCGGGCTTCTCGCCGATCCCGGCGATGTCGATGGTCTCTTATGCCGCTGGCACCCGTTATCTGTCGCTGCTGGGCGGCACCTGCCTCAGTTTTTATGACTGGTATTGCGATTTGCCCCCCGCTTCGCCGATGACATGGGGCGAGCAAACCGATGTCCCGGAATCCGCCGACTGGTACAACTCGTCGTACATCATCGCCTGGGGCTCAAACGTGCCGCAAACGCGCACGCCGGATGCCCACTTCTTTACCGAAGTGCGCTACAAAGGCACCAAAACCATTGCCATTACCCCGGATTTCTCGGAAGTGGCGAAGCTCAGCGATCAGTGGCTGGCCCCGAAACAAGGCACCGACAGCGCGCTGGCGATGGCGATGGGTCATGTGATGCTGCGTGAATTCCATCTCGATAAGCCGAGCGACTACTTCATCAACTACTGCCGGCGTTACACCGACATGCCGATGCTGGTACAGCTTGATGCCCGGGACGATGGTAGCTACGTGCCAGGCCGGATGCTACGCGCTTCCGATCTGGTTGATAACCTCGGCGAGGCCAATAATCCGCAATGGAAAACCGTTGCGTTCAACACGGCTGGAGAGTTGGTGGTGCCCAACGGCGCGATTGGCTTCCGCTGGGGCGAACAGGGAAAATGGAACCTCGAACCGGTGGCCGCAGGCAGCGAAACGGAACTCCAGCTCAGTTTGCTCGGTAATCACGACCGCGTGGCAGGCGTGGCATTCCCCTATTTTGGCGGCAACGAAAACCCGCATTTCCGCAGCGTAAAACAGGACCCAATCCTGGTTCGTCAGGTTCCCGTGAAGCAGTTAACGCTGGCCGACGGCACATCGGGTCTGGTGGTCAGCGTTTACGACCTGATCCTCGCCAACTATGGGCTTGACCGTGGATTAAACGACCCGCTCGCCGCGCAGGGCTACAGCGAAATCAAGGCTTACACCCCAGCCTGGGCCGAGCAAATCACCGGTGTGCCGCAATATCACATCGCACAAATCGCCCGGGAATTTGCCGATACCGCGCATAAAACCCATGGCCGCTCGATGATTATTCTCGGGGCCGGGGTCAACCACTGGTATCACATGGACATGAACTACCGGGGGATGATCAACATGCTGGTGTTCTGCGGCTGCGTCGGTCAGAGCGGCGGCGGCTGGGCGCACTACGTCGGTCAGGAAAAACTGCGTCCGCAAACTGGCTGGCTACCGCTGGCGTTTGCCCTGGACTGGAACCGCCCCCCACGCCAGATGAACAGCACCTCCTATTTCTACAACCACTCCAGCCAGTGGCGTTATGAAAAACTCACGGCTAAAGAGCTGCTCTCCCCGCTGGCCGACGCCAGTCAGTTCACCGGGCATTTGATTGATTTCAACGTCCGCGCCGAGCGTATGGGCTGGCTGCCGTCGGCGCCGCAGCTTAATCTCAACCCGCTGTCGGTCAAAAAAATGGCCGATGCCGCAGGCGTTTCCCCGGCGGATTACACCGCACAGGCGCTGAAATCGGGCGATATTCGCATGGCCTGTGAACAGCCGGACAGCGGGAACAATCACCCACGAAATCTGTTCGTCTGGCGCTCTAACCTGCTTGGTTCATCCGGTAAGGGGCATGAGTATTTACTCAAATATTTGCTCGGCACCGAAAGCGGTATTCAGGGCGAGGCGCTTGGCGAAAGCGACGACGTGAAGCCGGAAGAGGTCGAATGGCAGACGGCGGCGATTGAAGGCAAACTCGATCTGCTGGTGACCCTGGATTTCCGGATGTCCAGCACCTGCCTGTTCTCCGATATCGTGCTGCCCACCGCCACCTGGTATGAAAAAGACGACATGAATACCTCGGATATGCATCCGTTTATTCACCCGCTGTCGGCGGCGGTCGATCCTGCCTGGGAGTCACGCAGTGACTGGGAAATCTATAAAGGGATCGCTAAAGCGTTTTCAACCGTCTGCGTCGGCCATTTAGGCACCGAAACCGATGTGGTGCTGCAACCGCTGATGCATGATTCTCCGGCTGAACTGTCCCAGCCTTTCGACGTTGCCGACTGGCGCAAAGGCGAATGCGAGTATGTGCCGGGCAAAACCGGGCCAGGCATCGCGGTGGTCGAACGTGATTACCCGGCCACTTATGAGCGCTTCACCTCGCTCGGCCCGCTGCTCGACAAACTGGGCAACGGCGGGAAAGGCATTTCGTGGAATACCGAAGCCGAAGTCGAGTTTCTCGGTAAGCTCAATTACGTCAAAGCCGACGGTCCGGCGAAAGGCCGCCCGCGCATTGAAACCGCTATTGATGCCTCGGAGGTTATCCTCGCCCTCGCCCCGGAAACCAACGGTCAGGTGGCGGTCAAAGCCTGGGAAGCGCTGAGCAAAATCACTGGCCGCGAGCACGCCCATCTGGCACTCAACAAAGAAGACGAGAAAATTCGCTTCCGCGATATTGTCGCCCAGCCGCGCAAAATCATCTCCAGCCCGACGTGGTCTGGCCTCGAGAGCGAGCATGTGTCGTATAACGCCGGTTACACCAACGTGCATGAACTGATCCCGTGGCGCACGCTGTCCGGTCGCCAGCAGCTGTATCAGGATCATCTGTGGATGCGCGCCTTTGGTGAAAGCCTGGTGGCCTACCGTCCGCCGATCGACACCCGGAGCGTGAGCCAAATGAACGCTATCCCGCCGAACGGCTTCCCGGAAAAAGCGCTGAACTTCCTGACGCCGCACCAGAAATGGGGCATTCACTCCACCTACAGCGAAAACCTGCTGATGCTGACCCTGTCGCGGGGTGGGCCGATAGTCTGGCTCAGTGAAACCGATGCCAAAGAGCTTGGCATCGAGGATAACGACTGGATAGAGGCCTTCAACGCCAACGGCGCCCTCACCGCCCGCGCGGTGGTCAGCCAGCGAATCCCGCCGGGAATGACGATGATGTATCACGCCCAGGAACGCATCATGAATATTCCGGGCTCAGAAGTGACGGGCCGACGTGGCGGGATCCACAACTCGGTGACCCGCATCTGCCCGAAACCCACGCACATGATCGGCGGCTACGCCCAACTGGCGTGGAGCTTTAACTATTACGGTACCGTCGGCTCCAACCGCGACGAATTCATCATGATCCGCAAAATGAAAAACATTAACTGGCTGGATGACGAAGGCAGTGATCAGGTCCAGGAGGCGAAAAAATGAAAATCCGTTCTCAGGTTGGCATGGTACTCAATCTCGACAAATGCATCGGCTGTCATACCTGCTCGGTGACCTGTAAAAACGTCTGGACCGGTCGCGAAGGGATGGAATACGCGTGGTTCAATAACGTGGAAACCAAGCCCGGCATCGGTTATCCAAAAAACTGGGAAGATCAGGAGCAATGGGAAGGCGGATGGATCAGAGGGATTAGCGGCAAATTAACCCCGCGTCTTGGCGGGCGAATTGGCCTGATGGCGAAAATCTTTGCTAATCCGGTGCTGCCCGCTATCGACGATTATTACGAACCGTTCACCTACGACTATCAGGATTTACATCGTGCGCCGGAAGGCAAACATCTGCCCACCGCCCGACCACGTTCACTAATCAGCGGCGAACGGATGAACAAAATCGAATGGGGCCCGAACTGGGAAGAGCTGCTCGGCGGCGAGTTTGAAAAACGCGCCAAAGACCAAAACTTCGAGAACATGCAAAAGGAGATGTACGGACAGTTCGAAAACACCTTCATGATGTATCTCCCGCGCCTGTGCGAACACTGCCTGAACCCCAGCTGTGTAGCGACCTGCCCGAGCGGGGCCATCTACAAACGCGAAGAAGATGGCATCGTCCTGATCGACCAGGATAAATGCCGGGGCTGGCGCATGTGCATCAGCGGCTGCCCGTACAAAAAAATCTATTTCAACTGGAAGAGCGGCAAGTCAGAAAAATGTACTTTCTGCTATCCGCGCATTGAGTCCGGCCAGCCCACGGTCTGCTCGGAAACCTGCGTCGGGCGCATTCGCTATCTCGGCGTGCTGCTGTACGATGCCGATCGCATTGAAGAAGCGGCCAGCACCGAGCATGTGACCGACCTCTACGAACGCCAGTGCGAAGTGTTCCTCAACCCGCACGACCCGGCGGTTATCGAAGAAGCGATCAAACAGGGTATTCCGCATAATGTGATAGAAGCTGCGCAGCAGTCACCGGTGTACAAACTGGCGATGGAATGGCAACTGGCCCTGCCGCTGCACCCGGAATATCGCACCCTGCCGATGGTGTGGTACGTGCCGCCGCTGTCACCGATTCAGTCGGTCGCCGACGCCGGAGCACTGCCCCATAATGGCAATATTCTGCCTGCGGTGGAAAGCCTGCGTATCCCGGTGCAATATCTCGCCAACCTGCTGGCGGCGGGCGATACCGGCCCGGTGCTGCGCGCGCTGAAACGCATGATGGCGATGCGCCATTATAAACGCTCGCAAACCGTGGAAGGCGTAACCGACACCCGTGCGCTGGAAGAAACCGGCCTCACCGTGGAACAGGTGGAAGAAATGTACCGCTATCTCGCCATCGCCAACTACGAAGACCGCTTTGTGATCCCAACCAGCCATCGAGAAATGGCGAAAGAAGCTTTCCCGGAGCGTAACGGCTGTGGGTTCACCTTCGGCGACGGCTGCCACGGGTCTGACACGAAATTCAATCTGTTCAACAGCAAACGCATCGATGCCATCGACGTCTCAGGCGTGCGTCGGCATGGGGAGGGGGAATAATGCCAATCCTCAAGCTGATTGCCCTGCTGCTGGAATACCCTGACGCGGTGCTGTGGGACAATCGTGAAGACGCTCTGGCGCTGACCACGCAGGATGCGCCAACCCTGGTGCCGTGGGTGGAGAATTATCTCAGCGCTCCGCTGCTCGATCAGCAGGAACTGTGGTGCGATCTGTTTGAACGCGGCAGCGCCATGTCGCTGCTTTTGTTTGAACACGTCCACGGCGAATCCCGCGATCGCGGTCAGGCGATGGTCGATTTGATGGCGCAATATGAACAAGCGGGCCTGCAACTCGACTGCCGAGAGCTGCCGGACCACCTGCCGCTGTATCTGGAGTTTCTTAGCACCCGCCCGCCGGACGAAGCCCGGGAGGGGTTACAGAACGTCGCCCCGATCCTGGCCCTGCTGGGCGGCAGACTCAAAGAGCGGCAGTCGAACTACTATCAGCTGTTCGACACCCTGCTGCTGCTGGCCAACAGTCCGTTAAGAAGTGACAGCGTCACGCCGCAGGTGAAAGCCGAACCGCGCGACGATACCCGTCAGGCACTGGATGCGGTCTGGGAAGAAGAACAGGTGAAGTTTATCGAAGATAACGCCACCGCCTGCGACAGTTCCCCGCTGCAAAGTTATCAGAAACGTTTTAGTCAGGACGTCGCCCCGCAGTACGTCGACATCCGTTCAGGAGGCCCCAAATGAGCCACTTCTTTGACGTCTTCTTTTACGACATTTACCCCTACATCTGCGGTTCGGTGTTTATTATCGGGAGCTGGCTACGCTACGACTACGGGCAGTACACCTGGCGTGCCGGCTCCAGTCAGATGCTCGACAAACGCGGGATGGTGCTGTGGTCGAACATGTTCCACATCGGCATTCTGGGGGTGTTTTTCGGTCATGCGTTCGGGATGCTGACCCCGCACTGGATGTACGAGTCGTTCCTGCCGATTTCGGTCAAACAGCAAATGGCGATGATCCTCGGCGGAGCCTGCGGGGTGTTAACGCTGATTGGGGGGGCCGGACTGCTGATTCGTCGCTTGTTTAACCCGCGTGTCCGTGCCACATCGACGACGGCAGATATCCTGATCCTCAGCATTTTGCTGATTCAGTGCATGCTCGGCTTATCGACGATTCCGTTCTCTGCGCAGCACCCGGACGGCAGCGAGATGATGAAACTGGTTGGCTGGGCGCAATCGGTTGTGACCTTCCAGGGCGGCGCATCCAGCCATCTGGCGGGCGTCGCCCCGATTTACCGCGTGCATCTGGCGCTCGGGATGACCATCTTCCTGCTCTTCCCGTTCACCCGTCTGGTGCATGTCTGGAGCGCGCCGGTGGAATATTTTACCCGGCGCTATCAGATTGTGAGGTCACGCCGCTAACATACTTCCCTTATACTCCGGGCCGGGACGCCCTATTTCCCGGCCTCGGGGTGCGTATCAAATGCCGCCATTACTGCGGCTAAATCTGCCAGCGTGAACCCATTTTTCGGGTCATCCACCCCCTGCCCGAATTTATCCTGGAGCAGTAAATACAGGCTCTCCACGTCGGGCAGATGCTGCTGCTCGACGGTATGACCGTTTTCCTGATGGGTGAAATGGAAATTGGTGAGCGTCAGCTTGCCGCCGTCCGGCAAATGGCGGCACATCAGCAAATGATGACGGAAATGCGACTGCGGCCAGTGCGCTGACCAGAAGTTACCCGCTACGTGATCGGAAAAATACTGCGGTACCAGGTCAAAGTGGTACATCGACTGCCAGCGGTCGTGATGACGGTACTGTAAAATCCAGTCGTTGCCCTCATGCAGCAGGCGATACACGCCGTGCGGCGTGGTCTGCTCTTTATCCGCCTGCAGCAGAATCGGCGCGGTGAGCGTCTGTCCACCAAATCCAACATCGGCAATCCAGCGCTCGCCGTCCAGTTCGACAACCAGCAAACGGTGCGTGCGCGGCGGCATCTGCGGCGGATTCGACAACACCACGCGGCCAAGCACACTGCGCACGTCAAAACCAATTTCGCGCAGTACCCGCTCAAACAGACCGTTCTGTTCGAAACAGTAACCGCCTCGTCGCGCCGAAATTAGCTTATCCTCAAGTGACTGGTCGTCGAGCTGAATTTCACGCGGTAACAGCACGTCGAGATTTTCAAACGGAATGGTACAGTTGTGGCGCAGATGCAGCCCACGTAGCGTTTCAATGTCGACCGCGACGGAATCGGTCCAGTTCAGACGGGCTAAATACGCAGTTAAAAATGGGCTCATACGGCCTCCATGCTTCGGTTATTATGCTTTTTATAACGTATTTGATTTATTCGCCAGGCGATTTTGTGCGGTCATTTTTTCCGTTTGTGCGCCATCGCTGTTTTCCGCATCCGGAACCCGCTTAAATGCAGCAAACCATCAGGAGAATTGCTATGAGCCGTTTTTGCCCCGTGGAATTAAAACATGCCAGCCGCCTGCTCAATCATGGCCCGACGGTGTTGATAACCAGCTACGACGACAGTATCGACCGCCGTAATATCATGGCCGCCGCCTGGTCAATGCCGGTGGAGTTCGAGCCGCCGCGCATTGCGATTGTGGTGGATAAAAGTGCCTGGTCGCGGGAGTTGATTGAGCGCAGCGGAAAATTCGGCATCGTTATTCCCGCCGTGGATGCGGCGAACTGGACCTATGCGGTCGGCAGCGTCAGCGGGCGCGATGAGGATAAATTCAACTGCTACGGTATTCCAGTCGTGCGTGGCCCGGTACTGGGTCTGCCGGTCGTGGAAGAAAAATGTCTGGCGTGGATGGAGTGCAAACTGCTGCCCGCCACGGCAGCGCAGGAGAAATACGACACCCTGTTTGGCGAAGTGGTGGCCGCCGCCGCAGACGAACAGGCGTTCATCGCCGGGCGCTGGCAGTTCAACGGTGACCGACGCAACACCCTGCATCATCTCGGCGCTGGCACCTTTGTCACCAGCGGCCGGATGATTAAAGCGGCAGAATAATCAGTATTTACCAGAGAAATTGGCGCTGATACGCTGCGCCAGATAATCCCGGGCGGTGATAGGCGGGTATTTTTTGTTTGGCCCCTCAATCACCACGTCCTCGTTGGCCTGGCAGAAAAACGCCAGGCTGTAACGCGCATCGACCGATTCCCCCGGCAATGGGCTGCGGACGCGATGGAAATTCGACGGCAGTTGGTCATCGCTCCAGCGCATCAGCATATCGCCGATATTGCAGGTGATCAGCCCTTCCAGCGGCTCAATCGAGGTCCAGCTCTGCGTCTCCAGTTCTTTCCCCGGACAGACCTGTAATCCGCCCTGACCCGCCTGTTGAAACAGCAGCGTCAGGCAGTCAAAATCGGTATGTGCTCCGGCACGCCATGGGCCATCCGGTTCGCCGGTCAGCGCGAAATAATGCAGCATCCGCAGCGTGCTCTGATAGGTTTCACGGGACGGGTCGTGTGCCTGGCTGAAAAACGCTTCCGGGAAGCCCATCTTCAGCGCAAAGCAGGACAATAACTTCATCCCCACCTCCCAGCACTGACGCTCAAATGCCAGCACCTCGTCACGAAAGCCCGGCAGAGTGACATCGTCTGGCCACAGCCCGGACATGCGCGGGCGCGTCACCTGATAAGACTCTTTCTGATCCGGTTTGCCGGTTGAGGGCCTGATTTGCGCCCGGTATTCCCAGCCCGCATTGCGGTTGAGCGGATAACGGGCCTTCACCTCCTGCGACAAGGCAAAAAACTGTGCCGCACGAGCAAAAGCCGCATTAATATCGTCCAGAGGAATGCCGTGTCCTGAGACCTGGAAAAAGCCAATTTCAGTCGACGCTTGCCACAGCGCATCGGCGATTTCTGTCTTGCGCTGATCGAAGTCAGTCAGGTCAATAATGCGGATTTCGCGGCTGGCTTCCAGCCCGCGCGCGCCCATGCGCGATTCTTTGGTGAGTTCATGCATTGCGTAAGTCGATGTGCTGTTCATTGGGATACCTCGTTAACAGAAATAACGGAGGACCTGCCGTGGCGCATTGATGTCTGGCGGGCAGATCTCGGCATCGTCTGCAACAGACGACAGAGCAATGACCCACCGGCATGACGCCCGGCTGACAGCTTCTACTCAGGCTGACCCAAGCAATGCCCGTGCCAGGCTGCTAAATCCTTTTCTTTCAGTTAATTACCCTATCGCCCTCACCCGAATTGCACGCCAGTTGTGCAACGATGAAACGTTTTGCTTCATCGTTGTGCAATGTATTAGCGCCTGAAACAATCCTTTCACCCCCATCTACCTCACCTGCCGCTAACCGCCTGATAAAGCAAGCCCGCAGGATATTTGGCACGCGCCTTGCTTAATCATTGCCAGAGTATAAGCGGTCAGCGTGACAGCACGCGGGACATTGCTCTACAGCTTCGGCTGTACCTCGTCAGGGGGCGGCGCATGGCGTCGTGAGCATCGCTTACCCCCGGACAGACCGTATATCACGTTTCGATTTGGGGGTCTTTTATGTCGATGTCGTCCGTTCGTCTGCTTACCCTGTGCGTCACGCTGGGCACCTGCTCCCTCTCCTTTGCTGCCGATAAACTGGTGTTACAAACCACCTGGGTCGCCCAGGCGGAGCAAGGCGGTTATTACCAGGCCGTTGCGGCAGGAATCTACAAAAAATACGGGCTGGATGTTGAGGTGCGTTCCGGCGGGCCGCAGCTGAATAACATGACCCTGCTGCTGGCGAACCGGGCAGATGTGATTGTCAGCTACGATTTGCAGGTGCTGAAAGGCGTGGAGCAAAACTTCCCCCTGAAAGCGATCGCCGCCCCGTTCCAGTTCGATCCGCAGGGGATCCTCACCCACAGCAACGTCAATTCTCTGGCTGACCTGAAAGGTAAAACCGTGCTGGTGTCCGCCAGCGGCCAGGCCAGCTGGTGGCCATGGCTCAAGAACCAGTACAAGCTCGAAGACAGCCAGGTTCGCCCATATACCTTCAACATGCAGCCGTTCCTTGCCGATCGGAACACCGCTCAGCAGGCGTATGCCACCTCCGAAGTGCAGCAGGCCAAAGCCGCCCAGCCCGACAGTAAATTCTGGCTGTTCGCCGAACACGGCTATCCGGCGTACGGCGGTATTTTAGTGACCCGCACCAACCTGCTGGCCGAAAAGCCGGACGTCATGAAGCGCTTCGTTGAGGCGTCAATGGAAGGCTGGAAGGCGTATCTGGCCGATCCAACCCTCGGCAATCAGTTGATCAAAAAAGAGAATCCGCAGATGAGCGATGCGGTGCTGGCTTTCGGGATCGCTCAGATGAAAACCCTACACCTGATCGACGGCGGCGATGCGGCGAAAAAAGGTCTGGGCGTAATGACCGACCAGCGCTGGCAGGCTACGCGCAACTTTATGGTCAGCGCCGGGCTGCTGGACAAGGCCACTGATTATAAAGCGGCCTTCACCACCCAATTCTATCCACAGGCCGCGATGTAAGGAGCCTCTATGCATCACATCTTACCTTTCGAACCGCCTGGCACGACCCAATCGTCAGAGGAACCGCGTTTCCTGATGGCGCGCGGCGTGGAAAAAACCTGGCCGAACGGCACCGTCGCGCTGGCGCGCCTGAACCTGAACATCGGTCGTGGGGAACTGGTATCGCTGCTCGGCCCGTCGGGCTGTGGCAAAAGCACGCTGCTGAAGATGTTCGCCGGGCTCGAACAGCCCAGCGCCGGGATGCTGCGCTGGAATGGACAACCATCGCTGGCGCAGCAGTGCCAGATGGCAATGGTGTTTCAGGAAGCCACGCTAATGCCGTGGGCCACCGTCGAAGAGAATGTGCGCCTGCCGTTAACCTTGCGCGGCGTGGGTAAAAAAGAGAGTACCCCGCAGGTGATGCAGGCGCTGCTGGCGGTCGGGCTGGAGAACTTTCTCCACGTCCGCCCACGGGAGCTTTCCGGCGGGATGCAGATGCGGGTGGCGCTAGCGCGCGCGCTGGTGACCGAGCCGGATTTGCTGCTGATGGACGAACCCTTCGGCGCACTGGATGAGTTCACCCGCCACAAACTTGATGCCGATATCCGCGCGCTGTGGGGCCGTCGCAACCTGACGGTGCTGTTCGTCACCCACAGTATTTATGAAGCAGTATGGCTGTCGTCGCGGGTGATTGTGATGGGGGCTCGTCCGGGGCGGGTCATCGCCGACATCGAGATTGACGGGCCGTCGATTCGTGATGCGTCCTTCCGTACCTCACCGGCGTTTATCCGCCAGGTGGCACAACTTTCCGACTTACTTGAACAGGCCAGCGGAGGCGTACATGACTAAACCTCTTATCCAGTATCCGCAGGTGCAGCGGGCGCTATGGCCTCTGCTGGTGCTGTGGGTGCTGCTCATCGTCTGGGAAGCCGGGTTCCGCCAGTTTGCCGTCCCGGTTTATCTGGCTCCAAAACCGAGCGACATTGCGCTGACGCTGTATAGCCAACATTCAGCCCTGTTTGCCAGCCTGCTGGTGACGCTCAAAGTCACGCTGCTGGCGTTTCTGCTGGCGGTGGCGATCGGCACGCTGGTCGCGTTTTTATGCGTGCAAAGCCGGGTGATTGAATCCTGCCTGATGCCGTGGGCGATCCTCTTTCAGGTCACGCCGGTGGTGGCGATTGCGCCGCTGGTGATCATCTGGATCCACAACACCACCCTGGCACTGGTAGTGTGCGCGATGCTGGTGGCGGTATTTCCCATTCTGACCAACACCACGCTCGGGCTGCGCAGCGTCAGTCCTGGGTTACTGAACCTGTTCCACATTAACCAGGCCAGCCGCTGGCAGGTGCTGATGCGCCTGCGGGTGCCCAACGCGATGCCCTATTTCTTCAGCGGGCTACGGATTTCCTGCGGGCTGGCGCTGATTGGCGCCGTGGTGGCGGAATTTGTCGCCGGAACCGGCGGCACCGGTGCCGGGCTGGCGTGGCAAATTTTACAGGCCGGGTTCCAGCTCAATTTACCCTTGATGTTTGCCGCCCTGTTTCTGATCACCTGCACCGGCCTCGCGCTGTGGGCATTGATGTCATTATTAACCCGTTGGTGCCTGCGTGGCTGGCACGACAGTGAGCTGGCCTGAGGATAACCATGAACATATTGATTAAAGGCTGTACCGCTGTCATGACCGGCAACCGCGACAGGCCTCGCAGTTCCGGCCACGACATCCGCGTGGCCGACGGACGGATTGCCGCTATCGGTAGCCTGACGCCGCAGGCCGGTGAACGGGTCATTGATGCGCGTGACTGCGTGGCCTATCCCGGCTGGGTCAACACCCATCATCATCTGTTTCAGTCGTTACTCAAAGGCGAACCACAGGGGCTGAACCAGAGTCTCAGCGCCTGGCTGGCCTCCACTCCTTATCGTTTTCGCGGCGCGTTTGATGAACACACTTTTCGCCTCGCGGCGCGCATTGGGCTGGTGGAACTGGTGCGTTCAGGCTGTACCACGGTGGCCGATCATCACTATCTGTACTGGCCGAACATGCCCTTTGACGGCGCGGCGATTTTGTTTGAGGAAGCCGAGGCACTGGGCGTCCGATTCGTGCTCTGCCGGGGCGGCGCGACGCAAACCCGTGGCCTGGAAAGCGCCTTACCCACCGCCCTGCGCCCTGAACGTTTTGACGACTGGATGCAGGATGTTGAGCGTCTCGCCGGACAATATCACCAGCCGCAGGGTGACGCGATGCGCCGGGTGGTGATGGCCCCGACCACCACGTTACACTCAACCACCGCCCTGGAGTTGCGTGAAAGCGCGCGACTGGCGCGGGCACTCGGCCTGCGTTTGCACAGTCATCTGTCCGAAACAGTCGATTATCTAGATGCGTCACAAGCCAAATTTGGCATGACGCCGCTGCAATTTTGCGCCGAACAGGAGTGGATCGGTCACGATGTGTGGTTCGCGCATTTGGTCAAACTGTTGCCAGAAGAGATAGCTCTGCTGGGTGCCAGCGGCAGCGGCATCGCCCACTGCCCGCAGAGTAATGCCCGGCTCGGCAGCGGGATTGCGGATGTGGTAGCACTGGAACAGGCGGGCGTTACGGTGTCGATTGGCGTTGACGGCGCAGCATCGAATGAAGCCGCCGATATGCAGAGTGAAGCCCATGCCGCCTGGCAGCTACAGCGCGTGCGCAAAGGGATGCTGGCCCGCCCGCGCTATGAGGGCGGCACCTTTGAAGGCGGGGGTGATGCCGCCCCGGTGGAAGATGTGATCCGCTGGGGAACGTCGGGCGGTGCGACGGTATTGGGCCTGGATACCGGAGAGCTACGCCCGGGCATGGCAGCCGATATCGCGCTGTATCAGCTTGATGACCCGCGCTACTTCGGCCTGCACGATATCGCTATCGGCCCGGTGGCCTGCGGCGGTCGGGCGCATCTGAAGGCGCTGCTGTGTCAGGGGAAAATGATTGTCGAAAATGACGCGATCCCAGGACTGGATCTACGAGAGTTAGGGGGTCAGGCGGCAGAAGCAGTAAAGCAACTTCAGCAAAGATCGGGCGTACGTGGATAAGAATAATGCCCGATGGCGCTAACGCTTATCGTGCCTACAATCGTAGGTCTGGCAAGCGTTAGCGCCGCCGGGCTTGTATCAAAGACTGTAGCCCGGTTTTTTCAGCAGCGTCTCGAGCTGCGGGCCAATCTCTTGATCCCAGACCTGCGCTTTCCAGTCGGCTTCGGCTACCTGCTCCAGACCGACGCTAATCGAGCCGTCTTTACTGCCCAGATGACGGCTAATCGCAGCGGCGATGTCGGCCGCCAGGGCGTTTTTCTGTTCGTCGTTCAGGTCACGGGGAAAACATTTAATGGCTACGTGCGGCATGGTGGTCTCCTTATTGTGTTCCCTAAAACTATCATCTTCTCAGCGACTTAATTAGCGTTTTGTGCAGTTAAGAGGTCGTTATTGCGCAAGACGTTTTGCAGTTCCTCGCGCTGGGCGATGTGGTCGGCGATGGCGCTCGCTGTGGTGTGCCAATGGGCGGCGCAAGATGAGGATGGGTGTCGAGGATCATCAGCGCGATGGCGGCGGATTCGGTCATCACGCTGCCATCGTCGAGCCGCAACGTTGGCACCTGACACAGTGGATTTATCTGTTCCAGCACGTCGTGCTGCGGGCCTGGATTGTCGAAGCCGCTGACATCGACGAAGTGGTACGGGATTTCCGCCATCGTTAGCATCACTTCGCTGATTGCCGAACCCCAGCCCGGCACGCCATAGAGCGTTAACATACGTTGTTCCTCTTTGGATGCAGAAACCAACAGTATGGACCCAAATCACGGATAGGTGATCCCCGGCGGGTTCACTTCGGATTGCGCCACACCCTCGCCATCCTCTCCCCAGCGGGCAAGGATTTTTTGCACCTCCCCTCCCGTTCAGCGCGGTTTGCAGGGCATACACCAGCCGGTTCCCCTTTTTGGTGGTGGTAGCCACAAACGCCTTTTTCGGCCCCAGCCCGACCACTTTGGTTTTGCCGCTCAGGGCTGCTTTATACGACGACACCGACTGCGGCCCGAAGAACACATCCGCCCGGCCCGACTGGATATAGAGATTGCCCGAGGCATCATCGGTCAGATACACCGGCAGCGCCGGGGCGCGCCCGGCCTTCTCATTCTCTGCATTCCAGCCAAGTAAAATGCGTTCCTGGTTGGTGCCCGAGCCGACAATCACTTTTTTACCAGCGAGATCTGCCGGGCCTTTCACCGACGCTATCGCACTGTCTGATTTCACCGAAAACGCCAGCGAATCGACGCGGTAGGTCGCGAAATCGAACTTCTCTTTGCGCTGCTCGGTGACCGCAATATTCACCAGCGCCACGTCATAACGCCCGGAGGTAATGCCGAGCGGCCAGTCTTCCCACGCGGTCGGCACCAGTTTGAGCTTCAGGCCCAGGCTTCCCGCCAGCAATCGGGCGATATCCGGGTCGCTGCCGATTCGTGTGCGGTTATCACTGGCCAGCAGCGCCAACGGCGGAGAGTTAAGAGCAGAAATCGCCACCGTCAGCGTGCCCGGCTCAACAAACTGGTAGCTCGCGGGGATCTTCGCGATCGCTTTTTCATCCCGCGTGACCGGGAGCGGCTGCTCGTTGGCCTTCAGGTCGATGCGCCCTTCTGCCATCGCTGAACTGGCGCACAGCAGTCCGCAAAGTAGGGTCCATTTAGTCATGACAGTACCTTCGATAAAAATTGTCGCGTTCGTGGATGCTGCGGGCGATTCAGCACCGCGTCGCTTTCGCCCTGCTCGACGATTTTGCCATCAACCATAAACACCACCTGATCCGCCACTTCGCGGGCGAAACCAATCTCATGGGTCACCACCACCAGCGTGGTGCCGGACCGTGCCAGGGTTTTGATCACATCCAGCACTTCACCCACCAGCTCCGGATCCAGTGCCGAGGTCGGTTCATCAAACAGCATCACCCGCGGTTTCAGGGCCAACGCACGGGCGATGGCGATGCGCTGCTGCTGCCCGCCGGACAGATGACGCGACCAGGCGTCGGCCTTATTGCGCAGGCCAACCACATCCAGCAGTTCATAGGCCCGCTCTGTGGCCTGTTTCTTTGTGAGCTGGCGGTGCGCCACCGGGGCTTCAATCAGGTTCTCCAGCACCGTCATGTGCGGGAACAAATTAAAGTTCTGGAACACGTAGCCGACGTTGACACGCTGGCGCAGGATCTCCTTTTCCTTGAGTTCATACAGCTTGTCGCCCTGTCGACGGTAGCCGATGTAATCGCCATCAATCTGGATAAAGCCTTCGTCCACCCGTTCCAGATGATTGATGGTGCGCAGCAGCGTCGATTTTCCCGAGCCTGACGGGCCTAATATCACCGTCACCGTACCGGGCGGGATCTCCAGCGACACGTTATCCAGCGCCTTGTGGCGGCCAAAATATTTGCTGACGCCGGTAATCGAAATGTGGCCTTCAGGAGAGTTGAGCATGGGCAGGCTCCTGGGTTGCAGTGGCAGCAGGCGTAACGGCGCGGCTGCGGTTGGTATTGACGGCGGAGCGGCGCTCGCTCTTCGCCAGGGCGCGTTCCACCAGATACTGAATGGCGGACAGGAAGCTGGTGATCACCAGATACCACACCGCGCCCACCATCAGCAGCGGAATAACCTCCTGGGTGCGGTTGTAGATCATCTGGATGGTGTAAAACAGTTCCGGCATAGCCAGGACGTAGACCATAGCAGTGCCTTTGGCGAGGCTGATAATTTCGTTAAAGCCGGAAGGCAAGATGGTGCGCAGCGCCTGCGGGAGAATAATACGCAGCGTGCGTCGCCAGGCAGGCAACCCCAGCGCCGAGGCCGCTTCATACTGACCGTGATCGACCCCCAGAAAACCGCCGCGAATGATTTCAGCGGTATAGGCACTCTGCACCAGCGTCAGGCCAACCACGGCGGTGGAAAACTGCCCCAGCACATTGATGGTCTGGTAACTCGCCCACGTAATGCCGGTGAACGGAATCCCGACCGATAGGGTGTCATAGAGATACGAGAAGTTGTACAGCACGATCAGTACCACGATCAGCGGTAGCGAACGGAACAGCCAGATGTATCCCCATGCCAGGCTGCTGAGCAACCAGGATGATGACAACCGGCACAGGGCCAGAACACCGCCGAAGAGAACGCTCAACACCGTACCAAGCAGGGTCAACAGCAGCGTTTGCCCTAACCCTTCCAGGATTATCGGATCGAAGAACCAGCGGGCGAACACCCCCCATTCCCAGCGCGGATTAAAGGCGACCGACTGGATAACGATCGCCAGAATCAACAGCGCCACCCCGGCACCGACGATGCGCAGCGGGTAGCGCGCGGGCACCACTTTAATGGTTTCGTGCGTCTTCATCGTCACTCCTCAGGCGCTTTTACTGAGCGCGGGCACCGCCAGCGCTTTGGTGAACCGAAGTCGTCCATCGAACGGCGGGCGGCTGTACTCTTCCGGATCGCGATAAAGATCGAACTGCGGCTGATAGTCCTGGCTCAGGTACAGACGCACCGCCTCGGGCTGGCGAAAACCGGTGGTCAAATACAGTTGGGTATATCCGGCGAGCAGCGCCCGCCGTTCCAGTTCTGCCACCACGCGTCCGGCCAGCCCCTGCTGACGCAGGGTTTTATCGGTCCAGATACGTTTGATTTCGGCGGTCTGGGCGTCATAGGGTTTGTAGGCCCCGGTGGCAATGATCGCCCCCTCACGCTCCAGCACAATAAACAGTCCCTGCGGGGGCAAATACCATTCGGTCAGCTCAACCTCGGCGTCACGTGAAAAGTAGTCGCCGTAGCGGGCGGCATATTCTGCAAACAGCCCGTTCAGAATCGGCTGGAGTTCCGCATCTTCCGGGGAAACATCTCGAAAGTGTTCGCTCATGATAAGCTCCTCAGTCGCCGAGTCCGGCCGGGTTAACTTCTGATTGCGGAATGCGCTCCACGCCTTCGCCCCAGCGGTTCAGCACCTTGTCGTAGTCACCATTTTTAATGACCCCGTTGAGCGCGGTCTGCACCGGTTCGGCTAAGCCGCTGCCTTTTTTCAGCGTCACGGCGATGTGTGCCGCCTTCGGCCAGCCACCGTCCACGCTGCCCACCAGTTTGGTTTTGCCATTCAGCGCCGCTTTCCAGGCACCGATCACGTTGGGGCCAAAGTAGGCATCGGCGCGACCGGACTGTAATGCCAGCGTCTGGGCGGCATCGTCTTTGGTGTACACCGGGGTAAACGGCTTCAGACCTTTTTTGACGTTATCGGCGTTCCACGCCAGCAGGATCGCTTCCTGGTTGGTGCCCGACCCGACGATGATTTTCAGCCCGGCGATATCTTCGGCTTTCTCAATCTTGCCGATATCACTGGTCGATTTGACGTAGAAGCCGAGTGAATCCTTGCGATAGGTGGCGAAATCGAATTTCTCTTTACGCTCTTTGGTCACCGTAATGTTGCTGACCGCCGCATCGTATTTGCCGGAAGCCACGCCGAGCGGCCAGTCTTCCCATGAGGTCACCACCACGTTGAGCTGCAGGCCAAGGCTATCGGCCACCAGACGCGCGATATCCACTTCGCTGCCGAGCAAGGTTTTGTTGTCATCGGAGAACACGGTCAGCGGCGGCTGATTCAGCCCCGCCACGGCGACGGTAAATTTCCCCGGCACCGCGGGTTTGAAGCCCAGCGGTAATTGCGCAATGGCCGAAGGGTTTTTATCGGTATTAACCGGCGCTTTATTGGCTTCGACGCTCACGCCAGTGCCGTTGATGGTGACGTCACTGGCCTGCGCCAGCCCGGAAAATGCCAGCGTGATAGCCAGCAGCAGCGATGATTTTTGCATGGTGAAGTGTCTCTTATTATTTATTTGGCGAGTGGCGTGAACTGATTAACGGGTTGAGCCAGACCTAAGCTTTCTCGCAGGGTATGGCCCGGATACTCACGGCGAAACAGGCCGCGCGCCTGAAGCACGGGCACTACCTGGTCGACAAAGCGCGGGAAAGTGTCCGGCGTGCCGCCCTGAATAATGAATCCGTCGGCGGCGTGGCTGTCGAACCACTGTTGTAAACCGTCGGCGACGTCTTCTGCCGTTCCGGAAAAACGCGGGCGCGGGCTGGCGGCTTCCAGCGCCACCTGACGCAGAGTTAACCCCCGCTCACGCGCATTACGTTTGATTTCATCGGTGGTGCTGCGAAAGCTGTTCTGGCCCAAATCGCCCAGTTCCGGGAAGGGTTCATCCAGCGGATACTGGCTGAAATCGTGATGCTCAAAGTAGCGCCCGAGATAGTTCAGCGCGTCGGTCATCGACACCAGCGCCGCCGTGGTTTGGTACTGCTGTTCCACATCGTCGGCATCGTCACCGACAATCACGCTCACGCCCTGGAAAATATGCAGTTCATCGGCGCGACGACCCTGAATTTCCAGCTGACTTTTCACATCACGATAAAACGCCTGCGCTTCTTCGCGCGTGTCGTGATGAGTGAAAATCGCGTCAGCGTGCGTCGCCGCCAATTTTTTTCCGTCGTCCGAGGCGCCTGCCTGAAATATAATCGGCCTGCCCTGCGGCGTGCGGCCAATATTCAGCGGCCCGGAGACCTGGAAAAAATCACCGTGGTGATTGAGAGTATGTAATTTGCTCGCATCGAAGAATTGACCGCTGGCTTTATTACGCACAAACGCGTCCTCTTCCCAGGAATCCCACAGCCCTTTCACCACCTGCAAATATTCATCGGCGATGCGATACCGCAGGGCATGCTCCGGGTGCTGGGCGCGGGAGAAATTCTTCGCCGACCCTTCCAGCGGTGACGTCACCACGTTCCAGCCCGCACGGCCGTTGCTGAGATGGTCGAGGCTGGCAAACTGACGGGCGGTAATAAACGGCTCGCTGTAGGAGGTCGACAGCGTGCCCACCAGACCCAGATGCTGGGTCACGCTCGCCAGCGCTGATAAGACCGTCAATGGCTCAAAACGATTTAAAAAATGGGGAATCGATTTTTCGTTGATATATAACCCATCGGCGACAAAAATAAAGTCCAGTTTCCCTTCCTCTGCTTTTAATGCCGTTTGTTTAACGAATTCGAAATTAATGCTGGCATCAGCCTGTGCCGCCGGATGACGCCAGGCAGACATATTTCCCGAGGCGCCGTGTAATATCGTGCCGAGCCGTAATTGTCGTTCTGAAGACATAATGACCCCTTAAGTGAACGCTTAAATGTGCTGTAAAGCTTTTTCCGCCAACGTCGCAAAATAGTGCGCCGCCGGGGCGAGTAATTTCTCATCCGGATTAAACGCCGGATGATGCAGGCCAAATTCACTGGCGCTGCCGATACTGACGAATGCGCCGGGGATCTGTTGCAGATACACCGCAAAATCTTCACCGCCCATATGCAAATCCGCCTTCGCGGTGTGATAGCCCACCTCGTCGGCAACCTGAGTGGCAAACTCCGCCCATTCGGCGGTATTGACCAGCGCCGTGGGTCCCGCGTACCAAATCACGTCGATTTGCGCATTAAAGGCGCTGGCAAAACCGGCGGCCATTTCACTGACCCGCGCTTTGACCTGCTGCTGCACTTCGGTGCGATGGGTGCGCAGCGTGCCTTCCAGTTCGACGTTTTCGGGCAACACGTTCCAGGTATTACCGCCCTGAATACGCGTCACGCTCAGCACCACCGAATCGAGAGTGTTCACCTCGCGGCTGGCGACGCTTTGCAGGGCGCTCACCAACTGGCTGGCAAGCAAAATGGCATCCTTTCCTTCATGAGGGCGGGCTGCGTGGGCGCCCTTTCCGTGCACCCGCACCACGAAGCGATCGACGTTGGCGTAGAAGGCTCCGCCGCGGGTGGCAAAGGCGCCCACCGGCAGCCCAGGTTCGTTATGCATACCGAAAATGGCGGAAACCCCCTCCAGCGCACCGGCGCGGATCAGGGTTTTCGCCCCGCCAAAACTTTCCTCGGCAGGCTGAAACAGAATACGTACGCGGCCCGGCAGCTCGGCTTCGCGCGCTTTTAGCAGTAGCGCGGCCCCAAGCATCACGCTGGTGTGAACATCATGCCCACAGGCGTGCATCACCCCGCTATTTTGCGATCGAAACGCCACTTCAGCGGCTTCTTCAATCGGCAACGCGTCGATATCGGCGCGCAGCGCAATCACCTTTTCACCTGTGCCTATTTCCGTCACCACGCCCGTTTTCAGCGCGTACGGCGAAATCGACAGACCGGCGCTTTGCAGCCAGTCACGGATCCGCGCGGTGGTGGCCACTTCCTGCAAAGAGAGTTCCGGGTACTGGTGTAGTTCGCGCCGCCAGGCAATCAGCTGTTGTTCGAAGTTCATGACAGCACCTCCGCGCGGTTCAGCGCCTGGGCCAGCAGACGTAATGACGTCTGACGGGCAGCGCCTTCGGCAATCGGGGTGTCGATAATGAATTCGTCCACGCCGTAATACTGATGGAGGGCGTCCAGCTGGGCGCGCACCTGTAAGGCAGTACCGGCAATTAACGACGATTCACGACGCACGATCTCCACCGCAGGGCTGCCCGCCTGATGCGCAAAGGCTTCGGCCTGCTGCTGAGTGGCGACCGACACGCGCTGGCCGTTTTCCAGCCGCACGCCCCAGACTTCAACCTGTTCCGCCAGGGTAGCCGCCTGAGCGGCATCCGGGGCGACAATCACCTGCACCGCGACAATCGCATCGCGCAGGCTCAGCGTCCGCCAGCGGGTTATCACCTCGCGGAGCAGGTTTTTATCGCCGTTCAGGTGCGCGGCGAACACAAAATTCCAGTCCAGCTGCGCGGCGAGTTCTGCACTTTCGAGGCTGGCCCCTAACAGAAAACCGTCCGGGCGCTGCGGTGGAACCGGCGTCGCCAGCACTGCATCGGCGCTTTCCGCCCGCGTGAGCGATAACCAGTTGTCCAGTTGTGCAAGCTGGTCAGCAAAGCTGCCCTTCTGCTGGGGATCCACGCCCTGCTGTAAGGCGCGAGTAGAATGCGGTAAACCGCCCGGTGCTTTGCCCACGCCCAAATCGACACGACCCGGCGCAAGAGAGGCCAGCAGGTTGAAGTTTTCCGCGACTTTATACGGGCTATAGTGTTGCAGCATCACCCCGCCGGACCCGATCCGAATCCGCTGGGTCTGCCCCAGCAGCCAGCCAATCACCACTTCCGGTGACGGGCTCGCCAGCTGCGGCGTGTTGTGGTGTTCGGCGATCCAGAAACGGTGGTAGCCCCAGGCATCGGCCTGTTGCGCCAGCGTTAAGGTACGGGCCAGGGCCTGAGATGCGGTCTCGCCATCTGCCAGTGGGCTTTTATCCAGGATACTGATTCGATAAGACATGTCGCAGGCTCGTTATGAGGAACATGTCTGCATTATTAGGAGGGGTTGTGTCGCCTGAGAAACAATTTATTTACATTTGCTCAGCACAAAATTAGATATCAGGGGAACGTTGTTGCGACAATTGGGTAATAAAGGCTTCAGTTTCGGCCTGATTGCGCAGTCTGACGAAGGTCAGCCCTGCAAACTGCGGATCGTGCATATCTGTCAAATAGCGCTGCCGATTTTTATGCCATGTTTTAAGCGTCCAGAGAATAATAGAGTCACGGCTAAAAAAAGAACGGCGAAAACGTTCCCTGTTACCGGTGCCTGGCCACAGTTCCTGTTTCGTCCAGGCACGCGAAAAGGCTCGACCAACAGCCTGCCGTAACGTTCGCCAGAAACCATAATCCACCCATACAATCATCTCGACGTTGCGCCATTTCACCGGACGCGTACGATTATAATTCCCGTCGAGCACCCAACCTTCGCTGGCGGCTAATATGTTTTCCAATCGAGCAAACAACTCATCGTCCGGTGTTCCCTGCCAATCAGGCCGCCAATAAAGCGTATCCATTTCGATATAAGGCACATTCAATTGTGTAGCCAGACGGCGAGCCAGCGTTGATTTCCCCACCCCGCTCGTACCAACCACGTTAATTCTCATCTCGTCCCTCTTTTTTGATTGCCCTGCTCTATCACTTTAACCAAGAAAATTGTGAGGCAGGCCTGAATTCACGCTTCAGGCCTGCCTCAAAGTTGATAAGAACGGCGTTTAACGCCCGGCGTATTGTTCGTCGGTAACTTTCTCAAGCCAGGTGACCGGCGATCCATTCTCGGATTCGGCGATGGCGATGTGGGTCATCGCGGTTTCTGAACTCGCACCGTGCCAGTGCTTGATGCCCGGCGGGATCCAGGCGATATCGCCCTGGTTCAGCGCCTGAGCGTCTTTTCCTTCTTCCTGCAACCAGCCACGCCCCTGAGTCACAATCAGCGTCTGTCCGAGTGGATGGGTGTGCCAGGCGGTACGCGCCCCTGGCTCAAACGTGACCGTCGCCCCGCCCACTTTGGCCGGTTCCGTTGCCTGAAACGGCGCATCAACTCTGACCGTACCGCTAAACCATGCTTCCGGGCCTTTGACCGACGGCAGTGAACCACTACGAATAATTTTCATACTTCCTCCTGGTTGATGGATCTAGCGTAGCGCGGATTGAACAAGACGATTAGACTGCATAATCAGAATGGAACTATGAACTCAATTCATTAATCAGGGTAGGCAATGCTGAAAGACAATATTCATGACCTGCTGTCGTTTATGGTGGTGGCGCGTGAGCGCAGCTTTACCCGTGCGGCGGCGCAGTTGGGCGTGTCGCAGTCAGCGCTCAGCCATGCGATGCGTAACCTCGAGGCGCGGCTCGACGTGCGACTCCTGACACGCACCACCCGCAGCGTGGCGCCCACCGAAGCGGGTGAAAAGTTGCTGACCCGCCTCGGCCCACAGCTTCAGCAAATCGAAGACGAACTGAATGCGTTGCATGCATTGCGCAATAAACCCGCTGGAAATATTCGGATAACCGCCGGAGAACACGCGATGCAGTCGGTATTGTGGCCTGCGCTGCGCCCGTTTCTGGCGCGTTATCCGGATATCCATGTCGAAGTGACGGTCGATAACGGTCTGACGGATATTGTCGATGGGCGCTTTGATGCCGGCATCCGCCTCGGTGAGCAGGTAGCGAAAGATATGATTGCGGTGAAAATCGCCCCGGAAATGCGAATGGCGGTGGTGGCGTCGCCGGATTATCTGGCGCGTTTCGGAACACCCGTTTCCCCACGCGAGCTGGAACATCATCGCTGCATCAATATGCGCCTGCCGACACGCGGTGGATTGTACGCCTGGGAATTTGAACAAGGCGACCAGGTGCTGCGGGTGAGAGTCGAAGGTCAGCTGACGCTCAATACGTTGCCTCAGCGTATTGACGCCGCGCTTGCCGGGCTCGGTTTTTGCTATGTGCCGGAAGACACCATCGCCGACGCCGTCAGCTCAGGAAAACTGGTCAGTGTACTGGAAGACTGGTGTCCCCCCTTCCCCGGTTACTACCTCTATTACCCTGACCGTCGCCAGCACACGGCGGCGTTCGCGCTGTTGATTGATACGTTGCGGCTGACATAACGTACTGGAAACGCTACCAAATAATTATGCTATCGGTTCTCTGATAGGCAGCAGATCTGACCACACGAAATGTTTCGACGGCCGTCACTGGAACGGCGGGTATCTTTTGCGTCGCTTAACATTTGCAGGTAGGATGCTGCGCCATGTTTTGCCTTATCTCTACGTCAGAATGTTCAGAAAGGCAGAACTCTGTGCTGCCGCGCAATCGTTTAAACGCTGCGGCACTTTTTTGGGCCCCGGTAAGGGGTAAAGACAGGAAAACGGGATACAACATGAGCACAAAACACGACAGCGCGGCGGAGCATCACGCAGCTAAACGCCGCTGGCTGAACTCGCATGAAGCGGGTTATCACAAGGCGATGGGCAACCGTCAGGTTCAAATGATCGCCATTGGCGGCGCAATCGGTACCGGTCTGTTTTTAGGTGCCGGGGCGCGCTTACAGATGGCAGGCCCCTCTCTCGCCATCGTCTATCTGGTGTGCGGCATTTTCTCTTTCTTCATTCTTCGTGCCTTGGGCGAACTGGTTCTGCATCGTCCATCAAGCGGGAGCTTCGTTTCCTACGCCCGTGAATTCCTCGGCGAAAAAGCGGCCTACGTGGCGGGCTGGATGTACTTCGTTAACTGGGCGATGACCGGCATCGTCGACATCACCGCCGTGGCGCTATACATGCACTACTGGGGCGCGTTTGGCGACGTTCCGCAGTGGGTCTTTGCCCTTGGCGCACTGGCTATCGTCGGCACCATGAATATGATTGGCGTGAAGTGGTTCGCCGAGATGGAGTTCTGGTTCGCCCTGGTTAAAGTGCTGGCAATTGTGGCTTTCCTGGTGGTCGGGACTATCTTCCTTGGCAGCGGTAAACCGCTCGACGGCGGCACCACCGGCTTCCATTTAATCACCGATAACGGTGGCTTCTTCCCGCACGGCCTGTTGCCTGCGCTGGTGCTGGTTCAGGGCGTAGTGTTTGCGTTTGCGTCCATTGAGCTGGTCGGTACAGCGGCAGGGGAATGTAAAGATCCGCAGACCATGGTGCCAAAAGCGATTAACAGCGTTATCTGGCGTATCGGTCTGTTCTACGTCGGCTCGGTCGTGCTGCTGGTGCTGCTGCTGCCGTGGAATGCCTACCAGGCCGGACAAAGTCCGTTCGTCACCTTCTTCTCGAAGCTGGGCGTGCCTTATATTGGCGATGTGATGAACATGGTGGTGCTGACTGCTGCGCTGTCCAGCCTGAATTCTGGGTTGTATTCAACCGGCCGTATTCTGCGCTCCATGTCGATGGGCGGTTCTGCGCCGAAGTTCATGTCAAAAATGAGCAAACAACATGTCCCTTACGCGGGGATCCTGGCCACCCTGGTCGTGTATGTGTTTGGCGTGTTCCTGAACTATCTGGTGCCATCACAGGTCTTTGAGATTGTGCTGAACGTGGCGTCGATCGGCATTATCGCCTCCTGGGCGTTCATCGTGGTGTGCCAGATGCGCCTGCGCAAGTTCATTAAAGAAGGCAAATGCGCCGACGTCAGCTTCAAGCTGCCAGGCGCGCCGTTCACCTCATGGTTGACCCTGCTGTTCCTGCTCAGCGTACTGGTGCTGATGGCCTTTGACTATCCCAATGGCACTTACACCATCGCCTCGATCCCACTGTTAGCCGTGCTGTTGATTGCGGGCTGGTTCGGTGTGCGCAAGCGTGTGGGTGAGATCCACAGCACCGCCCCGGTACATCCTGACGACGTGAAGTAGCTGTAAGCCCAGCGGCGCATATGCTGGCCGGGTCTGAACAACGTAGGCCCGGCAAGCGTTAGCGCCGGGCTTTTTTTTACAGCGAAATTCGGATCACATCGTCCGGCTGGGTGGCTTCTTTCTCACGGCTGGATGCCTGCTTCACGCTGACGTACAGCGTTTTGCCATCGGCGGAAAGCGCCAGGCTGTTCGGGTTGGTTGGCGTATCGAACGTTTTCACCACTTTATGGGTTTTGGCGTCAATCACGCTGACCTGACCGGCTTTACGGTGAGTCACGTAGACTTCGTTCCGGGTTGGGTTGAACAATACGGCCAGAGATTCCGGCACCGCGATTTTGTTCAGCACTTTACCGTCACGGTAATCGACGACCAGCAATTCCGGCTGTTTGAAATCGGTGATATACGCCCGATGATGGGCGGTATCCAGCGCGATATTCAGGAACGCATGTTCTTTGCCGTCATCCACCAGTTTCTGGCGGGTGAGAATGCTGTTTTTTGCGGTGTCGATGGTGACCAGTTCACCCTCTGCGCTCACGGTGTACAGACGCTGCGCGTCGGTATCCAGCGCCAACGCCGTCGCCCGACTACCGATGCCGCTGATGGTCGCTTTTAGTTTCAGCGTTGTGCCATCAATCACCCACACCACGCTCTCTTTACCCACCCCGGTGACGTAAACGGTATTGGTTTTGTCATCCACGGCCAGCTCGCGCGGCTGCAACGGTTTCACCGTTTCGCTGCGCTGACGTGAATCCAGCACCACACGCCCTTTCACATCACCCGTTTTCGCATCGATGGCGGTAACGGTGCCGTTAGTGGTATTGCCGAACCACAACGTTTGCGTCTGGTTATCAAGTGTGGCACCAAACGGTTTTAAATCGCTGTGAATGATCTGGGTCGCCTCCAGCGTCACCGGGTCAAGACGGTAAATCACCCCGCCCTTATCGATTTTACGGCTCTGTGAGGTTGCAACCCACAGCGCGTTTTCCTGCTGGCTGACGGCCATCTCATAAACCCCTTTCCCAACGGCTTTACGCAGCATTTCATCCGCGGCGTGGGCGCTGAACGATCCGGCCAGCAGTAAAGAGGACAACAGCAGAGAACGGCGAAAACGCGGCATGGACATATGACGTAAAGACATGACGACTCCCTTTGAAATGCAAAATGATGTACTGCCCGACATGCTTCCTGCTCGCAGCGTCATGGCACTGCGTTAGTTGTTGAGAATAGTAATCATTAATAACTCAAAAGGGGAGCGTTTATTCCGCCGCTTCGGTAGAAATGTGCCATTGTTAAACCTGCGTTTAACGTAACGTGCCGTTAAACTTTTCAAATAATTTACAAAAGAAGTAACATATTCACAGTTGTTCCATTTGGTTCATTATCACGAGAATTGCATGAAAATCATTACTGTCCGCAGGGCCGCGCTTCCGGCATTACTCTTGCCGCTTCTTTCACTGCCTGACGCCCAGGCTGCCGACGAACAGACGATGGTGGTCTCAGCCAGCCCACAATCCGTTTCTGAACTGGATACGCCCACCGCCGTCAGCGTCGTTAACGGCGAGGATATGCGCCATGCCGCCCCGCAGGTGAATCTATCGGAATCACTGGGCGCGGTACCCGGCCTTCAGGTACAGAACCGTCAAAACTACGCCCAGGATTTACAGCTGTCGGTGCGGGGTTTTGGTTCGCGTTCGACCTTCGGCGTGCGCGGCATCCGTATTTATGTGGACGGCATTCCGTCAACCATGCCCGATGGACAGGGTCAAACCTCGAATATCGACATTGGCAGCATCGACAACGTGGAAGTCCTGCGCGGTCCGTTCTCGGCGCTGTACGGTAACTCCTCCGGCGGGGTGGTCAACGTCACCACCCAAACCGGCCAGCAGCCAACGACCCTTGAAGCCAACAGCTATTACGGTAGCTTCGGCAGCTGGCGTTACGGGCTGAAGGCCAGTGGCGCGGTGGGGGATGGAACGCAGGCAGGCGATGTGGATTACACCGTTTCTACCTCCCGGTTCGATACCCACGGTTACCGCGATCACAGCGGCGCGCGGAAGAATCTTGCCAACGCCAAACTTGGCGTGCGCATCAATGACGTCAGCAAACTGACGTTGCTGTTCAACAGCGTGGATATCAAAGCTAACGATCCGGGCGGCCTGAGCTACAGCGAATGGCGAGCCGATCCGCGTCAGTCGCCGCGCGGCGATCAGTACAACACCCGTAAAGAAACCAAGCAGACTCAGGCGGGCCTGCACTACGAGCGTGAGCTCAGCGCCCACGACGATTTGAGCGTGATGATGTACGCCGGTGAGCGCCAGACTACCCAGTATCAGTCGATCCCCATGGCGCCGCAGCTCAAACCTTCACACTCCGGTGGCGTTATCGACCTTGACCGTCATTATCAGGGGATCGACACCCGTTGGACGCACCGCGGTGAGCTGTTAGTTCCGGTCACCTTCACCACCGGTCTCGATTACGAGAATATGAGCGAGAAGCGCAAAGGTTACGAAAACTATGTGCTGAATAACGGCGTGCCGGAATACGGGCAACAGGGTGCGATGCGTCGTAACGAACGCAACCTGATGTGGAACCTCGACCCGTATCTGCAAACTCAGTGGCAGCTGACCGATAAGCTGACCCTGGATGCAGGCGTGCGCTACAGCTCGGTGTGGTTCGACTCCAATGATTCCTATGTCGCACCGGGTAACGGCGACGATAGCGGCGACGCCAGCTATCACAAATGGCTCCCGGCGGGCTCACTGAAATACGCAGTGACCGACGCGTGGAACGTCTATGTTTCAGCGGGGCGCGGGTTTGAAACGCCGACCATCAACGAACTGTCCTACCGTCCGGATAATCAGAGCGGCCTGAACTTTGGCCTCGAGCCCTCGACCAATGAAACGGTCGAAATCGGCAGCAAAACGCGAATCGGTAACGGGCTGCTCACCGCCGCCCTGTTCCAGACCGATACCGATAATGAAATCGTGACCGACACCAGCAGTGGCGGGCGTACCACCTACAAGAATGCCGGTAAAACCCGCCGTCAGGGCGCGGAGCTGTCGCTCGATCAGCAGTTTGGTGAAAGCTGGAAATTGAAAGCGGCATGGACGTGGCTCGACGCGACTTACCGCAGCAATGTGTGTGACGACAGTAACTGTAACGGCAATCGTATTCCGGGCATTGCGCGCAATATGGGTTACGCCTCGTTTGGTTATGAACCTGAAATGGGCTGGTATGCAGGGAGCGATATTCGTTATATGAGCGATATCATGGCTAACGACGAAAACACGGCCAAAGCACCGTCCTGGACCGTGGTCGGGCTGAACACCGGCTACAAGTTTGGCCTCGGCAACAACTGGAAAATGGACCTGTATGGCCGCGTCGATAACCTGTTCGACCGTGAATATGCGGGATCGGTGATTGTGAACGAATCCAACGGACGTTATTACGAACCTGCCCCAGGACGTAATTACGGCGTCGGTTTATCGGTAGCGTATCAGTTCCAGTAGTTTTTTTGCGTGCCGGAACATCCGGCACGCTATATTAAGTTCGTAATTCGTTAATAACGGAAATTAATTAATATACTGCCGCTGTAAAATAGCGGTCCCCTGATCGATGGCCCGACACATCGCCGCCCCACTCTCCGCTTCATCTTTTTTTTCCAGCGCACCCAGCAAATCGTCATAATAACGATGCTGTTTAAACACTTCGCACGACATCGGATGCAAATAATGAAAGCACGGCCCAATACGCACCCACAGTTGTTCGATGAGTGCCGCCAGCGTCGGCATTTCGGCATAGTCGTACAAGCGAAAGCGGAAACGGCAGTTGGCCTGCAACGCCCGCTCCATATCACCCTGCGCTTTGGCCTCGTGGAATGCCTCCACGTAGTGACGTAAATCGTGCAGTTTGTCCTCGGTCATCAATGCCGCCGCCGCGGACGCCGCCATGCTCTCCAGTTTCTTGCGGATCTGATTGATTTCGTTGTAACGCTGGAGTGTTACCTCTGGTACCAGAAACGCCTGCGCAGGCGTGGCCTGGAGTGCGCCGGAAGAAACAAGGCGCAACAGCGCTTCCCGTACCGGGGTGATACTGGTTCCTAATTGCTCGGCAAGATCCCGCGTGACCAGGCGAGCACCGGGCTTAAGTGCGCCAATAATCAGCGCACTCTTTAAATTCACTTCCACCTGCATGGTCAGACTCATTCGCTGTGCTTTTTCAAAATCAAGCATGGTTATTTCCTGTTTCCATAAGCATTGTTCTCGTCACGGCCTAAGAGAAAACAACTCTGCACGGTGGCAAAAACTCGCCTGTATCGTGGTGGTGTTGGAAATAACATGGAGCAATCTGCTACAAATATTAATTTTTTAATTATTAGGTTGTTATAAAGGCCGTGCACATCATACAAATTAACTATTGCACGGTTAATTAAAGACGCTAATCGAATTTTTGCACGAAAAGTTGCGGCGCCCGGGGCGCCGCTCGTCACTTTTTACTCGTCGGACCCGACGCGAATAACGACTTTACCGAAATTTTTACCCTTTAACAGACCGAAAAAGGCCTCTGGCGCGTGTTCCAGCCCGTCGGTAATCTGTTCACGATATTTTATCAATCCTTCACTGATCCATTGCCCCATCGCCTGCTGGAACTCACCAATGCGATGACCATAATCCTGACCAATGATAAAGCCCTGCATGCGGATACGTTTTTTCAGTATCGTGCCCATCAGCAGCGGCAGACGGTCCGGACCGGCAGGCAGGTCAGTCGCGTTGTACCCGCTTACCAGGCCGCAGACCGGCACGCGCGCCGCGGTGTTCAGCAACGGCAATACCGCATCAAACACGTTGCCGCCGACATTTTCGTAGTAGACGTCAATACCCTGTGGACAGGCTTTCGCCAGCTGTTCGGCGAAATCATCCGCGCGGTGATCGAGACACTCATCAAAGCCCAGCGTGTCGATGGCGTAACGGCATTTTTCACTGCCGCCAGCAATGCCGACGACCCGACAGCCTTTGATCTTGCCAATCTGCCCAACGGTCGCGCCGACCGGCCCGGTTGCGGCAGCCACCACCAGGGTTTCACCGGCTTTCGGTTGGCCGATATCCAGCAGGCCCATATAGGCGGTAAAGCCCGGCATCCCGAGAATGCCCAGCGCCCAGGACGGATGTTCCGGGTTATCCCCCAGCTTCACCAGCCCTTGTCCGTCTGAAATCTCATAGTTCTGCCAGCCGCCGTAGCTCAGCACCCAGTCACCCGGTTTAAAACCATCGAGATTGGACTGCTCAACGCGGCTGACCGTGCCGCCCACCATCGTCGCGCCAATTTCCACCGGCGGCGAATAGGACGGGGCATCGCTCATGCGGCCACGCATGTATGGGTCAAGCGAGAGATAAACGGTGCGCAACAGCAGTTGTCCGTTGCCCGGGGTGGGAATGTCGCCCTCTTCCAGGCGGAAATTGTCCTTTACTGGCTCGCCGTGGGGACGGGACGCCAGAACCCAGCGACGATGACGTAACGCGTGTTGACTCATGGTCTGCTCCTTGTGTGAAAACATCTCCTGAGACTAGTCGTTCCTCGCCGGCTGTGCATTACCATTAAGAGCCAGAATGATTCAGACGCACCACGAGATAGACGCAGGTTTCAGAGGTTTCATTGATAAAACGACAGTCGTTCGGCGGCCCGAGCTCCAGGCAATCTCCGGCCTGCATCGCGTGTCGGGTATCGCCTTCAATAAACAGCAGTTCGCCCTGTTGCAACCAGATAAGCTGACGCGCCAGGGCGTATGACGATGCAGGCATCGGAATATCGCTCCCGGCAGGCAGTTCGACCTGCACCAGGTCGATCGGTAAATCGCTGCGCGGGGACACGTGACGACGCAAATAATGGCTTTGCGGATCGTGCCAGACCGGTTGATTGGCAAAGCGTAGCAGTTTTCCTTCCTGCATTTCGGCCCGGGCGATCAGCGTGGACATGCTGATGCCGAACGCGCCGGATAAGCGACCCAACATCGTCGCCGTCGGGCTACTGTCGCCGCGTTCGATCTTGTGGATCATCGCCCGCGACGCGCCCGCGCGCTCCGCCAGTTCGCTGAGTGACCAGCCCCGGGATTCACGTTCGATGCGGATCCGCGCGCTTATGCGCTGATTAAGATTGTCTTCGATAGTATTCATGGCGTAATACTATAGTGCATTGGCCTGGGTTTTCTACCCACCGTTTCACGGGCCTCTTGTCAAACCTGACAAAACTATAGTATCTATACCGTACTACTATAGTGAACACCCGAGGCTTGCCATGAACATTCGTTACGCCAGCATTGATGACTGCGCGGCGATCGCCGAAATCTATAATCATGCGGTACTGCACACCGCGGCTATCTGGAACGATCAAACCGTTGATACCGACAACCGTATTGCCTGGTATGAAGCGCGGAAGATAGCCGGATATCCGGTGCTGGTGAGCGAAGAAAACAGCACAGTGACCGGCTACGCCTCTTTCGGTGACTGGCGTGCCTTCGACGGATTCCGCCATACCGTTGAGCATTCGGTATACGTTCATCCTGACCATCAGGGGAAAGGTCTGGGCCGTGCGCTGCTGAGTCAACTTATCCTCGAAGCGCAACAGATGGGTAAACATGTGATGATTGCCGGCATCGAATCGCAAAACCAGGCTTCATTGAAGCTGCACGCCTCGCTCGGATTCATCACTACCGCGCAAATGCCGCAGGTAGGCACCAAGTTTGGTCGCTGGCTGGATCTGACCTTTATGCAACTCCAGCTCGACGATCGCCGGGACCCGGACGCACGCGGATGAACCAGTCGTTAACCCTCACCTTTCTGATTGCCGCCGGAATCGGTTTGGTTATCCAGAACACGCTGATGGTGCGCATCACCCAGTCGGCATCGACGATCCTTATCGCCATGCTGCTCAATTCGCTGGTCGGCATTGTGCTGTTCGTGTCGATTTTGCTGATTAAACATGGGCTGAGCGGTTTTCAGGAACTGGCTTCTACCGTCAAATGGTGGACCTTAATCCCTGGATTATTGGGCTCGTTTTTTGTCTTTGCCAGCATCAGTGGTTATCAGTATGTCGGCGCAGCGACTACCATTGCGGTGCTGGTCGCCAGCCAGCTGATTGGCGGCCTGGCGATGGATATCCTGCGCCAGCAGGGCATTCCGTGGCGGGCGCTGATCGGCCCGGTTTGTGGGGCAGTGATGCTGGTGGTCGGCGCATGGCTGGTCGCCAGACGTTCGTTCTGAGCCTTCTTTACCACTCATCCACTTTGACTCTTTTATCTATAGTGATTCAACGAATAGAGGAATCTGTATGGGCTCCTCTACGTTTCCTACAGGTATTTTTATCCAAAGAGTTTCTTAAAATCTTCTTTAGATAAAAAATGGTCCAGATATTGCTCTACAAAAATTCGATTAAGATCATCCGGGACATCAAATGCCACTTGAGAGTCCCCGGTTCCACTTTTAATGACTTTCACACCGAATACAGGCACCGGGTTGGCTTCAGTGCCGTAAGCGGGGTCATTCCACTGCACCTGGTTAGCACGAACTAAGAAATCACCACCAGAATATATTATTACATCTCTAGTTTTATTATTATCATAATGATACTCACCCCGAAAATCATAACCATTAAAGGTGATCAACTCCATATATTTATGATGTGCCAGCGAATAAAACTGGACTCTAATAACTCTTTTTAGGTTATTACCTTGAGTTAATTTTGGATAGTAACCTTCAGAAATTTCTGCAGACTCAGACGGTATGGAAACTTCAATAACTTTTGACCCAGAAATATATTCACCCACCTCTTTTTGTGTCACATCGTTACCACTAAAGAATAAAAAATTAACTACAATGAGAATGAGTGGGAATCCAATGAAAACCCCTAGCGTATAACCTAGTCCCTTAACCATGAATTTTCCCTTGTTTACGTTGGTATTTTGTAGATGTTAATTCCATTATTTAGACATTTTCAAATCCCATCAACGTACAGACTTTCGGGATTAAGAGAGATGTACGGATCCCTCTGCCGTTCAATTTTATGTCTTAGACCTAAATAGTTTGTCAAATGCATCTTCTGATAAGAAATGATCCAGATATTGCTCTACAAATATTCGATTAAGATCATCCGGGACATCAAATTCCACCTGAGAGTCCCCGGTTCCACTTTTAATGACTTTCACACCGAATACAGGCACCGGGTTGGCTTCAGTGCCGTAAGCGGGGTCATTCCACTGCACCTGGTTAGCACGAACTAAGAAATCTCCACCAGACCGGATGACTTCAATTCTAGTTCTATTATTATCATAATGATACTCACCCCGAAAATCATAACCATCAAAAGTAATCAACTCCATATACTTTTGATGTGCCGCCGAATAAAAATCGACACGAATGATTACTTTAACATTATTCCCTTGTGTTATTTTTGGATAGTAGACGTCCCAAACCTGTTTAATCCCGGCTGAAACGCGGACCTCAATAATCTTTGAGTTAGCAATGTATTCACCCACCTCTTTTTGTGTAACCTGGTTACCACGGAAGAACAGAAAATTAACGACTATGACAATGAGCGGTATACCAATAAACATACCAAAAGTATAACCCAATCCCTTAATCATGCCTTTTTCCTTATTTTTTAGTGGATATTACTTTGATATTATATCCATCAATATTATCTTTCGAATCAAATGAACCCATTGTATCACTAGCTTTCCGTTCATAATCGACTTCAAATTTATTGGATACTTGATCTACCGCAAAACTAACCACAGCACCAGAGAGCCCCTTCAAAAAATTAGCACCAAGACCTTTCCATGAAAAGCTCTCTCCATTATTGGCCAACCAATTTAATACGGCATCACCATGTACTTGCGTTAATATTCCTTTATTCATCCCTATAATGGTGACATCTAAAATAACTGAACCACCGCGATTGATTAAACTTTGCTTAACCGCAGCCTCTGTTACAGTGCTCACTGCATGATCCTGTATCGCTTTACCCACTTCACCCAGCATATTAGCATTCTGATTGGAAAGACCTTTGTCCGTCACCGTACTATAGATCTCCAACCCTGAACCTATAGTTACACCTATTGGCCCCCCAAGGCAAAAAGCAATAAAGCCTGTAATAAATTTACTTCCCCACTGTAGCCAAACCTCCTTATTGTTTGCACTGGATATTAATCTTGCCGCCTGTGAAGCCAGTTGGTCACTAATAATAATATTAAGCCTGCCACCGACAGGGCATAGTAAATATGATTGATTGAGCAGCGCATAGTGTTTCTCAAATAAAACCGTATTGTGGAAATCCATCCATTGTGCATCGAAAATCTTGTCGCATTCATGACTTAGCTTATAAACAGCATAGACTGTGGATACTATACCACCTACGGCAGCGGCTGAGCCAACAACAATAGCAGATGTTACAGTTGCAATCCCGGCTATTGCGGCAACAATTGGACCCGAAACAGGAGCCGTAACCACCACCACTATTAAAATTGCCACAATCGCAACACCTGCAAAAAATGCAGCCAGTCCGCCCCACACTTTTTTCGGCATTTTGCATTTAAAACAATCGTCTAGTTTTTTATCCAGAATATTCAGCAATGGTGCAGGGACAACAGTGTTTATCGTAATGCCTGCAGTTTTAATTGGTACTTTACCCGGATGCAAGCCTAACTTTCTGGGTGATGAAACTGTCATATTACTACAAACAATATTCACCCCCTGACGAACAAATGATTGCGCCATTAGTTTTTCCTCCGAATTCGACAACTAATATCCAATTCGACATTACTCTCTACTCGCTCCCTCATTCGGATGTCAGCGTATTCCAAATATTTACCAGCTGTATTAAATTCAATCTGAGAATCATACTCCATAGAGTAGGCTGAGAACTTATAATCAATAGAGGGTTTGTATTTTTGATTATATTGCCGTTCTATTTCACCCACATCGATAAAGCCAGCGGGTTTTGCCGTTTTGCGCACTACGATGCTCTCAGGGGATTCCTGAACGATCTTCTGTGTTACCGTTAGTGGAGTCACCACTTTTTCAAAAAGCTGCGAATGAAAATCCATCAATACATCACTCTCAAAATTTTGGCTGCGAACTAAAAGGTGATCAAAATAAGTTGTAAAGAATAGCTGAGTGTCCAGATTAGACACTAACTGTTCATGGGAGTGAATTTGATCATCGAAGGCTGAAATGAAATTATTAATATGTTGCTTTACTTCTTCGGCACGAATGAATTCGTTCTTTTTGAGAAATTCCTCTTTATAAGATTGCCATTCAGTAATAATCTGTTGATGATTCATTATACTCACAGGTTTTCCTGTCGAGGGATGAATCCACAAAGCAACATTACTTTTTATCCTGTCGATTTCTTTCACTACATCTAATAAAGGCTGGTGTGAATCTGGAGATATCTTTGAAATATAATCGTCAACATGCACGAAATATAACAGAGGTTCATGTTCACTATGTGATAGAGTATAGTCCGTTTTAACCTGAGTGCTGTTAACAGGGATGTCATTAAGTTTTATTGCAATCTCTTGCTCAACCCTATATTTTGTAATGCGTAGCAGTGAATTATTCGTTGTTATCACAGCATCACTACTTTCGTTCATTGTCATAACTCATCCCTCGTAGAAAGAACGACGTTGCCATTAATTAATTTGCACTTCGGAACCATCAATATCAACAATTCCGCTTCCATTAATCGTAATTGTTGCTCCTCGAATATCAATCTCACCACTTGCTTTCATTGCAATAGAGGCGGCGCCAACTTTTAAATTAATGGATTCATTCATTAACTCCATATTGGCACCCCCGCGTATAATTTTACAGGAATCTGATTTAACCGTTAGGATATAGCTCCCATCAACGGTAACAACTTCATTTCCACCAATGAAAATGGTTTCATTACCTTTAATATTGTCTATTTTGTTTTCTTTAATCGTCAGGGTCTGATCTTTATCTACCGTGATGCTCTGAAATCCTCCAATGGTTTCTGCATCGTTGTTGGCTACTGTCATCGTGCGATCATGTAATATTTTGGTATTCATATCTTTCTGGGCATGGATAAACACTTCCTGCTTGCCCTTTTCATCTTCAAAACGTAACTCATTAAACCCAGCACCTTTATGGGTCTGAGAGCGCAGACTCATCTGGGTTTTTGTTCCTGGCAGGCCACCTGGTGGCAAATTATTGACATGGTATGTCCGCCCTATGACCACTGGCTGGTCGGGATCACCGTTCAGAAATTCAACAATGACTTCATGCCCGATGCGGGGAATTGCCAGACTTCCCCAACCTTTCCCCGCCCAGGGCTGGGAGACTCGTATCCAGCAGGAGCTACTGTCATCGGTTTTCCCTGACCGGTCCCAAAGAAAACGAACCCGAATACGACCATACGCATCGCAGTAAATCTCTTCGCCGGGCGGGCCGGTGACAATGGCAATTTGCGCCCCATCAATACGCGGTTTATCCGTCAGCAGAGGACGCCAGGTCTGGTTGCGGGGTATAAAGTTGAACTGATTGACCAGCGTGGTTCCCGTCTCACCGGCTTCCTCTTCCAGCGCCTGCGGTTGATTTCCTCTGTGGGTAATGGAGGTTATCTGCCAGCGGGTGTTCATGTCAGGGCGTGGATGGTGAGTTAGCGTAAAATCTGTACCGGGTTGCAGGCCGGCGTAATTAGAAGATCCGTCTCCCTGATGGGCATTATTACGCAGAGCCTCCACCCGCCAGCGGGAAAAGCGTTCTCCGGAGTCATCTTTGTATCGCCCCGGATAGTCGTAATGAAAATAACGCTGATTTTGATACTCCATGTCCCGGGCATACTCTCTGAAGACAGCGTCCCAGGGCGGATTTTTAAAGGTGTAATCCTTTAGCATGACTTCTGAAGGGCGAAGGCTTTCACGTCGACGCAACGTCGTGATACAGGGCTCCTGAGCCGGTGCGGGATTGTAGGGTAAAACGGGCCCAGCATTCTGGGTATCACAGTGGTCAGCGAAGACCAGCGTGTGCCTGTCACCGTCATGTTCAAAGAAGTAAAAGATACCTTCCTCGGCAAACATGCGTTCAATGAATGTTAAATCATCCTCCTGATACTGGACGCAGAACTCACGGACGGCATGTTCATAGCGCAGTGAATAGGCATAGTCACTGATACCATGCTCACCCAGCAGCGTTTCCACGATGGTTTGCAGATTTTGTTGCTGAAATATCCGTGAATTACGCCTCAGGCTGGCACGCCAAAGAGCAGGCCGAACAGAAAGAGAATAACGGGTACGGCGAAACCCAGTGTCCCCCTGCTCCATTGAAACAACAATGCCATTGACCGCGCGTTGCATGACGGCATCGCGCCAGACCATCAGCGTTATATCTTTATCCAACACTTTACCAAAATCGACAGCCGGTATAGCGCTGGCGAGTTCCAGTTCGAGCGAGAACAGTGCTGAATACTGTTCCTGTAAGGTAAAGCCCACTACCGAAAAAGTCTCACGGGGTAAATCTTTAACATTCAGCGTAAAATACAATCCATTATTTATCATTGATATGGTCCATAATTACCTGCGTTATATTTATCATCCATAAACTGCTATCCAGTAGTAGTGTGTTAATATTTGGAGCATCAGAATATGTCGGTTTTATATAGCCTTTGAATTCAATAGACAACTCTCCAGCTTTTTGGCAATGCGTTAAATGACAAATCACAGTAATAAAACCAGCCAAATCGTTTATAAAACCTGCATGATCAGAACAATATTTTGCGTGATGATTCTCTTTAAGAGCATTGCCCCGCAAGAATTATTCGGAAAACAACCCGATAGAATCCATCTCACTGATTTCATTGCAGTAGCTGGGGGTACGTATTGGGATTTACAGTAATAACGTTTTCGTTTGATTTATATCAACCCGAAATAAAATAGCGGTAAGAAACCCAAAAACGTTCAAGAGTGCCTTATATTGATTTTATCAATATAACGATGGCTTAATTGATTAATCAAAGTTCAGGAGAATATCGCGCTTGTGAAGATAGGTTTTGAACTGGAGAGTGACACTCCCCCGCGTCGGGGGAGTGCCGTAAAGCAGAACTAAATAATCGATCCACCTTTGGTGAGATTCTCGTGGCGCTCTTCCTCTTCTTCCTTGTGATGCCGCCCTTTATGCGCGATGGCGGTACGCAGACGCTGCTGCTGGGTAAACCTGTCTTCCCGGCTCAGCTCGGCGTCATCGCTCAGCGTCACCAGCAATTCATTCATCCCAATGATAGAACCATCGTTAATGGCTGCATCCACACGGGTGCTGACCTCATCCAAATGTGACATACCGTCTCCTTAATTCAGCTTCGCTTTTGAAAAATCACTGCCCATCAGGCTGACACTGTATCCGGACACATTGCTGCGGGTGGCGTAGAAGGTTTTCCCGTTAGCAAGCGCAATCCACGGTGCCTGCTTATAGAAAATTTCCTGCGCCTGTTGATATAGCTTCGCGCGCGCGGCCGGATCGCTGGTCAGTTTGGCTTTTTTAACCAGGCCATCATACCCCTTATCGCACCAGCGTGCGGCATTTGAGCCGGTCTTTATGCTGTCACAACCCAGCAGCGTATCGGCGAAGTTATCCGGATCGCCGTTGTCCGACATCCAGCCAAACAGCGCCGAATCATGCTCCCCTTTGCGCATACCGGAAAGGTATTCTCCCCACTCATAGGTGGTGATCCTGGCCTTAATCCCGACTTTCGCCCAGTCGCTCTGGATCATCTCGGCAATACGACGGGAGTTCGGGTTGTACGGACGCTGCACCGGCATCGACCACAGCGTCACTTCCGCGCCCTTCTCCAGCCCGGCCTGCTTCAGCAGCGCTTTGGCTTTTTCAGGATTGTAATCGTAGTCCGGCAGGTTAGTGTCGTACCCGAGCATTTTCGGCGGCAGCGGAGATTTAGCAACCGTGCCAGAGCCCATAAACACCGCATTGACGATGGCTTTTTTATCGGTGGCGTAGTTCAGCGCCTGACGGACCAGCACGTTATCGAACGGTTTTTTCTCGGTGTTAAACGCCAGATAGCCGACGTTGAGCGCCTCAACCGCATTCAGTTTCAGATCTTTATTTTTCTTGATGACATCAAACTGCACCGGCGATGGCGCAGGGATAATCTGGCATTCGTTGGTTTGCAGCTTCGCCAGACGGGTTTCAACATTCGGCGTGATGGCGAAGATCAGATGTTTAGTTGGCACTTCACCGTCCCAATAATTCGGATTGGCAAGATAACGAATTTGCGAATCGGTTTTATACTGCTGTAACACGTATGGCCCGGTGCCGATAGGCCAGGTATCAACGTACTCCGGCGTGCCCTTTTTCATCATTTCATCCGCGTATTCCGCCGACAGGATTGAAGCGAAATCCATTCCCCAATCGGCAAGAAATGCGGCATTCGGTTCGGTTAACACAAACTGGACGTGATAATCATCAATCTTCTTCACGTCTTTAATCAGCTTATCGAGGCCCACATCGGTGAAATATTCGTAATTACCCTGCGACACTTTGTGATACGGGTGATTTTCATCTTTCTGACGCAGCACGGAGAAAATAACGTCATCGGCGTTAAAATCGCGCGTCGGTTTAAAGTATTTGTTGCTGTTGAACTTCACGCCCTGACGTAGCGTAAAGGTATAGGTTTTACCGTCCGGGGAGATAGTCCAGGCTGTGGCCAGTGACGGAACCGGCGTATTTTTCTGCGGATCGAAGTTGATCAGGCGGTTATACAGGGTTTGCGAGCTGGCCACAAACGTCGGTCCGGAGCTGGCTATCTGTGGGTTGAATGACTCCGGTGACGCTTCAGAGCAATAAATCAGTGTGTCGTTATTCGCCGCGATAGCGGTCCCTGCCGGGAATAATGCGCTGAGGGTCAGCGCCAGCAGCGTTTTACCTTTTAAGGTCATGGTTATAAGCCTTTCGCTTTTATTATATGAGGCTTAATCACAGCACAGGAGGTGTATCCTGGCAAATAACCAAAGCGCATCAGGTTATACTTAACACGTAAATTCCGCTGGTTTATTCACCAGTGATTTCGCTTAAGTCCTTTATCGAAAAGCAAGCCTTTAGCGCAAATTCAATAGCCAGAGTATTTGCTGTTTTTGCCTTTTCCTCGCCCGTTTATCCCTTACTCGCCTGCGGTAGAGTAGCGGCGTGAAAAAGTCGATGGGATAAGAACGTGGCAAAAACTTTACTACGCAGCGGCAGTCTGGACGATTTCCAGTCCGTGGGCGGCGGCGGCCAGGCCGTATTTGCATCAGCATTACAGATACGTGAGACGCTGCGCCTGCGCAAACAGCAGATGCTGGTTGACTGTCTGGCGGTGCCGCAGGTCAACGATGAAGGCGACCGCGTGGACTGGTACTCCCCGGTGGAAGGCGACGTGCTGGCGTGGAAAGCGGCAGACGACGACCTGCGCGAACAGGCGCTGCGCCAACTGGAAACCATGGCCGACGGCGCGATGAGCCTGGCCCGCAAATGTCAGCAGTCCGACAAAACCGCCCAGCAACTGTTCGGCGCATTGCTGGAAAAAGCGTTGCAGTTTCCTGGCGAAAACCACGTTTTCCTCGTCGGCGGCAAGCCGGTGATCACCTTCTGGGGTTTCGTCAATCTGAACGAAAGCGCCCGCGAAGAGCTGTTTGGCTGCCTGCATCTCGCCCCGGTTCCAGAACCGGAGATTGAACTCGATGACGACATTCCTGAAGCGGACAGCGTAAAAGTCACCTTTAGCGATGCCGATGAACCGCTGCTGGCTGCACCTTTATCATTAAGTATCGTCCAGCAAGCGGAAGCCGAAGCCGAGCCTGACCTCATCCCGGAACCGGAGGCACCTGCTGAAATCGACATTGCACCCGCGCCTGTGGTTGAGAAAAAAGCCCGGCGCATTCCGCTGTGGAGCCTGCCGGTGGCCGCCGTGATTGTAGCCGCCGTCGCCGGGCCGCTGCTCTGGCCGCGTCAGACTACCTCCGCTGAACCGGTAGTGGCACAGGTGGAGCCTGAAAAAGTTGTACCTGAACGAACCGCCCTGCCGCTGCCAACCCTTAATCCTACTCTGCCGCTGCATCAGGCGATCGTCACCGCATCGGTAACCCAGACGGTAAAAGAAGACGCGAAACCGGTGGTGATCGCTGCGATCCCGAAAGACGCGCTGGTCATGGAAGCCGATCAAATGCGGGCGGGCACCACCAAATTCCTTAATGGCAATTGGCGCGTGCTGGTTGACGTGAAAGATCCGGTGACTGGCAAAGCCCCGTCGCTGCGCTATCAAATTCAAAATAACAAAGGCACCGTCCGGCTGGTGCATGGCGACAGCGTGGTCTGCAAAACCGAAATATTCTCAGGCCTGCATCAGAACGGTGAGTTGATGATAAAAAGCCGTGGCAATGCGCGCTGTAGCGACGGATCGCGCTACCCGATGCCAGAAATCTCCTGCAAAGCAGGCACCAGCGATGTTGCCGAATGCACAGGCCGCTACGACGCCAATACCGTCGTGCCGATAACCTTCCGTAAAGTGGGAGCGTGATAATGCTGGTTACCCTCTGCGATTACCAACAGAGCGTCACGCTGATTGCCAACAGCGGCGTGCAGTTCCTCGACTTTGGCCTGACGCCACAGGATTCCTTGAGCAACGGCCGCTTCGTGCGTAAAACCGCCAACGGCCCGCTGCTGCGACTGAATTACGACATCGTCAATTGCCGCTATACCCTGCCGCCCATCGACGGTCAGCAGGCTGAAGTGGTCAAACCGGAAAGCACGCTGCCGCTGGAGCAATCGCTGGCGGTGCTCGACGGCGTCTGGCTTCCCCTGCCGTTCCTGCGCTTTAACCCCCCGCGCACCTTCGTTGAAGGGCCGGACAACTGGGCGCGCGTACAAATTCGTAAACTGCCGGAGCCGGACAGTGCCGGTAACACCCATCGCGTGACAATCGCTCTCGACAGTCAGATCCGGGATGATGCGCCGATGGGGTTGGCCCCGGTGGACAATGACCTGCTGAACGGCACCCGATTTGCACTGGCCTGGCGCGATGAAGAAGTCGCCGATTTTCTCGATCAAACCTGGATTGACGGCTGGCTGCGGGAAGTCTTCAGCCACTTTGCCAGCGTTGAGGAAAACCGTAGCGAGCGCGAAATTGCCCAGGCGATGCGCGGCTTTGAGTATCAGGGCCACTGGCTGAACCTGCTGGCGCTGCTCGGCGAACAGCTCAAGGTGCCGGAAGTCAAAATCGTCACCGCCACCGTCAGCACCCCGGCGATACCGGTCGACTTAATCCTCGACGTCGGTAACAGCCACACCTGCGGCGTTATCATTGAAGATCACGGTGATGCTAACGACGGCCTGCGCCAGACGGCTGAATTGCAGGTGCGATCGCTGAGCGAACCGCAGTTCCTCAATGCCCCCCTGTTCACCAGCCGCCTTGAGTTCTCCGAAGCGCGTTTTGGCAAGCAGCACTTTTCCGTCGAAAGCGGGCGGGAAGATGCTTTCGTCTGGCCGTCGATCGTCCGGGTGGGCGATGAGGCCCGCAAACTGGCGATGCAGCGTTTGGGTACAGAAGGCAACAGCGGTATCTCCAGCCCACGTCGTTACCTGTGGGATGAAACCCCAACCGTGCAGGACTGGCGTTTCAGCCAGATGAACAGTCGAACCCAGCGCGAGCCGGTCGCCGCCGCCTTCCCGCTCGCGTATCTGATGAACGATGACGGTCAGCCGCTGTTTACCCTGCCGCAGGATGAGCGGATGCCGGTGTTTTCGCCGCAGTACAGCCGCAGCACCCTGATGACGCATATGCTGTGCGAAATTCTTGCTCAGGCACTGGGGCAAATTAACAGCGTGGCGACCCGTCAGCGTCTCGGTTTTCCGTCCTCACCGCGCCAGTTGCGGACCCTGATTTTGACCCTGCCATCAGCGATGCCCAAACAGGAGCGGGAGATATTCCGCCGCCGGATGTTTGAAGCTATCGCGCTGGTGTGGAAAGCACTCGGTTGGCACCCTCAGGACGATGATTTCGCCACCCAAAAACAGCAGGATAAGAGCGTCGTTCCGGTCCCTAAAATCCATATGGAATGGGATGAAGCCAGCTGTGGACAGCTGGTGTGGCTGTATAACGAAGCGATGTCGCATTTTGGCGGACAAACCGAAGCGTTTTTTGCCGCCCTTGCCCGGCCTGACCGCCAGGCGGAACCTGGCACCCGTCCGGGTCGTGCGCTGCGGGTCGCGGCGGTCGATCTTGGCGGTGGCACCACCGACATGGCGATCACCCATTATCGTCTGGATGAAGGCACCGGTAGCAACGTCAAAATCAGCCCGCAGCTGCTGTTCCGCGAAGGTTTTAAGGTCGCGGGCGATGATATTCTGCTCGACATCATTCAGCGCTGCGTCCTGCCCGCGCTGCAAAACCAGCTGCAAAAATCCGGCATTGCCGATGCCCCTGCATTGATGGCAACGCTGTTCGGTGATTCCGGGCCCATCGATACCCAGGCGGTACTGCGCCAGCAAACGACGCTGCAACTGTTCATGCCTATCGGGCATGCGATCCTCGGCGCGTGGGAACAGAGCGACATCAACGATCCGCTGGCTGGCCTGCATGCCACGTTTGGCGAACTGCTGTCGCAGCCGCCGACCCGCAACGTGATGAGCTACGTTGGGCAGGCTATTAGTCACGCCTTACCGCCGGGTTCTGAACCCTTCGACGTGCTGGCGACGCCGCTACAGGTCAGCTTCCGCAGCCTACACGAAGCCATGCTCGCCGGGGAGTTCACCATCGCCGCCCCGCTGCACGCGGTCTGCGAAGCTATCTCACACTATGCCTGCGACGTATTGCTGGTCACTGGCCGTCCGGGCTGCCTGCCCGGCGTACAGGCGCTGATCCGCTACCTGCAACCGGTGCCGGTCAACCGGATGGTGTGGATGGACAGCTATCACGTTCATGAATGGTATCCGTTCAGCCAGCAAGGGCGGATTGGCAATCCGAAATCCACCGCGGCCGTTGGCGCGATGCTGTGCAGCCTGGCGCTGGATTTGCGCCTGCCACGCTTCAACTTTAAGGCCGCCGATATCGGGGCTTACTCCACCGTGCGTTACCTGGGTGTGCTGGACAATACCGTCAATACCCTGCGGGAAGAGAACATCTGGTATGCAGAACTCGATCTCGACAAGCCCGGCGCGAAAGTCGACGCCCGACTGCACTTCCCGCTACGCGGCAACGTCACGCTCGGTTTCCGTCAGCTCGCTAACGCCCGCTGGCCCGCCACACCGCTGTATACGCTGAGCATCAACTCACCGGAGGTAGCCAAGGCCATCGCCGGAGACGGCGTGTTGCAGGTACGGCTGCAGTTATCCGGTGGCAATCGCAGTCAGGGCCCGGAAGCATTTACCCTAGCAGATGCCTGGCTGCAGGACGGCACCCCGGTGCCACCAGATGCCCTGACGCTGAAACTGAATACTCTGGCCGACCGCCGTCACAGCGGCAGCCACTACTGGATAGACAGCGGGAGCGTTTACCTGAAATGAGCCAACTGCAAACCATCATCGACTGGACCCGCGCTACCCGCCAGACGTCGCCAATTTTCGACACCGATGCCGACGCGTTGCTGACACGTTTATATCAGCTGAAAGCGCAGGAAACCGCGCTACATGAGGCGCAATCCGCGCCTGCCAGCGTCGCGCTGTTTGGCCATTCGCAGGCGGCAAAAGCGCATCTGCTCGGGTCGCTTTGCAGCAGCGGTAACGGCCGTCTGCTGGTGCAAGCCGGGGGGAAAACCCTCGACTACTTCACCCATCTCAATCCGGGCCACGCCCTGACGCGAATGGCCCTGCGCTTCAGTCATTGCGCGCAGGCAGCCGATGACGCTTTCCCGTTACGCCTGCGCATTATGCGCGAAGCAGACCTGGTGCAGGTGTTTCTCGCCCACGCCTTACAGCAGGGTAACGTACGCCCGGTAGCAAAATCAGTGGTGGCAGACCGTCTGAACGCCTGGCAATCGCTGCGCCAGACGCAACCCGTGCCGGGTATTCATCAAGAGGATGTGGCGTCGATCGCCCGTTTCTGGCAGGAACGTACCCCGACGCATCAACAACACATCGACGACACTCTGTGGCAGCAGTTTATTCAGCTATTACCGTGCCTCGATCTCAGCGCGCGCGCCAGCGCCTGGGCGTTGCTGTGGGGCGAACAACAGGAGTTGACGCGTCAGTGGCTGACGCTGGCCCATGTGCTCCAGCAGTGTGGCAATGCCCGCGAACTGGCAGCCCCGCTAAGTCTGCTGGTCGACAGCTTTACCCTGCCTGCCGAGGGTTTTCTGACGCCGGAAATCGACCCTGAAGGCGAAACGGTGGTGCATCCGCTGCACGACGGAACATTACACAGTGCCGTCAGTCTGCCGCTCAATGCGCTCGCCCTGTTGACCATAGAATTAGTGTTACCAACCGAAAATGGCGTGCTGGATAACGTCGATCTGATCGATATTCCGCAGCCTGCGCACGCCGATAACGAAGCATTGTGGGCCAGTAAATGCCGCTGGCTACTGGACTACTATCGTCAGCAGTATCAGCCCGACCTGCTGCTTATCTGCAATGCGGCGGCCTCACGCGCGCACATCCCTGCCAGCGCCCGCGCGCTGTCAAAATGGGTGGGCGATACGCAGCCGCAGCATGAGGGCGCCCTGCCAGGTCTGGTATGGGCCATCACCCCGCAGGATGACCGCTTTGTGCGAAAACTTAACCTCGACGAAGCCGTACAGCAGTTGATCGAAAAGCCCGGCCAGCGCTGGGGAACACTGCAGGCGCTGGACGGCAGCAGCCTGCAACGGCTGATCGAATGGCTGTCGCAGGCCACGGTTCCCGCGCTGCGCGTCGCCCGTTTGGAGAGGCTGGCTGAGCGTCAGCATCAGCAGCTGCGTCAGATGATGTCTGGCTGGCAGCAGGACGCCCGCCGCGATACCGCCAGCGTACGTCGTCAGGCAGAAAATGTGGTGCGCGAACTCCAGGGCCACGCCGCCATTCTCGGCGAACTGCTGGAAGGGTTACTGCCCCCACTTGCCAGCTTTGAATTGCTAAGCCAGGTTCAGCAGCCGCGCGAAGAGAAAGTCAGCGAGTTGTTCAGCGATAACGTCGACCTGTTTGCCCTGGCCGACGACTCCCAGCCCAACGGCAATGCCCATCAGGACTATGGCTTCCAGGCGCATGCCCTGTGGGTGAATTACCTGCGCCAATGGAGTCGTAGTGACGCTCATGCCCAGCGTTATGGGTTGTCGCCTGCGGTTCTGCAACAGCTGGCCGATATACTGATTATCACCAGCTACCGTCTGGAACTGCCTAAGCAGCTGCAGACGGTTACCCCTGACGATCGCGCCAGTGCAGCGCACCTACGGGCGACTATCAGTAACTATCTGGCCTGGCTGGGCTACGCCGATTTGCCGGTGGACTCACGCCCGGCCAGCCGGGTGGTGAAAGGCAGCACGCTGTTTGCCCCGACGGCGAGCAATACCGAACGCCTGACTCAACTCGGTGAACGTCCGGCACACGCCGCCACACGCTACGTCTATGACTGGCTGGTGGCGTTGTTTACCCGTGCAACCGAAGCCCCGGACTACTGCCATCCACTGGATGTTTCCCCGGAAGCTCGCGCCAAACTGACCGCCCTGCTTTAAAGGGCTTTGGGCTCACAGGGATGTGAGCCCAAAGATCTCATCTTAACCATCGTTCCTTGTAAAAACCTGGGCCAAAACGGCGGCCAGCGCGGAGGGGTTTTCCCACGACATGGAGTGTCCCGCGTCGGGGACAACATGCAGCGGGATCCCGGCGTTTACAACGGCGGTGGCATCCTCATCCGGCAGGCAATGCTCGCCGAAAATTAGCGCGCGCTGGCATTTGAGATTGAGAAACCGCAACATCCACGAAGGGGATATTCCGTCCACCAGGCTCTTTGCCCCGCGCCACATCGCCGATGGCGACGTCATTTGCACGCAACCCTTCCACGCACTGCGTTCTTCTTCGACTAACGCTGAGAAGCCAGAGGCCACGAAATCGGTTTCGGGCTGAGCCGCAATGTGTCGGCTAAACATCCCGCCCCCGGCATGAAAATTGGGTTCAGATACCGCTAACGTGCGCAGGCGTGCACCGAGCTGCTCCGCCACTTCAATGGCGATACTGCCACCCATGCTATGGCCATAGAGATCGAGCTGTTTTACGTCCAGGGTATCCAGCACTTCCATCACCACCGCAGCCTGCTGAGTGGTGGTAAACGTGAAATTATGCGGTTTATCGCTGTACCCGCTGCCGGGGAGATCGATCAGGATTGCGCGTCGGCCGCGAAAAGCGGGAGCCGCCGCGATACGGGGATATTCATATGAAGAGGCACAGCCGAGGCCGTGGATAAACACCACCGGGATGCCCACCCCGGGTAGGTCATGCCAGCGGACGGTAGCCCCGGCAATCGTGGAGAACAAGCTCTGCATTTGGCGCTCCTTTTTATTGATACTGTGTTTTTATACAGCACTTTAAAAAGAATGGCGAGCCCCTGTCCGGATCAGAACATCGACAGCAGGAGTGCCACCGGGAAACTGAACGGCCAGGTCGCGCCAATTAACACCGTCGCAATCAGGCGGATGCGCTTGCTCTCTTTGGTCAGGAACCAGGTAATGAAAGCGCTGACGGTAGCCATAATGGCGTAAAAAATCAGCATATGCTGGTAAAGCGTCATGGGCAAAACTCGATCTGCGTCAAAAAAATTCGCGCGCAATATGCCATTTTTTTTGACTTGTATCAAATTTTTACACATACGTTGTAAGAATGAGAGGGTGAATGTAAAAACAGACTTTGTCTGATTGCGAACCTGGGGATCGGCGACTATATCAATAGAGGCCGATAAATAGAGGATGGTGCTATGGAAGTCACGAGCAAAACCGTTTTCCTGATTAATGTCTTTGTTGCAGTTGCTCTTGTTAGCCTGCTGTCGATTCGCTTTGGCTGGATTTGATAACGATGTTGAAAACAAATAAGCAGCCTGATGGCTGCTTTTTTCTTTTTAAATCATTCCGTTGCGGTTTTCACCTTCGCCGCATTCGCATTGTACGCTGCTTGCAATGCGGCGGCGTTGTCATACTGCGTGGGATCGTATTGAGGTAACGGATGCGCTTTCTCGTAAGCCCACTCCGCTGCGTTGCAGTCCGCCTCGGAGCCGCCCTTCTTTTGGCACTCGGCGATGCGATGCGCAGGTGAATTTGTACAACCACTCAAAAAAGCCAGCGCGGTGAACGCGCAAATAAACGGTTTCTTCATGACAACGTAATGTTATGACCCAGGATGAGAAAGCGGACGATCCTCGCATAACACGTTGAAAGCTGTCAAAACCCGATTTATCTGGAAATATGTCGGCGCACTAGCGGAGGGATAGGGTCCGGCAGGAACAAAGAAAAGCCGCACGAGGCGGCTTAGCGAGAATGACAAGATTAACGAGCCGTTTAGACCGCAGCGCCTTCCAGTGCATCCTGAATGGCGTCGGCTAATGTCGCGACTTCCTGCGCCACGTTGCGCAAATCCATCTGGCTACGAATGCCTGAATTTGCCGTTGAGGCAGACACCGACGCCTTAGAAATTTCTAATGCAGCCTGAACGGCCAGCAGGCGTTTGCGGTTTTCGGCGGCATCAGCGCCAGTCGCGTCATCGAGATCAAAATACCCTTCTAACATCGCTCTCTCCTTAGTTGTACATAAATCGGTGGTTAAGAGCAGGATACTGAAAACCCCGACATAAGCCAGAGTTATAGATAATTGGACCGCCACCGAGGCCTCGAACCTCGTACACTACAACATCAAATGTCATTTGCTCTTCCAGCTGAGCTAGTGGCGGTTTGGGCGAAAGATAATACCCTTGAATAAATGACATTACAATTATTAGGTCTAATAATGTCTTAGTGCTCAATAAGTAAACGCCAGATCACGCTCGCGCGTTGAATGAATTATTCTCAATATCAGTCGGCAAAGACGGCAGGTAAGATGAAAAAAAACCGCAGGAGACCGGAATGACCCGTCCACAGTTTGCATCACGTCAGATTGGTGAGTATCTCGTTACCGCATTGAGCGACGGAAATATGGCTGCCAGCCTCGATTTATTATTAGGCGTCGATTCCGTCGATGCCGGTGAAATTCAGCGCCAGGCGGGGATCGGTGACGCCGGAAATATTCATATCAACGGCTATTTGATCCGCGGAAAAGGACGCACCATTCTGGTGGATTCTGGCACCGGAGGGCTGAATAATTCCGGCGGCCTACTGCAACAGAATTTGGTCGCGGTCGGCGTCTGTCCTGAGGAAATTGATACCGTTCTGCTGACCCACGCACACCCCGATCATATTGGCGGCCTGCTGGATCCCGAGGCGCAGCCGGTGTTTACCCGCGCTAAAGTGTATATCCATCCGCTTGAAGTTGAACACTGGCTGGATAACGACAAACAGCAGCGGGCCGTTGAACGCGTACAGCGTATTTTTGCCCTCGTCCGTCGGACCCTGAACGCCTACCAGCCCGCAGTTCAGTTGCTGGACGACAGCGAAGTGGCTCCCGGCATTCGCCCGGTCTTTCTGCCGGGCCACACACCAGGGCATACCGGTTTTCGTATTGATTCACAGGGGCAAAGTCTGCTTATCTGGGGCGATATCGTGCATTACCCACATATTCAGACTGCGCATCCCGATGCGTCGATTGCCTTTGATATCGATCCCGCTCAGGCCGAGGCCACGCGCACCGCGCTGCTCGCACAGGTGGTGGATGAAAATCTGCTGATTGCCGGAATGCATTTCGGCGCGCAGGGTTTTGCGCACATCTTCCCTGCGGGAGATGGCTACCGGGTGGCGTATCTGGAAGAGTAAATGCCCGATGACGCTACGCTTAACGGGCCTACGGTTCAGTAGGCTCGGCAAGCGTAGCGCCGCCGGGCAATATCAATTTAATGTTTGATCATCACATGCCGCACCACGGTGTAATCCTCAAGGCCGTAGACCGACATATCCTTGCCGTAGCCCGACAATTTTTGCCCGCCGTGTGGCATTTCGCTCACCAGCATAAAGTGGGTGTTGACCCAGGTACAGCCGTACTGCAAACGGGCGCTCATGCGATGGGCTCGCCCCACGTCCTGGGTCCACACCGATGAGGCCAGGCCGTACTGCGAATCGTTGGCCCAGCCGAGGACCTGTTCTTCGTCATCAAATAGCGTGACGCTAACCACCGGGCCGAACACTTCGCGCTGGACGATATCGTCTTCCTGCCTTGCCCCGGCGAGCACCGTCGGCTGGAAGTGATAGCCGTTGCCGGGCACTTTTTCGCCGCCGGTCACCACGTTGATATGGCTCAGGCGGCGGGCTTTTTCCACCGCCTGGCTGACCCTATCCAGATGCGCCTGTGAGCTCAACGGCCCCAGCTCGGTGGATTCATCGTTTGGACAACCCATTTTCAGCGTCGACACCGCCGCGCCGAGTTTCACAACCAGCGCGTCATATACGCCTTTCTGCACGTACAGTCGACACGCCGCGGTACAGTCCTGCCCGGCGTTGTAGAAGCCGAAGGTACGTACCCCTTCCACCACCGCCTCCAGATCCGCATCATCAAATACAATGACCGGCGCTTTACCACCCAGCTCCATATGGGTGCGTTTGATTGACGGCGCGGTGTGGGAAATAATGTGCTCCCCGGTGGCAATCGACCCGGTGAGTGACACCATGCGCACCTTTTCATGTCCGGTCAGTGGGTCGCCGACGGTTTTGCCCCGGCCAAAGAGAACATTAATGACCCCGGCCGGGAAAATATCTTTCGCCAGTTCGGCCAGTTTTAAGGCGGTCAACGGAGTGATTTCAGAGGGTTTGATCACCACGCAGTTTCCCGCCGCCAGCGCCGGGGCGAGCTTCCACGCCGCCATCATCAGCGGATAGTTCCACGGTGCAATCGACGCCACAACCCCGACCGGATCACGGCGGATCATTGAGGTGTGACCTTCCAGATATTCGCCCGCCGCCAGGCCGTTCAGGCAGCGTGCCGCCCCGGCAAAGAAGCGAAAGACATCGACCACCGCAGGCAGTTCGTCGTTGATGACACAATGCAGCGGTTTACCGCAGTTCAGCGATTCCAGCTTCGCCAGCGTTTCGGCGTTTTGCTCAATCACATCAGCCAGTTTCAACAGGCATTCGGCCCGCGCTTTCGGCGTGGTTTGGCCCCATTGGACAAACGCGCGATCGGCGGCCAGTACCGCAGCATTGACCTGCTCTGCGGTGGCTTCGGGGATGTCTATGATCACTTCCCCGGTGGCAGGATTATAGACCGACTGTTTTTCGCCGTGGCCTGCGACCAGTTCACCGTTTATCAATAAGTTGTGTTGCATAGCCTGCCCCCTAAAAATATGTCCCTTAATAACCGTAGACGGCGGAATGCACGCACAGGCGGAAATTTCACCAGGTTGTGACAAAGGGCGCATTACGCTGAAAATGAAACGATATATCTCAACTAAAGGCAGTATAGACAGGGAGTTAAGCTGCGTTAACAGGTATGCATATTTCCTATGGCGGGCATAAATAAAATAACCCGACAAATAAGATTTAGATTATCGTCGGGTTATTTCCATTTCGAGAAAAAGATACTCAGGAAATAAGAACGTTTATTCCGTAAGCATTTCTTTTATCAACTGGCCCAGCACTTTTACCCCCTGCTCTTCACGCTCACTCCACCCCCAGGCAGTGTTAAATCGGAAGAACGATGCCCAACTGTCGGTGGTCGAAAACATCTTGCCCGGCGCAATACTGATTTTATGCGCCAGCGCCCGGGCGCCAAGCTCTCCGGCGTCGATCCCGGCAGGTAGCTCCAGCCACAAAAAGTAGCCGCTGTCGTTATGATGGATTTTCACCTCGGCGGGTAAATGGCGGAGCAGTGCCTGCCAGGCCAAATGTTTCCGCTCTGCCAGTTGACGACGTAAACGCCGCAGGTGCGCGTCATAACGCTTGGTCCCGAGATAATCGACCAGCGCCATCTGCATCGGCGAACTGGTCGACAGTGTGCTCATTAACTGCAAATGCTGAATACGCTGGGCGTGTTTCCCCGCGGCCACCCAGCCGATGCGAAAGCCCGGTACCAGGCATTTGGAAAACGAACTGCAGTGCAGGGTCATATCATCACGATCCCAGGCTTTGGCGGGCAGCGGCTTCTCGCGGCCAAACCACAGTTCGCTGTAGACATCATCCTCAATCAGCACCACGTTATGCGCACTCAGCAGCGCCACCAGTTGTGCCTTTTTCTCCGGTGAAAGGGTAAAGCCGAGCGGGTTCTGGCTGTTGGTCATCAGCCAGCAGGCTTTTACCGGATACTCTTTCAGCGCCTGTTCCAACGCCAGCAGATCGATACCCTCTTTCACATCCGAGGCCACCGACAGCGCTTTCAGCTTCAGGCGTTCCAGTGCCTGTAAGGCCCCATAGAAACAGGGATTCTCGACGATCACCCAATCGCCCGGTTCAGTCACCGCCTGCAAACTGAGATTCAGCGCTTCAAGCGCCCCGGCGGTAATCACGATTTCATCCGGCGAAATATTCATGCCCTGCAGCGCATACCGGCGGGCGATGGCGTGGCGCAGCTCGGCATTCCCAGGCGGCAGGTTTTCAATCACGCTCATGGCGGTGGCGGTTTTGCTTACCTGCGCCAGCGAACGGTTGAGTTGCTGGAGTGGAAACAGGCGCGGATCGGGAAACGCCGAGGCGAACGGCAATACCGCTGCATCACGACTGGCCTGTAACACGCCGAAAATATAGGTGTTGATATCCACCGCTTCATCGCGCATCACCTGCGCAGGCGGCGTGGTTTTGACCTGTTTCACCGGACGCGGCGCAACGTAATAGCCCGACTGCGGCCTGGCGATGATTCGCCCCTGGCTTTCCAGCAGCTGATACGCGTGACCAACGGTCATAAAGCTCATCCCGCTGATGGTGACCTGCTCGCGCAGCGACGGCAGTCGGTCGCCGGGTTGCCACACGCCAAGGCCAATCTGCTCAGTAATTTGCTGCGCCAGGCGCTGGTATTTTTTCATCGTGGGTTTCACCGATTTTATGACAGATGTAAAAAGTAGCATGATTAATGTAACTGTTATAGGTAAATAAACACCGACTGTGGCTGCTACTCCCTTCTCACAATCAATACCATGACTGCGAACACCGTTTTATGTCGAGGTTGTCCATGTTCGGTTTAGACGCATTCCATTTGGCGCGCATTCAGTTCGCCTTCACGGTCTCTTTTCACATTATTTTTCCGGCCATTACCATCGGGCTTGCCAGCTATCTGGCGGTGCTCGAAGGTCTGTGGCTGAAAACCAAAAACCCGGTCTGGCGCTCGCTGTGGGCGTTCTGGTCGAAAATTTTCGCCGTTAACTTTGGCATGGGCGTGGTCTCCGGGCTGGTGATGGCCTATCAGTTCGGCACCAACTGGAGCGGCTTCTCGCAGTTTGCGGGCAGTATTACCGGCCCGCTGCTGACCTACGAAGTGCTGACCGCCTTTTTCCTCGAGGCCGGTTTCCTCGGGGTGATGCTGTTTGGCTGGAATAAAGTTGGCCCCGGCCTGCACTTTTTCTCCACCTGTATGGTGGCGCTGGGAACGATTATTTCCACCTTCTGGATCCTCGCCTCCAACAGCTGGATGCAAACCCCGCAAGGGTATGAAATCGTTAACGGCCAGGTGGTGCCGGTGGACTGGTTCGCGGTGGTGTTTAACCCGTCGTTTCCTTACCGCTTGCTGCATATGTCGGTGGCGGCGTTCCTCAGTAGCGCCCTGTTCGTCGGCGCCTCCGCCGCCTGGCATCTGCTGCGCGGTAACAATACCCCTGCCATTCGGGCGATGTTTTCCATGGCGCTGTGGATGACGCTGGTCGTCGCGCCAGTTCAGGCACTGATTGGCGATATGCACGGCCTGAATACGCTTAAACATCAGCCTGCCAAAATTGCCGCCATTGAAGGCCATTGGGAAAACACGCCGGGCGAACCGACGCCGCTGCTGATTTTCGGTTGGCCGGATATGGCACAGGAACGCACCCGCTACGGGCTGGAGATCCCGGCACTCGGCAGTCTTATCCTGACGCACAGCCTCGATAAACAGGTGCCCGCCCTGAAAGAATTCGCCAAAGAAGACCGGCCAAATTCAACCCTCGTCTTCTGGTCGTTCCGCGTGATGGCCGGTCTGGGCGGGCTAATGTTGCTGCTCGGTGTGTTCTCGCTGTGGCTGCGGAAAGGACAGCGGCTCTATACCTCCCGTCCGTTCCTGCGCTTTGCGCTGTGGATGGGGCCCTCCGGGCTGATTGCGATTCTGGCCGGTTGGATTACCACCGAGGTTGGCCGCCAGCCGTGGGTGGTGTATGGCCTGCAACGCACTAAAGATGCGGTCTCGGCGCACGGTGATTTGCACATGAGCATCAGCCTGCTGGCGTTCTTCATCGTCTATACCTCGGTGTTCGGCGTGGGCTACAGCTACATGATCCGCCTGATTCGCAAAGGCCCGCAGGACATCGAGCCTGAACGACACGGCACGCCTGCCCGTCCGCTGTCGGCGGCGATCGACGGTTATCAACATGAGGAGTCTCGCTAATGGGCATCGACTTATCGGTTATCTGGTTTGTGATTATTGTCTTTGCCACCCTGATGTACATCGTGATGGACGGCTTTGATTTAGGCATCGGCATCCTGTTCCCGTTCGTGCGCGATACCGACGAACGTGACGTGATGGTCAACACCGTCGCCCCGGTATGGGACGGGAACGAAACCTGGCTGGTACTCGGCGGCGCGGGGTTGTTCGGCGCGTTCCCGCTGGCTTACGCCGTTATCATCGACGCGCTGACTATTCCGCTGACCTTAATGCTGATCGGTCTTATCTTTCGCGGCGTGGCGTTCGAGTTTCGCTTTAAGGCCACGCCGTCGCACCGCCCGTTCTGGGACCGGGCGTTTCTCGGTGGGTCGATTCTCGCCACCTTCTGTCAGGGCGTGGTTGTCGGGGCGGTGCTGAACGGTTTCCCGGTGCACAATCGCGCCTTTGCCGGAGGCCCGTTCGACTGGCTAACGCCATTCACGCTGTTCTGCGGTTTGGGCCTGGTGGTGGCATATGCCCTGCTCGGCGCAACGTGGCTGGTGATGAAGAGTGAAAATCCGCTGCAGCAGACCATGCGTGGCGTATCCCGTGGATTAGTGGTGGCGATGCTGGCGGTGATAGCGGTCATCAGCCTGTGGACCCCGCTGGTACATCCGGCGATTGCCGCCCGCTGGTTTAGCCTGCCGAATCTGTGGTATCTGCTGCCGGTGCCGGGTCTGACGCTGGTCGTGGCGTTTGCGCTGTGGCGCTCACTGGCCAACCCCACCCATCACGCCGGGCCGTTTATGCTGACCTTAGGGCTGATTTTCTTAGGTTTCAGCGGGCTGGGGGTCAGTATCTGGCCGAACCTCATCCCGCCGGATATCAGCCTGTGGCAGGCCGCCGCGCCCCCGCAAAGCCAGGGCTTTATGCTGGTTGGCGCCCTGCTGATTATGCCGATTATTCTGGTTTACACCTTCTGGAGTTACTACGTCTTCCGCGGAAAAGTTCAGCCTGGCGAGGGGTATCACTGATGCAACCATCGATAAAGCAACCATTGTACAAACGTCTGTTCTGGCTGGTAACGCTATGGAGTGGCAGCGTACTGGCGCTGGCGGCGGTGGGGATGTTTTTCCGGCTGCTGATGAGCGCGGCGGGGTTTAAATCCTAGGGGTGTTGCCCGGCGGCGCTCACGCTTGCCGGGCTTACTTTTCGGGTTTATGCGCCTTTACGCTTCGGCAGCGTTTTCAGCAATTCTTCCGGACTGACTGACGCCACCACGCTTCCGGGGTGTGGCATCTTAAGAATGTGATTTTTGATTTTGCCGATGACGTGCATTTCGCACGGACGGCAGTCAAATTTCAGGGTCAGCACTTCGTCGCCGTTTATCAACTGCATCGGCGTCGCTTTCCAGCTCTTGATGTTGCCCTTCGCCTGTTTCGGGCACAGGTTAAACGCGAAGCGCAGGCAGTGTTTGGTGATCATCACCGGCACATCACCCTTTTCTTCGTGCGCTTCATACGCCGCGTCAATCAGCTGCACGCCGTAACGATGATAAAACTCACGCGCTTTGTGGTTGTAAACGTTCGATAAAAACGTCAGATGCGTTTCCGGGTACACCGGCGCAGGCGTGGAAACCGGCTTACGGCTGCCGCGCTGATAGGCCGCCAGACGCGCGGCATCCAGCATGTCAACCGTTTCACGGCGCAGCTGGTTCAGCAGGCTGTTCGGCACAAACAGTGCGCCAGGCAGCGTCACCTGCACCTCGCGCGGGTAGTAAATGGTCTGGCCGAGTTTCGCCACGCCGTCCTGCAAATTGTTCAACGCTTTTTCCGCGTTCGACGCTTCTTCAAAATTGCCGTCGAGAGTATGCGTCACGCTGACGCCGTCTTCGCTGGTCATGGTCAGGATCAGCTGTTCCTGCCAGCCGCCAATTTCAATATCCACCGCAATACGGCGTTCACTGGAGGTTTTGGTCAGCGCCTGCGACCAGTTATGGTCAAGGTTGCGATTGAGTGCGGCATTCGGCCGGGCTTTGTACAGGTCAGCTGGCATTTCATTTGGCCACACGCGATAGCGATTTTCACCGATTTTCTCTACCGTATTGGCACGGAAACCGACCACTTCACGTTTGATCATCACGTTCAGTCCGTCGCCGTTCGCCAGCGGTTCGGTCACTTCCACGTCGAGACTTTCTTTGCTGACTTTCAGCACTTCGCCCACCGGCAGGCCGATGAATTTTGGCGAGTCGAACGCGCCGATATCGCCTTTACGCGCATTCACGAAATAGTCGGTGCTGCCACGATGGAAGGTTTTGTCAGTCGATGGAATGAAGAAATGCTCGGTGCGCCCGGCAGAAGCGCGCGCCAGGTCGTCGCGGTCTTCGATGATCGCGTCCAGCATCTGGCGGTAGTGCGCGGTGATATTTTTCACATAGCTCATGTCTTTGTAGCGCCCTTCAATCTTGAAGGAGCGCACGCCCGCGTCGATCAGCGCCGCCAGGTTCGCGGTCTGGTCGTTGTCTTTCATCGACAGCAGGTGTTTGTCGTATGCCACCACGCGGCCCTGATCGTCTTTCAGGGTGTACGGCAGACGGCACGCCTGGGAGCAGTCGCCACGGTTGGCGCTGCGTCCGGTATGGGCGTGAGAAATGTTGCACTGGCCGGAATACGCCACGCACAGCGCACCGTGGATAAAGAATTCGATGGTCGCGTCGGTGGCTTGATGAATGGCTTTGATCTGCTGTAAATCGAGTTCACGCGCCAGCACGATTTGGCTGAAGCCAACGTCGGAAAGGAATTTGGCTTTTTCGACGCTGCGGATATCGCACTGGGTGCTGGCGTGCAGTTCAATCGGCGGGATATCGAGCTGCATGACGCCCATGTCCTGCACAATCAGCGCATCGACACCGGCCTGGTACAAATCAGTAATCAGTTTTTGCGCCGGTTCCAGCTCATCATCATGAAGAATGGTGTTCAGCGTCACAAATATCTTTGCGCCATAGCGATGGGCGAACGGCACCAGATCGGCGATGTCGCTCAGGCTGTTGCTGGCATTGTGACGGGCGCCAAAGCCTGGGCCGCCGATGTAGACCGCATCCGCGCCATGAAGGATCGCTTCACGGGCAATGCTGGCGTCACGGGCCGGGCTGAGGAGTTCAAGATGATGGGTTTGCAGGCGCATCGTTGTTATCCGTTATATCAAAATGGCGGCTATTGTAGTCAGAACTGCAGCGCGGCGAAATCATTTTTGCCCGGGCGGGTAATGAATCAGTGAGTGAAACAGCACCGTGTGCTCGCCGCTGTTCCGGTAGGCGTGCGGCTTATCGCCTGCGAATTTAAGCCCTTGCCCTTCTCTGACCTGCTGCCACTGCCCGTCGATACACATCTCAAGCGTGCCGTTAATCGCCACCACATGTTCAATCACGCCTGCCTCGTGCGGCGTGGACTCGCTGAGCGCGCCCGGCGCAAGTGCGATAGCGAAATGATCGTAGTGTAAATCCGGGTCCCACGGGAAAATCGGCGTCACCACCATCGCCTGCTGCTGCGGGTCGAATGCCGTATCTTCACTTTCCGCCGGGGTGATAAACAGCGAAAACGGCACGTTGAGGCCGGTGGCTATTTTCCACAGCGTCGCCACCGTCGGGCTGGATTCGTTGCGCTCGATTTGCCCGAGCATCGCTTTGGACACGCCGGTTTCTTCCGCCAGCTTTGACAGGCTCCATTCCCGCTGCTGGCGCAGGGATTTCAGGGTCGTCGCCAGGTGTTGTGCAATGTTCATGGTGGCTCCTTTTTCCGCCAGTTTATCACTTGTGCGCTATAACGCTCAATGCTACATTCCAACGGACGTTATAACGCACGAGAGGATTTTATGCGCACTTTCCCTTTCTCGACCCTGCTGGCCGGTTTTGTTGCGGTGCTGGTGGGCTATGCCAGTTCCGCAGCGATTATCTGGCAGGCTGCCGCCGCTGCGGGGGCGGATGCTCAGACCATTGCGGGCTGGATGACTGCCCTCGGTCTGGCGATGGGTGTCAGCACCCTTATCCTGACGCTGTGGCGCAAAGTCCCGCTGCTCACGGCGTGGTCGACCCCTGGCGCGGCGCTGTTGGTAACCGGCTTGCACGACGTGACGCTCAATCAGGCGGTGGGGATTTTCATTTTTGCCAATGGGTTGATTGTGCTCTGCGGCCTGACCGGGCTATTTGCCCGACTGATGAAGGTTATCCCGCATTCACTGGCGGCGGCGATGCTGGCCGGGATCCTGCTGCGGTTTGGGTTACAGGCGTTCAGCAGCTTGCAAAACCATTTTCTGCTCTGCGGTTCAATGCTGGCGGCGTGGCTACTGTTTAAAGCCTTCGCCCCGCGCTATGCCGTGGTGGCTGCGCTCATCGCGGGCAGTCTGGCGGCGGTCTTTGCCGGAGAAATCCACGGCGAAGCGCTACAGATGGCGTTTACCCTGCCGCGGTACATAGCGCCTGAATTTGATTTTTCGCTGCTGTTGAGCGTCGGCGTGCCGTTTTTCCTCGTGACGATGGCCTCGCAAAACGCGCCCGGCATTGCGACCCTGAATGCTTCCGGATACTCCGCGCCCGTATCGTGGCTGATGGTGATCACCGGCGGTATTGCGCTGGCGTTTTCACCGTTCGGCGTATTCTCCATTTGTATTGCGGCGATTACCGCCGCGATTTGTCAGAGCCCGGAGGCGCACCCGGATGCGGAACAGCGGTGGAAAGCCGCCGTCGCCGCCGGGGGTTTTTATCTGCTGGCGGGTATATTCGGTGGATCGATTACGTCGCTAATGGCCGCATTGCCAGTGGCGTGGATCCAGATGCTGGCCGGGCTGGCGCTGCTCGGCACCATTAGCGGCAGCCTGGTGCAGGCCCTGGCCAAGGAAAATGAACGCGACGCGGCGATTGTCACCTTTTTGCTCACCGCCAGCGGGATGACGCTGGCAGGCATTGGCTCGGCATTTTGGGGACTGGTGGCGGGCGGGATTTGCTACAGCGTGCTGTCACTGACCCGACGCGCGAAGCTGTGACGGGGTCATGCCCAGCACGCTCTTAAAGCGGTTGCTGAAATGGCTGGCGGAGCTAAACCCGCAGGCCAGCGCGATGTCAGTCAGCGGCAGCGACGTGTTGCGCACCAGATCCTGCGCCCTGGTCATCCGGCGCTGCATCACGTACTGATGCGGGGCCATTTTCATCGACAGGCTGAACATGCGGGCGAAGTGATACTCGCTCAGCGCGGCTTCCTGCGCCAGATCCGCTAAGGTCAGCGGTTGCGCCAGACTGGCCTCGATGAACGCCAGCACGTTGCGCAGCACGAACGGCGCCAGGCCGCCGGTTACTTTCGGCAACTGCCACTGCACGTTGGTGTAATGCTGAATGAGATGGGTCAGCAACAGCGTGGTGGCGGAGCTTAACGCCAGATGATTGGCCTGCTGCTGCCAGTCGCAGTCGAGCAAAAAATGGCGATACAGGGCGGTGATTTTGTCGTCATTGGCGAAGGTTTTTTCGTCCAGACGGAACGAGGCCGGGCTGCGATCCCAGATTTTCTCACCGGTGGCGCGCAGGTGTTCATCCGTGCAGTAGAGATGCACAAACGACAGGTTATCGCGGATGTCCCAACTCGATTCGCTCTCTTTGGGCATCAGGCAGAAGCGGTCTGGCCCGCCGCCGTTTTTCCAGCCGTGCGGCGTTTTGTGATAGCTCTCATAGCCGTCAGCCACGTACAGGCTGAGGGTGTGGTGGTCGCTTTGCACCGTTACGTTGTCGTTTTGATTAAACCAGGCCGCCAGCTGAATGCCGGAGTTCAACGCCACCGTGTCACGCAGAACGGCATTTTTTTGGCGCAGGGTTTCAAAAGTCGCGTAATTGTCGGGCATCGTATTCGCTGTGGCTATCAATCAGACCGCTAGTCTATGAATTGTTGTCCACCCTTGCCAGCTTTACTCCGTCTGCATTGAAAAAATGCGCAAGAATATGCAACTCCCCCGCAGCCTGCTGCAAGCGATGGCCCTCACCGTCTGTCACACTTCCGGCATCACAGACTGAAGCGGAATAATAACAATGAACGTATTACTCTATTTTTTGGTGGTGGTTATCTGGGGCACCACCTGGATTGCCATTTTCCTGCAACAGGGGCCCGTCGCCGCGCCGGTGTCGATTTTCTGGCGCTTCGCGGTGGCCAGCGTCACCCTGATGGTGGTGCTGAAAGCAGTCGGTCGCCTGCGTAAGTTGCAGCTTCGCGATCACCTGTTCTGTCTCATTCAGGGTTGCTGCGTGTTCTGCTTCAACTTCTGGTGTTTCTACACCGCCGCGAAGTGGATCAACACCGGGCTGGAGTCGGTGATTTTCTCAATGGCGGTGCTGTTTAACGCGATCAACAGCTTCCTGTTTTACCGCCAACAGCCACCGGGACGTTTTTACCTCGCCGCCCTGCTCGGTTTAATGGGTATCGTGACGCTGTTCTGGGACGATCTTCAGGCCAGCGGGATGAGCACCGAGCTGCTGATGGGCATCGGTCTGAGCGCACTAGGCACCTACGGTTTCTCGCTGGGTAATATGTTGAGCATTCGTCATCAGCGTCGTGGCCTGGAAACCCTGACCACCAATAGCTGGGCGATGCTGTACGGCACGATAGTGATGGGGGCGATTGCGCTGATGCGCGGCGATAACTTTATGCCGGAGTTTACCGTCAGCTATATGGGGGCGCTGCTGTATCTGGCGCTGTTCGGATCGGTCATTGCCTTCGGGGCGTATTTCACGCTGGTAGGACGGATTGGCCCGTCCAATGCAGCCTACAGCACCCTGCTGTTCCCGCTAGTGGCGCTGACCATCTCGACCTTTTATGAAGGTTACGTCTGGCACGCCAACGCGGTGTTCGGCCTGGCGTTAATTTTAGTCGGTAATCTGGTGATGTTTGCCAGGCCGGAAACCTGGCTGAAACGCACGGCGTGGCGTAAAAGTGCGGCGTAATAGCGCGACATAATAAATATCCTCCGGCATAGCCGGAGGTTTTTCATGTGCGCCTATAAGGCTCTGTTACCAGCCGCGCCCTAGCAGGCGCATCGCGATCTG